>JAJDXV010000131.1 GCA_022823085.1 Candidatus Poribacteria bacterium
TAAAGTCTGATAACATGTCTTCTAAGCAGGAAAGAGGGGTCATTAGATATGTCCTTTCAAGGTTTATGATTTATTATGAAAGGATACCCTTTTTTCTGTTTATTGTCATCTTAATTCTTAAAATTGTCCAAACCATAGTATATATTAGGCAAATCGGAATCAGGAGCGATATATGGCAGAGCCAACGACTCAGGAAGACGCACAACAACTTCCACGTATAGATTTTATCAGTTATCTTAACAACCTCGTAGCAACAGGGCAGCTCTATTTAGAGGGCATCCGAGACCCTGAAACAGACGAGGTGGTTGTTAATCTCGGACTCGTCAAAGGCATTATTGATACCATTGAGATGCTCGAAGAGAAAACGCAGGGCAATCTCACTGCGCCGGAAGCCAATTTTCTGGCAAACACGCTCTACGAACTGAGAATGGGATATGTCCGCGCGATCAGTAGGCCGGAAGTAACCCCAGAAACGGAAACTCAAGAAGAGGCTTCGGCTGAAGAACCGGAAGGTGAACCATCGGATAACGCCGCTGAAGCAGAGGCACCAACGAACGAAGCGGAAAACGGTTCTTAATTGAGGGCAGCACGGATTCGGAACAATTATAACGATGTTCCGGTAGGTGCAGTTAGCACCTTCACGAAATAGGAGAATGAATTACCAACGCCAAATTACAATCGCTTTAGCGATGCTTGCCGGCTTGCTTGTGATCGGAACTGTCGGTTATCTACTGCTCGAACAGGATAATCCGCGAGGAAAATGGACACTGCTTGACGCGATCTATATGACGGTCATTACGTTGACAACTGTCGGTTATGGCAACCTGGACATGAGCGATGATGGCCGTATTTTCACGCTGTTTCTGCTCATCGGTGGGTTCGGTGTGTTCACCTATAGTATCACGATCGCCACGGCGTATCTTATTGAAGGTCAGTTACAGAGTTTTTTCCGACAACAAAAAATGATCCGAACTGTCGATAAATTATCAAACCACTATATCATTTGTGGGCTCGGTGATACCGGCGTGCATGTGCTTGACGAGATGCTGAAGGCAGATGTAGAATTCGTGGGTATTGAATTCGAGGAAGAGCGAATTACCCACTTGACGGATACACGGCATTTTTCGTACCTCCAAGGCGATGCAACCGACGATGAATTGCTCATTCGGGCAGGCATCACACGTGCGCGAGGCCTGATCACATGCCTCAGTCGGGACCAAGATAACCTATTTGTCGTCATCTCCGCCCGAAAGCTCAACCCGCATTTAAAAATCGCCTCTAAAGCCGTTGAAGACAACTCACCGGGTAAACTTATCATCGCTGGCGCAGATGAAGTTGTACTACCGGATCATATCGGTGGCATACGCCTCGCCTCGAGTATCCTCTATCCACATCTCGTAGAGTTCCTACAAAGTATCACCCAAAATCTGGATGATACGCATTTCGCAGAATCTATTGTTCGACCAGATTCTCAACTCGATGGGATTTCTCTCAAAGCCGCAAGTATCCAAGAGCAGACCGGCTTGGTTATCATCGCCATCCGTGATAACGACGGCACATTTCTCTATAATCCACCAGGTGATAAGAGACTGCAAACAGGAGATGCCATATTAGTCGTCGCTAATCAAAGACAGTTACAACTGTTACACAGACTTACAGGCGACTTCAGTTCGCCATAGCCGTTTGTCCACTGATCCGTGATCCCGGGAAACGGAAAAACGTTGACCGGTTAATATCACCTGTGATATGATAGTATTCGCGTGAGTTTGATCAAAAGTAACTGCAGATATATCGTTAATCATAGTTTTAGGACATTTAAAATAACGCAATTTGGAAGGAAACATTCGTATGCTTGCAACAGTCCTTAGCAGTGCCTTGCTCGGAATTGATGCCTATATCGTAAAAGTTGAAGTAGATGTCGCAGGTGGACTCCCTTACTTCACCACTGTCGGTTTACCGGATAGTGCCATCAAAGAAAGCAGGGACCGGGTTACTGCAGCGATTAAAAACTCCGGTTTCTACTTCCCACAGACCCGAGTCACGGTGAACCTTGCCCCTGCGGATATCCGAAAAACAGGTTCAGCATTTGACCTTCCGATTGCAATCGGTATCATGGCGGCTACGAATCAGGTGAATCTTGCGAGGCTCGAGAACGCCATCATTTTGGGTGAACTGGCACTTGACGGGAACATTCGAGGCATACAAGGCGCGCTGCCGATAGCCATTATTGCCAAAGATCACGGGATAAAGGATCTCATTTTACCCGCCGAAAATGCGAAAGAAGCGGCAATCGTAGAAGGTGTGAACGTCTACCCGGTCACCAGTTTATCAGATGCCACCGCCCTCCTCAATGCCGAGAAAGAGATAACACCAGAGCCGCATACCCTCGACACCGATCCGCATGCCACCCGTGCCGAAACGCACATTGATCTCCTTGATGTGAAGGGGCAAGAGCATGTCAAACGCGCTGTTGAGGTCGCTGCGTCGGGTGCGCATAACCTGATTATGATTGGGCCGCCGGGTTCCGGTAAGACGATGCTCGCAAAGCGGATTCCGTCCATCCTGCCGAGACTCTCAATAGAGGAATCTTTAGAAACGACGAAGATCCAGAGTATCGTCGGTGTCCTGCCAAGTGATACGCCTCTGGTTGTGACGCGTCCGTATCGCTCACCGCATCACACCATTTCAGACGCAGGTTTAATCGGTGGTGGGAATGTGCCGCGTCCCGGTGAGGTCAGTCTGGCGCATAACGGTGTGCTCTTCTTAGACGAGCTCCCGGAATTTCGGCGGAACGTTCTCGAAGTGATGCGGCAACCGCTTGAGGATCGGCAGGTAACGATCTCACGTGCAGCGGCATCGCTCACCTATCCGGCAAATTTTATGCTCGTTGCAGCGATGAACCCGTGTCCGTGCGGATTCTTCAGCGACCCGAACCGAGACTGTAAGTGTACACCGAACCAGATTCAGAATTATATCTCCCGTATATCTGGGCCCCTGTTAGATAGAATCGACATCCAGGTTGAGGTGCCAGCGGTAAAATATTCGGAACTTGCCGCGGATACAACCGGTGAACCGTCGGCATACGTCCAAGAACGGGTCGAAGCAGCACGCCAAATCCAGCATGAACGTTTCACAGGCACCAATATACACGCCAATGCCAGTATGCAATCAAAGCAGATACGAGAATATTGCAAAGTTGATGACCAGGCACAAGACCTCCTCCGGGTTGCGATTAACCAATTAGGGTTGAGTGCGCGCGCGTATGACCGTATTTTGAAGGTAGCCCGTACCATCGCAGACCTCGATCATAACCCGAACATAGAGGCAGTCCACGTCTCTGAAGCCATACAATATCGGAGTTTAGACCGGAGTTTCTGGAAAAAATAGCACAATGGAGCCGTAGAACTATGCAACCTAATTTTATTGTTTTTTTAACAGATGACCAAGGATACGGCGATCTGTCTTGCATGGGCGCGACCGATTTCAAAACGCCACACCTCGATAGAATGGCATCCGAAGGGGCGCGATTCACCGATTGGTACTCGAATTCACCCGTCTGCTCGCCTTCACGTGCATCGCTCTTAACAGGACGATACCCGTGCCACGCTGGGGTCCGATCAATTTTAGCGGGACATCGTACAGCCACGGGGCTGCCGCCTTCTGTTCCGACACTGGCAACGGTCCTGAAGGAACGCGGTTACTACACCGCGATGTCTGGGAAATGGCACTTGGGGCTTGCGGAAGGTTCGCGTCCTGAGCACCACGGCTTCGACGACTGGTTCGGGTTCATGGCGGGTTGTATCGACTTCTTTTCGCACATCTTCTATTGGGGTATGGCACAACGCGGGATTGATCAGACACACGATCTCTGGGAAAACGGCGAAGAAATCTATCGAAACGGCGAGTACTTCACGGAACTTATTACGGAATACGCGATTCGGTATATCCGTAAATCTGTTGAACTCGGAAAACCTTTTTTCCTCTATGTTCCTTACAATGCGCCGCACTACCCGATGCATGCGCCGCAAAAGTACGTTGACCGATTCCCGCACCTTCCATGGGACCGGCAAATCATGGCTGCGATGCTTAGCGCAGTTGACGACAGCGTCGGCGAAATTTTCGCGGAATTAGAGCGACTCGGACTTGCAGAGAACACGTTCTCCTATTTTCAGAGTGACAACGGACCCTCGCGTGAAACACGGAACTGGTTAGATGGCACGCAAGACCCGTATTACGGCGGCACCGCTGGAAAATTGAAAGGACATAAATTCAGTCTCTACGAAGGCGGCATCCGTTCCCCCGGTATTATGCACTGGCCTGAACAGATTCCAGCCGGACAGGTTATCGGTGAAATCGGCGCAGCGATGGACGTATTTCCGACGTTCCTCGCCGCAACCGGTGGGAATCCATCCGAATACGAACTCGACGGACTCGATGTGCTACCGATGGTTGCAAACGGTGAACCGACACCGCACAACGACATCTATTGGGAGATGGGCAAACAGACTGCTGTCCGTCGTGAGAATTGGAAGTTGGTCCTTAACGGTCAACTGGTAGAGGGCGCGCCTCCCGAAGACGATGTACATCTCGCGAATCTCGAAACCGATATGGGTGAAACGAAGAATCTGAAGGATGCGCATCCGGACATCACTGCTGAATTGACAGAAGCAGCGCAGGCATGGCGCGAGAGTATTGAGACACACTGGGAAACCGAATGGGTCAATCCGAACGGAACGACAGGCTACATTAAGGATCGGTAAAATTAAGAGCCTCACCGGAAGACGAGATATACCATGACACTTTTTAAATTTGCATTCATCACGGATACACATCTCTACCCGAATGCCCCGCGGAATTTTGTCGGTGGACTACAACAGCAAAAAAACAGCGTCGCACTCTATGAAAAACTGGTCGAACAATTGAACGCTTTTGAACCAGCTTTTGTCATCCACGGTGGAGACATTGTGTGTGGTGGTAACAGTTTTGAAATGTCCGCCGAAGAATACGAAGTGGCGCTTGATACAGCACAAGCACTTGGCGAAAGGATAAATGCCCCCTGCTATTACATCCCCGGTAACCACGATCTGCATCCGGAAACCGGGTCTAAAGATGCCTACTTAGCACGTTTCGGCATCAACGGCATGGGGTCGGTCAGTTTTGTTCATGAAAATATTCGATTTATCCTTCTCGATTCACAGGAAGTACCGGAAGACTTGACGCACGGGTATATCAGCACGAATCAGTTGGCGTGGGCTGAGCGTGAGTTAAAAAGGGCACGGGATTATGGCCAAGAGGTCTTCATTTTCTCACACCAACTCCCTTTTCCAAATGTCGAGTTTCAAGGTGTCGGTTCGAGAGTCGCTAACTCCGCGGAAGTCCTCGAAATCATTTCACCTTTTGACAAGCAGGTTTTGGCATTCTTTTGTGGACACCTTCACCTGAACCGCGTTTTTCGGGAACAAGGCATGTTGTGCATCGTCTCCGCCGGTATTATCTGCTACCCGATGATGTGGCGGCAGGTCTTCGTCTATCCTGATCGGGTGGATGTCCGTTGCGAAACTGTCGATCTACGGGAAGCCTTTGCCGAATCGGAAGCGGTTCAGCCGGATAATAATCTGTACCTGATAGGTCGAGACCGAGATTTAAATTTCAGTATTCCGCGGAATTCACAATCCACTTCTGATACGGATTGACCCTTACACACTAAAAATAAAAAATGATAGAAGTCCAAAACATCACAAAAAACTACGGTCCTTTCCAAGCCCTAAAAAACATCTCCTTTCAGGTAGACAAGGGGCAGATCGTCGGTTTCCTAGGGCCCAACGGTGCTGGGAAAACTACGACGATGCGGATCCTCACCTGCTTTATGCCTGCAAGCAGTGGACGCGTTAACGTCGCAGGATACGACGTGTTCAAGGAATCGAGGGAAGTCCGGAAACGGATCGGCTATCTCCCGGAAAACGTGCCGCTCTATCCAGAGATGACAGTAACGAAGTATCTAAGGTACATGGCAAAGATCCGTAGTGTGCCGCGCCGAAATATCAAAAGTCAGCTCGACGACGCTATTGAAGCGTGCGGACTCACGGAACGTAGGCACCAGATTATCGGGCAACTCTCGCGCGGCTTCCGGCAACGTGTCGGCTTGGCACAAGCACTCATCCACGCGCCGGATGTTCTAATCCTTGATGAACCGACCTCCGGTTTGGACCCGCGGCAGATCGTCGAAATCCGAGAATTAATCAAGACGCTCGGCAAAGAACGCACAATCTTGTTCAGTACGCATATCTTACCGGAAGCGAGTATGACATGCGAACGATTGATTGTCATCAGTAGAGGCGAAATTACGGGGGATGTTCAATTGGAAGGCGGTCGCGCCGTATCAAACAGAAGCGATACGGAGAACGTACCAGTGGCAACTTTAACGTTATCGCTTGAGATCGCAGGCGCGCCAGCCGACGATATATTCTCAGTACTCACAGATATTCCAGACGTGATTCGGGTTGAGCAGACCGGTACTCATGCGGGTGACACCACAAGATTCCATCTTCACTACACACCGACAACCGATATTCGGGCGGCGGTAGCAGCAACCGTTGTCGGACATGGCTGGCGATTGCTCGAAATGCACACAACTGAAGTGTCTTTGGAGGAATTGTTCCTGTCCTTAACAGCATAGCGTATGCTTCCGACTATGATAGCGCACCTTCTGGTGTAAGTGGTAGTTTCAACTGCCCACGAACCGCTCGCCGCACCTCATTGCAGATCCGCATCGCGTGTGCGGTTTCATCTGCGGTCGCGAACTTTCCAGGATAGCGGGGATCAACGGCGTGTTCCGACAGCTTTGAAAAATCTTCCCGCCACGCATCCCAAGCAGGAATCGTTGGAACAATTAAATTCAACAATTCTTTTAAATCGTGTGTCCTCGGGAAAGGGATGTTCGCCTCTTGAAGCCACGCCTTTAGATACTTTTCAACACACTGCTGAGCGAGGAAGCAGATAACATCATTTACGGGATTCTGTCCTTGCTGGGATTGCTGTGCGACAGTATAATCGCCTTCGGCTTTCTGCACCCATTCCTCTGTTAATGGATTCATCGCACGTTTTTCCTTCTTTACAGGTTTCAAGAAAAAATTGGGGGTTTCATAAAGCACTTCGCCTTTTTCGGTAATCTCTCGGAGAAACCAGTCGTTATACACGAGACGATATGCAAGGTCTTCAGGCGAATGCACAAGCACATGTAGACGGAAAGGCCGCGCGAGGTGCTCCCGAATCTCTATCTCTCGCTGGCGGGTTTCGGATTTCGGCACCGGCATGACGACCAGCAGATCGACATCGGAATATTCTGTCGGCGTGCCGTAGGCATAAGAGCCAAAGAGAACAACCTGCAAAGGTGAGAACTCGCGGACGATGTCATCACATGTCGCTTGAATGTCTTGTCGGGTAACCATATTTTCACCTTTTCGGTTTCGGGACGTTCATAACAGAAGGGCAGCGTGAACATCGGCAAACATATATTACTCAGGACTTACGCAATTTTGACGACAGCCAGTTTTTTTCGCAGATATTTCTCGGAAAACACAGCGTTCTTGGGGCACAGACTAACAGTCTATGCTACAAAAGAGAAGCATGCGTAAGTCCTATTACTAATTATGCCACACCGCTGTTGTATACACAAGACAAATTTAAAAACATTGATTTCTAAATGCATCTATCGTATAATCAACACCACGCAATTACTTGAACACGGAGGCGCGACTGTTTTAAAACAATCCCTATGAAACTCGTTACCTTTCAAACCAAAGTGACAGGGGCAACACCGAAACTCGGTGCATGGATTTCTGATGACCGAATCGTTGACCTTACGGCTGTTGCCCCAGACATGACCCAATTCTTTGAGCAGAATCGCATCGCTGACGCACAAAAACATATCAATCAGACCGTTGACAGTAACGATTCATCCGACAGCATCTTTCCGGTTGCCGCTGTGCAGCTGCTCGCGCCGTTCCCACGTCCTGCGAGCCTACGCGACTTCGGCGTGTTCAAAACCCATATGGATGCCGCCGCACAGATTACTGGTAAAGAGATCTCGCCGGAATGGTTTAAACTACCCAACTACTACCGCGGCAGCACGAGTCCATCCTCCATCGCTGGGCACGAAGCCGTTGTCACGTGGCCCAATTACACGGAAAAACTCGATTTTGAACTGGAGTGGGGGGTGTACATCGGCAAAGTCGGAAAAAATATCTCTATAGAAGAGGCACCAGAGTATATTGCAGGCTACACCATCTACAACGACATCAGTGCCCGCGATATCCAGTTCCGACACATGACCATGGCACTCGGTCCGGCGAAAGGAAAAGATTTCGATAACAGCAACATCATGGGGCCCTGTCTTGTGACACCGGATGAAATCGGCGATCCCTACGACCTCCGAATGATTGCCAGGGTCAATGATGAAGTCTGGACAGACGGAAATACATCGGATATGTATTACTCCTTCGCCGAAATGATCTCGTTTGTCTCACAATCAGAGACGCTCTATCCGGGTGAGTTTTTAGGTTCAGGTACTGTCGGAAAAGGGTGCGGATGGGAACTCGACCGTTGGATCCGACCCGGCGATGTCATTGAACTCGAAATTGAAAAGATCGGTCTGCTCAGAAACCGAATCGGTGAACCAGAGGTGAACCCGGCAGAGTGGACAGAGAAAGGTCTCTAAATCAAATAGTTATCAGTACTCAGTACGGCGAGTACGCCTTTCAGTTTTCAGTTAAGAGGTGTTAGAATTATCGCCTCCCTCTTTTAACTGATAACTGATACCAATTCTAATTGACGATTCGTCTTAAAAGTGCCACCATTTTTGAGTTATGCCCGGTTCGGTTAGGAAACCGAACCTACCGGGCCTGGGTGGACAGTGTATGGTTAATGCAATATAAACTTTTAGAAATGGTATGAGTACTGAAAGGATTTCGCAGAAACCCGTACTGTTAACTGCGTACTCGCCAACTGACGAAATACCGCAATTATAAAAAAATGCGACTCAAAGATAAAGTAGCTATCACCACGGGTGCCGCATCCGGCATCGGCAAAGCCACAGCAATCCTATTCGCCGAACACGGTGCGAAAGTCGTCGTCGCCGACATTGACGAAAATGGCGCGAACCGGACTGTCGCCACCATCCGAGCCGCAGGTAACGAAGCCATCTACGTCGAAACCGATGTGACAGTGTCAGACAACACGGAACGAGTGGTAGAGGAAACCGTTAGCAGATACGGAAAACTGGACATCCTATTGAACAGTGCCGGCATCGCCATGCGACTCCCTGTCGCCGATCTGCCGGAAGCAGATTGGCATCGCTGTTTAGATGTCAATCTCACGGGTGTCTATCTCTGCTCGAAGGCAGCGATTCCGGCGATGCAGAAAAACGGCGAGGGTTCGATTATTAACTTGTCCTCTATCTACGGTCTTGTGGGTGCGGGAGTCCGGGCGGCGTACGTCGCCTCTAAAGGCGGCGTGACGAACCTCACCCGCGGGATGGCCCTCGATTACGCCGAAGACAACATCCGAGTTAACTGCATCTGTCCCGGTTTCGTTGAGACACCGCTGGTTGCCGGTGTTGTCAAGACACCGGAAGAATATCGGAACCTCGCCGATCAGCACCCGATGCGCCGACTCGCACAGCCCGAAGAGATCGCTTACGGTGCACTCTACCTCGCCTCCGACGAATCCGCATTCGTTACAGGCATCGCTTTGCCGATTGATGGTGGCTACACCGCCGGATAACTTACACTATTTCTGATTGGAAATTTTTCAAGGACAGATACGCACCGTCAAATTCTACACGGTTACATCAGAAACTCGGTAGTTTCCTAACGTCCTTCTCTTTACGCAGTTTGTAGTGGATTCCGTAATTACCTATACACTTATATCGTCGTGTGGGTTGTGAAGTTGTGTTTCCCAACGGCACAGGCTAACGGTTTCCTATGCTACAAGCGTAAACTTATTTTTAGGTTTTGCTATAAAACCTGAAAACCGCCCCATAGCATTACGGGATGACTCGAAATCCGAACCATGCTATGGACTTCCTTTACCATAGAATTTTCTACTTTTTCTTCCGCACTGATGTATATCTATCAAATCTTTCACTTTTACCGATTTGCCAGTTTTAAGATGATCTGTTACCTTTAGTTAGTATACCCCACATGATATCTAACCGGTGAAGTCCTGTCTTTCTACCGGTTCAGGATGGAATGTAGAGGAGGAAAAATGGAACAAGTAATAAATCGTATTAGCAACAGTGATGTTTCTACTTGGGCACTCCCAGAAGGTGCGATTGGTAGGTTGGGTAGGGGGCGGATAAATGATTTGGCGTTTTCGCCGGATGGCGAGTCCGTTGCAGTTGCGACGACTATCGGGGTTTGGCTCTATGAACTCGCTACCCTGGAACCGATCGCATTGTGGAAAACTGAAAGGGGACTGGTTTCTACCGTTGCCTTTTCTCCTGATGGACAATGGATTGCTACCAGCAACTGGGATGGTGTCATTAAGGTGTGGGATGCCGAGACGCAACGGTGCACCGCTAAAATACAAGGAACGCGCTATCGGAACGCCCTTGCTTTTTCCTCGGATAGCCGATACCTCGCTGCATCCGGGAGTGGTTACGGCGGTGCTTATGTATGGGACGCAAAGACCGGTATGCATGTCGCAAGTTTCAAAGGCGGAGCACCCCCGAAGAAAGGAGAACAGGCACCTGTCAGGTTTTTAGTCCATTTTTCACCGGATGGGCAGTATCTCGCCTATGTCGCTGGTCGTATCAAGCTTGCTGTCCGGCATATAGAGACGAAAGAACACCTCGCGCTCCTGTCACCCCGAAAACACATACAAGGTCTTTCTTTTTCACCGTGTGGAAGGTACCTTGCTGTTAGTAGTCAAAATACATCTACCAATCGTCAGAGCACTACTGAGTTACAGGTCTGGAATATTGATGAAGAAACCCTTGAGATGGCTGATTCGGATTATGGTGGAGATAAATTGATACCTGTTTACTCGTCTGATGGAACCTTACGGGTTGCCGATTTATATAAGGACAAGGTGATCCTGTGGGATGCCTCCCGACGAGAGCAGCTTGACACTTTTGAATACAGCGGAAATGCCAGAAACGCCTTCAGGTTTTCTTCTGATGGGCAGCAATTCGCAATCGCCACGGAATGTGAGATGCGCGTGTGGCACGCGGATGCCCCGCTCACGGTAGCATCTCATCTTGAACATACGGCGGGCAAGGTTCAGACACTGTTTTTTATGCAAGACGGTAAGACATTGGTGAGCGCGGACGGCGGCAAAAGCGGTATTATGTTCTGGGATGTTGTCCAAAGGCGAGTTCGACGAACACTTAGTCCTGCTAATGAAAAGTGCGTTTTATCCCCGTGTGAAAACATGTTGGCTATCAACGTTGGCGAGAATAGGGAAACGATTGAAGTCTTAAGGGCTGCCTCGGGGACACCGATGACAACACTCACTGAACATAAACAGGCTGTAACTGCCCTTGCGTTCTCACCTACGGGTGAACACCTTGTTAGCGGAGATTTGGAAGGGAACTTGTGTGTGTGGTCTGTTGAGTCTTGGCGGGAGCTGCGAAAGTTCATCGGACATACGACTTGGATTACAACCTTAGCGTTTCATCCGAGTGGCGCGAAGGTTGCTACGGCGGCCCGCGACTACACAGCCCGCGTCTGGGATTTTGAGAGTGGTGAACAGCTCGCTTCGCTGCCCTTATTTGAGGCATCGGATGTTTCTCTGTATAGAGGCGACCCGCGGCAAATCCGGCGCATCTTAAATCGTCTGCGTCAGGGTTACACTGATAAGTCCGCCCTTCATTCAATCGCGTTTTCTCCATCTGGTGATCTCATCGCTGGTGGGCTGTATCGTGAGATACGTTTGTGGGATGCGACAACTTACGAGACCCGTATGGTGATAGTCCCCCCCGACAATTGTCAGCGTCCTTATGCGTTGATATTTTCGCCGTGTGGACGGTATCTTGTCTCCGGTTCTTGGTGGCAAGAAGACCACGAGAAGGTGCCTATCGGGCTGTGGGAGGTTTCAACAGGTAAGAATATTGCGACCTTCTGGAGTCATCCGACAGATATTCAGGAACTCGCTTTTTCACCGGATGGCACACTTTTAGCGAGCGGAGGTTTTGATTGCACCATCCTGCTCTGGGATATGAAATCTTATCTACGTCAAGACTCGTATAACAACGTTTGACGACCTTAAGAGGGAAGAAAATGAACGCTGATGAATCAAACATTCGGAGCAAGTGGATTCAACTTTTTCGATGCTTTTTGAAAATTATGCACGTTTTTCGCCTCAAAATTGTATCTTTAATAATTGAAGACTCAAACGCAGGGAAATAAATGCAAAGAGATTTGGTATAATAATGGAGATTCCTGATGGAAAAAGACGACGTGCAACTCATTCAAAGTATCTTGTCAGGTAACGACGAAGCGTTCACTACCTTGGTCGGAAAGTACCAAAAGAGTGTCCACGCTCTTGCCTGGCGCAAGGTCGGCGACTTCCATTTCGCCGAAGAAATTACGCAAGATACTTTTCTTCAGGCATACAAAAAACTTGCAACACTGAGAAATCCGAATCAGTTTGCGGGGTGGCTTTATGTCATTGCGAATAACCTTTGCAAGCGGTGGAACCAGAAGAAGAAACTCTCGACACAATCGCTGGAGGGTACGCCTGTGGTAGAGATAGAGAACACCTCTTACAAACGTTACGTATCAGAGCAACGCGAGGCAGAAACCACCGAGCATCAACATGAAATCGTCAAAAACCTTCTGCAAAGACTCCCAGAGAGTGAACGCACAGTCGTAACGCTCCATTATCTCGGCGAAATGACAGCGAAGGAGATCGGTAAATTTTTAGGTGTGTCGGTGAACACAATCAACAGTCGGCTCCGCCGGGCGAAAAAGCGTCTACAGGGACGAGAAGAGCTCTTGATTCAGGAGATGCTCGGTAGTGTCCAACTGCCTGTTAGCCTGATAGAGAACATCGGACGACAGGTTGCCAATATAAAACCGATGCCCTCACCGCCAGCTGCGAAACCGTTGCTGCCGTGGACGGCTTTAGGTACGGCTGCTGTTTTAATTGTGTTAGGACTCGGTGTCGGTAATCAATATCTCGTTCGGTATCAGAAACCGTATAATTTTGAGGCAGAATCTGAGTATCTGATCGAAATCGTTGATACACCTATTATCCTTGACCTGAATGCCAAATCGGCACTGCGAAACCAGTTCGGAAAGGCTGTTATTCCGAGTAGGGACGACCGTACAAGCACATCGGCTGACGCTGAAATCCGAAGCGTTCCGCAATCCGAAAAACGGTTCTTTGGGTTAACACTCGCTGAAATTGAGGAGAAAATTCCGGAACTTGAGAACGAAATCCGAACGAATCTCACCAAAGCAGCGGAACTCTACGCTGAGCTGCGAAGCACAGATGGCACAGCAGGAATGTCACCCCGGATTGCCACATGGCGCGACGAAACTTGGCAAGAGGTGAAACAACTGTTCCAAGACCTCGCTTATACCGGAAAGATTCTGAGATATAGATCTTTTTTGAAGGTAACAGGTGTTGAGGGTGACCCGATACTCCCGGGCGGATGGATCTATGAACTAATGGAACCGCTCCCGATGCGGGTTACACCCGGCGGAACATCTCAATAGACCTTCTTAAGGGAGAATCAGTAGAGCCATTATAGAGACACAGAACTTCATCGTGAATCACGAGGTTCCAGCTGAGGTATTTACCGTTGACATCCCTGACAATGCCACGATTCAAGTAGGTACTGAAGGCGAGAAATTGTCCAAAGAAGAATTTCGCCTATGGTACGATGAAATACACTATAGGGGTGTAAAACTTATCGAAGACCGATAATTGGTCTAACAAGATTGATCCAAACTTCTTCAGTGGCGAGGTTTTTTTAACCTCGCCATTTGTATTTAGAGTAAAGTTTAGAATTAATAGGGCACATCTTGAAAGACGGACGAGGGGACCTCGCCCCTACGAGCTGTCTTCTGATAAATGAAAAGTGTCTATTTAATTTTGCGTTTCAGTATAAATATGTAGCGATTTGTAGAGAAATATGATAAAATATAAAAAGACTTAAGCATCTTGAAGATATATTATTGCTCGTCCAATCCACGAATAGTCTAAAAATGCGGAAATTTTCTTTAGCTGCCTTCCTTATTCTACTACTCAACAGCGCGTACCTGTTCAGCTTCGGTGAACCGACGCTCTTTTATATCTCTAACGTCTTACTCCACGTTGGACTCGGCACCGTCCTGATACTCCCTTTCTGCGTCTATGTCTATAAGCATTTAGGGTATCGCTTGCAAGCCCCTATGCAGAAGCAAACCACCTCAACGCTCGGACAATTGGGAGGTATCGGAATAGTTGTTGGTATCATCAGCGGTATCTATCTGATGATCGTCGGTGCGATAACGCCTTATCGGTGGCTCCTCATCACGCACATTGTCAGTGTGAGCGCGGGTAGCCTGTTCTTCTGCATTTACCTACTGAGAAGTGCTGAACTTCTGACACCACTGTTGCGGAAAATAATAGTAGGCGTATTGGCTATCGTCGTTATTTTCCCTATCGGTGCGAAACTCACACAGTACTATCTACCGGACGAAACGTATCTCGTTGAAAACCCGGCACTACCGCCGACGAGCATGTACGAGGAAGGCGGTGGTACAACGGGACATTTTTTCCCGGCATCCGTCGAAACAGAAACAGCGGGCCTCATCCCGACCGATTTCTTTCTGACCTCGGAGACCTGTGCGACAAGCGGTTGTCATCCGGATATCTATCGACAGTGGAACGAATCGGCGCACCACTTCTCCTCATTTAATAACCAGTGGTACCGTAAGTCAATCACCTATATGCAGGAGGTTAACGGTATCGAACCGTCGAAGTGGTGTGGCGGCTGCCACGATCCAGCGATCCTACTTAACGGCGTAATGGACAAACCTATCCGCGAGAATCTGCATACGCCTGCTGCACAAGCGGGACTCGCCTGTACAGCGTGCCACTCTATCGAACGCGTCAAAGATACGATGGGCAACAGCGGGTACGTTATCAAATATCCACCACTTCACGATATTGCTGCCAGCAATAACGCGATTATTCGGCGTTTGCACAACTACCTCATCCGCCTCGACCCTGAACCGCATAAAAAGAGTTTCCTCAAGCCGTTCCACCGCCAAAATACCGCCGAATTCTGTTCAACCTGCCACAAGGTACACCTCGATGAACCGGTCAACAATTTCCGTTGGGTACGCGGCTTCAACGACTACGATCAGTGGCAAAAAAGTGGAGTTTCACACCAGGGCGCGCTCTCTTTCTACTACCCCGAAACGGCGAAGAAATGCGTCGATTGCCACATGCCGCTTGTCGATTCAACAGACGCGGGGAATATTGACGGTAAGGTTCACAACCACCGGTTCCCTGCTGCGAACACAGCACTCCCGTTTGTCAACCAACATCCAGATCAACTCAAAGCCGTGACCGATTTTTTGCAGGATGATGCGGTAACTTTAGACCTATTCACAAACGGTGCACCGATCCCAAGCGACGGCGTTGAGATCGCGCGAAACGGGGGGACACGGCTTGATGTTGTCGTACGCACACGCAACGTCGGACATCGGTTTCCTGCCGGCACGATTGACGCGTTTGATATCTGGCTGGAAGTGAAAGTTACAGACGAAAATGGGAAGATCGTTTTCTGGAACGGCAGGATTGACACCCCCGATGGCAACGGACCGGTCGATCCGGGCGCACATTTCTATCGCAGTTATATGCTCGATGCCCACGGGAACCTGATTAATAAACGGAACGCTTGGGCAATGCGAACCGTGCTTTATTCAAACACAATCCCGCCGGGTGCTGCGGATACTGCGCGCTACCGACTCGAAATCCCTCCGGATTGTGGGGATGTGCTGACAGTGGAGGCGAAACTTAACTACCGCAAATTCAACTGGTGGCACACGCAGTGGGCTTATGCCGGTGTCCGCGATCCTGAGGATACCGATTTCCAAGTCGATAAAGGTTACGACAACGGCAAGTGGGTCTGGACAGGTGATACCTCAGATGTCGCCGGAAAGATTAAGGCGATCCCGAACCTCCCTATCACCACGATGGCATCCGCCACAGCAACGTTAAAGATAGTAGGGACAACGCCGGTGCGGTCATCATCCGCCTCTGAAAACGCGCGCGAACGCTGGAACGACTACGGCATCGGGCTCCTCCTACAAGGCGATTTGAAAGCCGCTGAAACCGCCTTCTTGAAGGTAACTGAAATTGAACCGGGATATCTTGATGGATGGGTGAATGTCGCAAGAGTTAGAATCGAGGAAGGCGATATGCAGGGTGCCGAAACGATGCTTGAAAAGGCATTTGAAATCCAGAGGACACTGCCACCGGAAAACCTGCATCGTGCGAAGGTTCACTACTTTTACGCACTCGTTCAAGAGACGCACGGCAACTACGATACGGCGATTGAACATCTCCAACGCGCCGCTGCGCAATTCCCACGCGATACGCGTGTCCGAAACAGACTCGGACAGATGTACTTCCTAAAACGCGACTACGAAACCGCGCTTACTGAATTCCAGAAGACGCTCACCGTTGACCCCGAAGATTTGGATGCCCACTACAATATGATGCGTTGTTACCGCGCTCTGAAGAACCCGTCGCTCGCGGCGAAATCGCAGAAACTCTATCTACGTTTTAAGGCGGATGAATCCGTCGATGCGATTACTGGCATCCCGCGCCGTGCCGATCCGCACGTCAACCGCGAACGCCAACGGATTCATGAACATACTAACAGTTATGAACCGCCATCCAATCCGTAAGGACCAGCAATCCTCTGATAAAAAATGCCAGCAGCCAAACCATTTGGGATCTTCAACTTTGAAGACGCCTCTCCGTCTCCAAATCCGTTTGACAATGTGCCTACAATATGCTATACTAATCTCCGAAATCCAAAAGCCTAAAAAACTTGGATAGAAGGACATTTATGCTTAATATCAACCCGCAATATCTTGTCAATCAGAAGGGTGAAAAGACTGCCGCCGTCCTGTCGATGCAGGAGTACCGCCTTCTCATGCAGCACCTTGAAGATTTAGAGGACATTTTAGACATGGACACCGCAGCGAAAAGCGAGACCCACTTTCGGGACTACCGTGAGATTCAAGCCGAATTGAAAAAAGAAGGTAAACTTTGAACTCACCGACGCTTTCTGGAGACAGAAGTTGAGCGCAAATACACGTAAAAATCTTCTACAACAATTACCCGCCATCGAAAAACTTCTGAACACACAGGAGATGCTCGACTTGCAAGCCACCTACGCGCGCCCGCTTGTTATAGAAGCACTACGCACTGTCGTTGCTGACATCCGGAACGAGATCCTCAGCGGAAATCAGACGCAACTCCCAGAACACACGGAATACGCCGAACGGACGCTCCAGAAAATTGCAGCGAAAACAGCACCGCGTATGCGTCCTGTCGTTAATGCAACCGGCACCGTTACACATACCAACTTAGGCAGGTCTCTGCTTAGCGATACTGCCTGTGAAGCCATCCAGCAAGCCGCAGAAAACTATGTCAACCTCGAATACGACATCGAAACCGGTCGGCGCGGTCATCGCGATCGGATTACTGAACCGCTCCTGCAGCAGTTGACAGGCTGCGAAGCATCCACGATCGTTAATAACAACGCCGCTGCTGTTCTGCTTGCCCTACAGACTGTGGCACGTGGTAAAGAGGTCATCGTCTCACGCGGCGAACTGATCGAAATCGGGGGTGCGTTCCGTGTCCCGGACGTGATGACGGCAAGTGGCGCGATCCTCCGTGAAGTTGGGACTACCAACCGAACCCATCTTCGCGATTACGCCGAGGCTATTAATGAAAATACAGGACTATTGCTTAAGGTGCATCCGAGCAACTACAAAATTCTCGGTTTCACTTCGACACCGACGATGGCAGAATTGACAGAGCTCGGTGCAGAACACGGTATCCCAACGATGGAGGACCTCGGCAGCGGTGCACTCATCGACATGACCCAATACGGACTCCCACACGAACCGCTCGTCGGAGAACGCATCGATAGCGGTGTCGATATCGTCACCTTCAGCGGTGACAAACTGCTCGGCGGCCCGCAGGCTGGAATCATCGTCGGTAAAGCGGAATGGATTGAGAAGATGCGTAAGAACCCGATGATGCGCGCCCTCAGAGTTGATAAACTCATTATCGCAGGGCTGTCAGCGACCCTGCAACGCTACCTCACCGACGGTGCTGCTATTGCTGAGCAGTTTCCGATGCTTAACCGTTATACCCGATCTATAGAGACCCTCCACACCCTCGCGAAGCAGCTAACGGTCCAGCTCCAAGATATTTTTGGTGAAAAGATCGCTGTCCAAATTTCGGAGACCTACGGGCAGATCGGAAGCGGTGCGCTACCTGTTGAGACGTTGCCAAGCGTCGCGCTCGTGCTTGAATCCGCAGAAGTGTCCGCTGAAACGCTCGCTGCAGCGTTCCGAAACGCCACAATCCCGATCATCGGTAGGATCAAGGACGGACTTTTTTGGTTAGATATTCGGACGGTCTATAGAAGAGAACAGGCATGGATCGTCGAAGCTGCCACACAAATAGCAGAAAGACTATGAAGATTGCTGACATCCTTCTCATCGGAATCGTTACTGTCGGTATGTACGCCTGCACACAGCACACCGAGGATTCACCTATCACCGCTACCGATTATCCTGTGGAAATTGTCTCTGAGATTGACGGTGCCACAATGGTGCTGATCCCTGCAGGTACATTCCAGATGGGTTCCACCGTCGGTGATAGCGACGAACACCCCGTGCGTACTGTCACCCTTGATGCGTTTTATATGGACGTATATGAGGTAACGAATGCGCGTTACCAGAAGTTCGTCGAAAGCACAGGCTACCCTCCGCCGCCCCTGTCGCATAACCCGCGCTTCAATGCCCCTGATTCGCCTGTCGTCGGCGTAAAATGGCACGACGCTGCTGCCTACGCTGCATGGGCACACAAGAGGTTACCGACCGAAGCAGAATGGGAATACGCTGCACGCGGAAATCTCACTGGAAAATTATACCCCAATGGTGATATAATAACAGGTATGGATGCCAATCTCGGTGGCATGGGTGGCGCGGATATCTGGAAGTGGACGGCTCCGGTCGGGAGTTTCCCACCAAACGGTTATGCTCTGTACGACATAGCAGGCAATGTCTGGGAATGGTGTTTCGATGAATACAGTGCGGAGTTCTATAGTCAGAGTCCAGAAAATAACCCGCGCTTTGGCAGAGAGATCGCACCAGATAACGAAAACTTCCGTATCCTACGCGGCGGTGGATGGGGTGGCAGCCCTGAAGATCTCCGCGTCGCAGATAGATGGTATCATCTCTCGTCTGGCAGTACCATCGGTTTCCGTTGCGTTAGAGACATCCGCCAAACAGAAGAGTAGGCATCAGTAGGAGAGAATAATCGGCGTTTTAACGCCTCTCGTTACTGGTATAGCAAAAGAAGCCAAGCCTGAAACGAAGTGGAAGGCGACTCGACGTAAAGGCGCGTCAAATGCCGAACACACGTTACTTATCCGCAAGGAAAATTAAAAAATGGCAGTTTCAGTTGAATTAACACGTGTCACAAAAGCATTTGATACGACGCTCGCCGTCAACGATGTGAGCCTAAAAATTGAGCAGGGGGAGTTTTTTTTCCTTCTCGGTCCGTCTGGCTGCGGTAAATCGACGTTTCTGCGTATCGTCGCTGGTTTCTACAAACCGGATGCGGGTGAATTACGGTTCGACGATACCGTTATGAACAATGTGCCGCCGCACCAACGTAATACGGGGATGGTCTTCCAAAACTATGCCTTGTGGCCTCACATGTCTGTCGCGGAAAACATCGAATACGGATTAACGCTTCGCAAACTCGAAAAATCGGAACGGTCTGAAAAGATCACGCGTGCGCTTGAGATGGTGCAAATGGAAGGCTATCGTAACCGGGCAGTGAACACGCTTTCTGGCGGTCAACAACAGCGTATCGCGCTTGCCCGCGCGCTTGTGATTGAACCGAGTGTGCTACTGCTTGATGAGCCGATCAGCAATCTTGATGCTGCCCTCCGTCAACAGATGCGTGAGGAGATAAAACAGATTCACGAGCGGACGAATATCACAACGTTCTACGTAACGCACGACCAAGTGGATGCGCTGACGATGGCGAATCGGATGGCGATTATGAAGGACGGCATTGTTGTTCAGGTCGGTACCCCGCGCGAGGTATACCAGTTCCCGAAGAACGCTTTTGTGGCGAGTTTTATCGGTGAGACCAACTTCATTTTAGGTAAAGTTCAGCAGACATCAAACGGTCATGCCACCATCGAAACACCGGTCGGCCTGCTGCACGCCACGACCATCTACCACGAGTTAAGCGAAGGGGCACCGGTGCAATGTTCCATTCGCCCGGAAGCACTCATCATTGACAGCACGCAGGAGGACAGCCGCCGCGCCGAAAACCGGATAACAGCGAAAATCACTGCAGTCCATTATTTGGGCAGGATGGAAGAATACCAGTTGGTTGCTGCGGACATTCCGCTCAAAGCCGTTCACTACAACCCTGGCACCGAAATCAAAAAAGCGGGGGATACTGTGCAACTCGGTATCGCAGCAACAGCAGTCATCCCGCTACCGAATTAAAACGCGCGATCGTGCCGTTAATCAAGGATCAGAACTAAAAAATGCAATTTACTCCATCGCAACAAGAGGCTCTAAATATAGAAAAACACATCTGTGTAACCGCTGGTGCCGGTTCCGGGAAAACCACTGTGTTGGTTGAACGCTACCTCGAAATTTTGCGCAAGAGCAACGCTGGTCCCGAAAATATTGTCGCTATCACCTTCACAGAGAAAGCCGCCGCCGAAATGAAGGAACGCGTTATCAAGAGACTCAACGAAGCCGAGAACATAAGCGATCGCGACAGTTTCCTTGATCAGATGAGTTCGGCATACATCTCAACGATCCACGCCTTCTGCTCACGCATTTTGCGAGAATTTCCTTTCCAAGCGAAAGTGCCAGCGAACTTCAGCGTTTTACAGGGCATCGATCAGAAACTTTTACTCCAAAAGACCCTTAAGGAAACGCTCAAGGACATCGCGACGAATGCAGACGACCCGCACCGTCCAGAATTACGCTGTTTGCTACAACGTTACGGGGCAGAGAAAAAACTCGTGGAAATTTTCTCCACTATGATTGACAAGCGAGACATCGTCGCAAAACTGAAGCAGGAAATCTATAACGATCGAAGCAGCACTGAGATACATGCAGATTTGGAACAGCGGGTTCTCGAAAAATCCATGTCAGCAATTGATGTCTCCAAATTCATTCGATGCCTTAGCAGAGTGTCGCAAGTTGCGTCAGGAAAAAATGTGGAGAGCGTTGAAGATTTGACCCAACAATTAGAAGCACAATATGCCAAAGCTCCGAACTCGCCTGAAGTGTCAAAGTTACTCAAACAATTTATTCCCCTAATCACAATCAAAAACGGTGGTATCGCGACAACGGCTTTTATTGGTAGGAAGACTGATACAACAGGTATTGAAACCGAGATCAATTTTTTGGTATCAACTGTAAAAAAAATTAAAACCCTACCAGACCTTCAAAAAAGAGTAGAGAACAATGGAACAGACGATGCCGAGACCGATGCGTGTTGGCGATGGCGAGCAGTCGCAACAACGGCGCGACGGACAACAGAGAACGACGTAACGACCGCGAGAACCCTGATTGAACCGCAAGGAAAATTTAAAAAAACCGATGACGATTTTTTGCTCAGCACTGTCGGTGATCTGCTCACACTATACGCCCGAGTACTCAAAGACTACGACACTGTGAAACTCTCTCAAGGCATGCTCGACTTCAACGACTTACAACTGAAAACCCGAGACCTGCTCCGCGATAATAAAAAAATCAGGCAGGAATTAGTCAACCGGCATCAGTACTACATGGTAGATGAATATCAGGATACAAACGAGTTACAATACGAGTTAGTGATGCTCCTGACAAACGAACTCAAAAGCGCGAACCTTTTCATTGTCGGTGATCCGAAACAGAGTATCTATGGGTTTCGCGATGCGGATGTCCGCGTGTTTAACAAAACGAAACAAAAAATCAGGGAAGATGGCGGTAAGGGTATCTCGCTTACAGAAAACTTCCGTTCGCTACGCGATGTGATCGGGTTCGCGAATTACTTTTTCGGGCAGTTGATGGGTAAGGGAAATGAAAACGAATTTGAGGTGGAATATGAGGCACTTACGCAAGCACGCCACGCCAAGACAAACGGTGGCATTGAAATCCTGATAGGACGAGATGGCGATCCGTCAGCGAATGAGTATAAACTCATCGCGCAGCGCATCCACAATATGATAGCAAATCAAGAAGAGACCGTCCGAGTGCGCGGCGAGGACAGAAAAATGTCGGAACGTCCGATACAATACGGCGACATCGCTATCCTCATCCGTGCAAGAACGCATCTTCCTGACATCGAACACGCCTTACTTGAGGCAGGGATCCCGTATCTGACCACAGGCGGTATCGGCTTTTATCAGCGACAAGAAATCTATGACATCTGGAACTACCTCAATTTTCTTAACGACCCATCCGATAACGATGCATCCCTCGCTGCTATTCTCCGTAGTCCTGCTTTCGGTATATCCGATACTGAACTCTATGAAATTTCACTACAAAAGGTGGAAAAACAGGAAAAGAAATCTTTTTGGGACAAGACGCTGGATTACCAAGGCTGTACAGCTCAACTCAGGCGTGCAATAGACATATTAAAAACGCATATCGAATTCGCACACCGTATGCCTGTAAACCGACTTGTCGGGACAATCGTTAATGAAACAGGATTGATTGGAACTTTGAAAACCGGAAAATATGGGCAACAGCGCTGGGCAAACTACCAGAAACTCTTGGAACTCGCGAGAAACTTTGACGGTGATGAAAACGAGCGAATCCTACCAGATTTTATCGAATTTCTGGACATCTTAATTACGGAAGAGCCGCGCGAAGGACAGGCACCCATTGAGGCGAGCAGTGGTGCAGTCCAGATTATGACGATTCACGCTGCCAAAGGTCAACAGTTCCCTGTTGTTATGCTTCCGAGACTTGACCGGCAGGGGCAAACAGATCGAGAACCGTTCATTGACGAGGCATTCGGGATCGGTTTTAGTCCGCTTAATCCGGATAACAACTATCAAAAGACCGAGCCGGCGATCGTTAATTTTATAAAAAACCGCGCGAATGAGAAGAATGTCGCCGAAAAGAAACGACTGCTTTATGTCGGTGCGACACGTGCTGAGGATCGCCTGATCTTATCGGGGACTCTCCCAGATAGCGGCAACCCGCGACAGATGCTCGAATGGCTCCACACACACCTCGGAATCGGTGAAGCAGATAATTTATTAAATTTAGATGCTAAACAGGATGTATACAAAAACGGCAGCACAACAAGTCAAAGCTTTCCACTCGAAATCCCGATTTCTCGGACACTTGCGGGGACGACAGATACGGACGCTGCTACAGATGAAACGATACCTATCGAGTTTCCAGAGGACTTACCATCAGCCCTACAGCCGACCGAAGTTCCTGCTGCCTTCTCGGTGTCTGAACTCGCTAATTATGCGCGTTGTCCCCTACGGTATCAGTTGGAAAATGTGCTACGACTACCATCCATCAAACAGGCAGAACCGGATCCGAATGAAGGTGAAATGAAGAACGCGATTCTTTACGTCCTTACGCAAATAAGAAAAGCATCAGATGCACAAAATCTCGACACACGAATTCAACAAGCGTTTGAAAACTTCCCAGAAATAGTGGATGCGGAAACCGAACTTCGGAAACATATCAATAGCTTCCTCGATTCTGAACTCGGACAAACGGCACTCTCAGCATCGGAAACCGAAACCAATCAGCATATCTACGCCGATATTGACGGACATATTCTTGACGGTAGGATTGACAGGCTCTTCAGAGATGAAACAGGACATTGGCAAGCAATCATCTACGAAACCGGCGATGCTCAGCATCCAACAGTTTGCTCGCCAGCTCTGGAACTCTATAGCCTATTGATCCATCGGTGTTATCCAGAACAACCGACGGTAAAAATAAATATCTTCTTTACCGAGCAGGGACAGTGTGAACAGGGACACTTTAGTGCCACAGAATTAGAGGAAGCCACCGAACAGTGGTCAGAAAAAATCTTGGCGTTACAGCAAGGCGTTTACGAGAAAAATCTCAAGCATTGCAGTTTTTGCCCTTATGCCGATACAGACGATCAGTGCATAGTCACTGATCCACAAGGAGAATCATCATGAAAAAGTTGATTTTGATGATCGCAGTTATTACACTCGCCTGCTTCTTAGTTGCGGAGTCGCAACGGACATTTGCGGGGACATGGCGAGATGATTTTGAAGATAACGACACCCGTGAATGGAAAATCTTTAATATCGACCGGAAGGTCGAAAAGTGGTGGATCGACGACGGTGAAGCTGTCGGCGAAATCTTTTTACCCGGCTTTATGAGCCTCTGGCTAACAGGCGAACTCACATGGAAAAACTACTCCGTCTCGTGTCGCGCAAAGTTAGTGGAAGACAAAAACGAGCCGCCAACCATCGGACTGACACTCCACGATAGAGGCGAAGAGGATAGCCGCTACCTCTTTTTTTTAGATTATATCTTCGGCACCGTCCGAATTGTAAAGGCAGTTCAAGACGATTGGAACGTTATTAGCTACCTATTTGATGCGGAGATTGATACATGGTATGAACTGACTGCCACCGTTTACGAAGAGGGTATCCTCGAATTTCAAATTGACGATGCCGTGTTTACTGCTATTGACGACGAAATCTTAAAAGGTGGACAAGCCGGTCTCGTTGTCGCAGACGGACGTGCACACTTTGATGACTTTGCGGTCACAGGCGAAAATGTCTCGAATGGCGGCCCCGGAAAAGCGCGTCCTGTCGAACCACAAACCAAACTCGCAACTACCTGGGGACATCTGAAAACTTTTTAATTATTAAGTTTTTGTGCATCGCTCCACTACGTTCCGCGTTTTTTAACTATTAAGTTTTTGTGCATCGCTCCACTACGTTCCGCGATGATTTCTGATTAGCAGTAGCGAGTAGTCGCAACAACGGCGCGACGGACAACAGAGAACGGATTATTAGCAATGGTAACGCTGACTAACCGCAAGGAAAATTTAAAAAGTCGCAACGAAGGCGCGACAGACAACAGAGGACAACGTATTGACCGTGATAACCCTGATTGAGTTTAAAAAAGCCAATATTATATTCTGCTGCTTTCTGCTTGTTACCTTAAATGCCACAGCACAAAGTCTGCCGCAATTCACCGACATTACAGCGGCAGCAGGCATCGACTTTATCCATAACTCCGGTGCTTTCGGAAAGAAGTACCTCCCAGAGACGATGGGGTCGGGGTGCGCCTTTATCGACTATGACACAGATGGGTGGCAAGACATCCTCCTCGTTAACGGAAAAGATTGGGAGGGGAACCCAACCGGAAGACAACAGACGATGGCACTCTATCGAAACAACCGGGACGGTACCTTCACCGATGCAACCGAATCTGCCGGTCTTGCCGTTCCGCTTTACGGTATGGGTGCTGCTGTCGGCGATTACGATAACGATGGCGACCCAGACCTCTATATCAGCTGCCTTGAAACCGATAGACTCTTCCAAAACCGGGGAGATGGCACCTTTGTTGACATCACAGAAGCCGCCGGTATCCACAATCCGGGTTTCGGTACGAGCTGTGCGTGGTTGGATTACAACACTGATGGACACCTCGATCTCTACGTCGCAAACTACGTTGAATGGAGCAGAGAAAACGATCTGTTTTGTACGCTCGACGGTATCAACAAATCTTACTGCACGCCCGAATCCTACACCGGACAGTCCAGCAAACTTTTCAGAAATCGAGGGAACGGTACATTTGCGGATGTCTCGCGTATCGCACGGATTGAGGACGACACCAGCAAATCGCTCGGTGTCTGTATCTTCGATTACAACAGCGATGGATTGCCTGACATCTTTGAGGCGAACGACACACAGCCTAATAAACTCTACCAAAACAACGGCGACGGTACCTTCATCGAAACAGCTCTGGAAATCGGTGTTTCTCATGACGAAAAAGGTGTCGCTACCGGCGCGATGGGCGTTGATGCCGCCGATTATGATCGGAGTGGTAAGGAAAGCCTCGTCATCGGGAATTTCTCCAACGAGATGCTCAACCTTTATCACAACGAAGGCGACTTCTTCATAGACGATGCACCCGCCGCGCAGATCGGAAACGCTACCTTGTTAACGCTCACCTTTGCTTGCTTCTTCTTCGATTTTGATCTTGATGGGAATCTCGACATCTTCACTGCCAACGGACACGTCGAAACCGACATCAACGCCATCCAAAGCCAAGTCACATATCCGCAACCGCCGCACCTGTTCCATAACGACTCTCGCGGTAGGTTTACCGACGCTCTGAAAAAAGTTGGTACAGATTTGGCGAAACCGGTGGTGGGTAGAGGCGCAGCCTACGGCGACATCGATAATGATGGCGATTGGGATTTACTGATTACGACCTCCAACGGCCCGGCATACCTCTTCCGAAACGATGGTGGTAACCGCAACGGCTGGATAAAAATCCGACTCGTCGGAGAAGCAAGTAATCGCGACGGTATCGGTGCACAGATTCGCGTTACCTCCGCACTCGGCACACAGACACGGACAGTCAAAAGCGGTTCCAGTTACTGCTCACAGAGCGAATTGACAACTATCTTTGGTATAAACGAGGATACTGTTATCGAAACCATCGAAGTGAAGTGGCCCAGTGGTGCCGTTAGCACACGTAAGAGTATCAAACCGAACCAGCACATCCGCATTGAGGAAGGCGCACCGTGAGCGCGCTTCTAACTCTATTTTTTTCCCTTCATCGCTTCAACCGCCCCCATATTGTCGCAAGTTTTCCTTGTGCTTCAACTGCTGCAAATTCGCCATCGGTCTTTGCGCCATTTTCGCCCATTAGATGATAGGTGTTGCCTGATGTATCTGAGAACGCCCGTGTTCCGCTCGGTTCATCAAAATGCCACAACGCAACCGTTTTTGCGTCATTCTCGAACTTTTTCTGTGGCGTGAAATTGCGTTTGTTGGCGGCGTTGTAACGCGCAGCTGTTGAGATGCGAACCTCGTCAATATAGCCCGCAAAATGACCCCAAAAGTGACCGCCGTGCCAATCAGACGCAATTTTCTCTCCAAACCCGCCGATTGTAAAATCCTGTGGATGCCTGGCGTGTGAGAGATCGTCTGCGAGCGTTGTTCCTCCGCGTGAGATGCGCACGACATCGTTAATGATGAGTATCCTCTGTCCCGCTTCTGCCTGAAAGGCGACGTGATGCCATTGATTCGGGGAAAAAATCTCTCTCATGCCGAACGCCACTCCACCGAGCCCGGCAGGGTGATCAAGGTGCACTGCACCCATTAGTCTGAAATCTCCGTGCTGATCACGGGGCCAGATATACATCCGCGCCTGTTGGCTGAAAATTATTGGGAGTATATTCCGGTCAGGCAGCGTGGTTGGATATATCCACGCTTCAAAGGTGAATTCATCTGTGTCTTTTGGCAAGAGAAGACCGAAAGTTTCAAAGTCTAAAATGGCGTGGTCGTCCACGCCATCAATTGCTAAATAGTTGCCACCAGCTGGTGAAGGTGGTGGTATCGCTTCAGCACGCATCAGCATTAAAACGAGCAGAAAAAAGCAAGTAAAAATTGGCAGCTTTCGTAGATTTTTCATTTTCGTGAGTTTCCTTTTCAGAATCTCAGAACGATTCTGACTTGATTTGACCCCATGTCGTGGTTATAGAGGTGTTCCTTGGATTGACAGCAAGTGGGCGGCTGGTAGTAGTGGCACCGTTCATGCCTATTAGTGTCTTTCCATTCCCAGACGTATCTTCAAAACGAGTTACACCTTCCCTTTCATTAAAATCCCAGAGAGCCAACGTGTGTACATCGGAGAAAAAACGATGCGGCGGTTCAAACGGAAAGAACCCCGGTTTGTCAGGTAAGGCATACCGAGCGATATTGGAAAACCTTATCGCATCAATCTCACCATAAACATAGAACACTCCTTTTTCAAACACTATTATTAGGAACATGTTTGCGGCTATTTCTTTTTTTTCTCTTCAAGCGAGATGTAAAACAGTCCCTTCTCTTTAGCACCAGAGAGCAGATCGGTAGCACTATAGAGTTTATCGTTAGCGATGACGAGATCACTGATTGTATCTGGCACTTCTGAAGAAATCTGTTCCCACTGCTTTCGGTTATTCAAACGATAACCGCCAGTATCGCCGGCACCATAAACCGTTGTGCCATCCACAGCAAATTTGTCTATAACAATGCGTTTCCCTATTTCATCCGTAAGCACGCGCCAGTTTTCGCCAGTTCGCGAAGCCATGACACCATTATCTGTTGCGACGTAAACCGATGATCCTGCAAAGATTATATCTTTGAAGTGAGTGAAGCGGAGCGGCAGGGTTAGTGTGACATCTCTCCAACTCTCGCCTTCATCAAGCGATTGAAACAACTGACCATCCCACTTACCGGCGTAGACGGTTTCTCCTGAAACAGCTAATTTGAACACGGAAAAAGACGTGTTAGAATATCGCGGATCATCCTCTATTAATCCAGTGCTTGTCCACTCTGGATCACCGAGTTTCCATTTGAAAAGTTCCCCTATGTATTCGATATAAAACACATCACGACTCGCCGCAGCAGTCTCACTTTTCAGACGAGATACGAGACGATAGTCTCGCTCTTTTGACTTATATTTTTCAAAAGCAAGTTTTTTGCGATCAAAAATTGGGACCCCTTGAATGGGAATGAGTCTATCACCATCGGTAGATAAGCGGAAAATTCCTACAGTGTCTCCTGTACGTCCTCCACTGAAAAGCGAATAAAGAATGTTGCCAACAACCATCAGTTTTAAATCAATGGTCACACTGGTAGTGAAGGAGCTGAATCCAGCTTTCTGTCTATCAGCCGGAACTATTTTCCAGGACACGCCTGCATCGGTTGATTGATAAACTTCATAGCCATTATGGGCGTATAATCTATTGTTAAACGCGACCAAATCGACGATAAATGTTCCCATTATCCCGTTCATAAATAGATGCCATGATTCACCACCGTCAGTCGTGCGATGAATGCCCCATAGGTTGGCTTTGTAACACGTTTTCTCGTTTACTATCACAGCTGGAAGGCGGATATTTTTCAAAAAATTCCAGTCATCTTTAAGTTTTGCAAGTTTCGTCCAAGTCTGTCCACCGTCGGTTGAACGAGATTGCGTGAGACTCAATGCCAGGAGTGTCTTCCCAGTCGCCAAAACGGTTATACCCGCCAATGTCCCGCTGGGCAGATCTTGATTTCCACGCCATATTTCAGTCCATGACGCGCCCAAGTCAGCCGAATGGAAAATTTTGACAAAATCTGATCTATTATTCCACATCACCTCTGTTATTTCCGTTGGCGTTAATCTCAGCAAAAACTCGTGCGCTATTCCAGCATAGAGGTTATTCCCTGAAACCGCCAAGGAGCAGACAGCACCGGATGTATCCAATGGCAATTTCTGCCAGATGCCTGAATCGAGACGGTAGAGCCCGTTCTCTGTACCCGCAAACAGTGTTTTCCCAACAGTCGTCACTGCAGAAATTTTCTCGGAAACCGTCAACCCATCGTTAAGAGAGTTCCATTGCGCGCCGCCATCTATCGATCGGAAAATCCCTCTATCTTTAAGAGCGAGATACATGGTAATAGGTACTCGCGCGCTGGACGTTTCTTCGGCACCCGTTATGACGAGTTCAACAGCATCCCCTTTGGGGCGCGGACCCAGTGCCCTCCATGTCTCACCCCTGTTAGCCGAAACAAATATTTCGTCAGTAGAAACAATATAAAGCCTACCGTTATGCTCTGCCATCGGCATCAAAGCGTCGCTAATTGGGATACTCGCGTTGACGTGTGTCCACGCCGTTGCCTCTGGTGTTATGCTGTATATCCCGGTTTGTATAATGGCATAGACGGTCCCGTCAGACGCGGCGAAGATATTGCGGACAGGTCCCGCGGGCGGTCCGTTTCCGTGCATCCACTGCGCTGTAGAAAATTGGGTGGTATTCTCCGATGAAACAGATGCTGAAGTTACATTAGAAACTTGGGTACCCGTACGGCTGGTTTTACCGGGGCTGGTATCGCGTCCGCCCTGATTTCGCACAGCCGGTTTCGCTACTATATCAAGGATGATAGGGGCATCAACGATTTCGATCGTCGGTTCAGATTGTGCTTCAAAACTATACGGTTTTTGGAAACGGGTAAGGTATCGGTTGCTCGCGCCGAGGAGTAAAGCGATCAAAACCGCGACTGTCCCTAAAGCCATCCATGGGAGGAACGGTTTCACAGGCGGAGCCGGTGTCGGTTTCATATCAGCGACTTGTCGCATGACGTTCTCGCCTAAACTCGCCGGTATTTGCACGCCACTGAAGACTTCTTGGATCATCAGTTCCTCGTCCTCTTGCAAACGCTTCCGTCCGCGACGCAGTCTGCTTTTAATTGTATCCACAGACACGCCCAAGAATTTCCCGATCTCCTTAGTCGTCATTTCGCCGAGATAGTAGAGTGTCACGACAGTGCGTTCACTCTCTGGGAGTTTTGCGAGCAGTTTTTTGACGAGTTCACGGTGCCGTTCAGTGCATTCTGCTTCTCGCTGTTCCGATACGTGATGTGTATAAGAGGCTCTCTCGATTTCTTCCACAGGTGTGTCCTCCAGCGATTGCGTTGTGAGTCTTCGCTTCCGGCTCCAATCGATGCAGAGCCGATCTGCGATGACATACAACCATCCGGCAAACTGATTGTGATTCTTGAGCGTTGAGAGTTTTTTGTATGCTTGAAGGAAGGTGTCTTGGGTAATATCTTCAGCGATGTGAAAATCCCCGATTTTTCGCCATACGAGCGCGTGGACGCTTTTCTGGTATCTTTGGAGTAAGATCCCAAATGCCGTATCGTCACCCGATAAGGTTCTCTGAATTAGTTGTACATCGTTTTCTCTTTCCACGCGATTCCCTCCTGATGAAAAGATTACGTTTTACGGCCTCTATAATTAAAGACGAATTTTAATCCTGAAAAGGTGCAATACGGGAAAAAATTGTGAACAGTCCGGTGAACTTTGTGTATGTTATAGTAAAGTTCACAATCAAAGACAGGCGGGGTTACAAACCCTGAAGAAACACCCGAGCAAAAACCCTGCAACGGAGGGTGCGGCTCCGCTGAGGTAATGGAGGAATAGGTGGAAGGGAGGCATGGGTTTATTTTTCTTAGACCGACATCTGTTGTGTTTTAAACCCATCCTGCTAAGATGAGATGGCGGAGCTCCAGTAATAAGCTGGGTTGATGTCTTAATAGCGTTTGGAAAACTTTTGCCATTGTTATCTGTTCGCTGGGGATTTTAGAGAGCGTCTCTGCGTATCTATCGAACACATCGTCGCTGAATTTGTAGACCCCGTCTCGGATACGGCAGATATGCTTAAAGTTCTTACCTTTCTCGCGTTCCCATCGTTTCGGATAGTCGTTGAGTATTTTTTCGGAGACGTCCCCGTTATGTATGGCTTTCACTGCGGTTTCTGCCGCGAATTTCCCCGAAAACATTGCATTCGGGATACCGCCGCCAGAGATCGGATCGCTATGCTGTGCGGCATCGCCTATCAGCATGATACCGTCTCCAACAATCCGTGGTAAACCGTATCCAACTGGGACAGCACCACCCACTAACCCTAAAATTTTACCTTCTGGAAACTTCCGTTTGACGAATGCGTTGAGGTAATCTATTGCGAGTTTGCTGTCTTTTCCTGAAATACTACCTCTAATACCGGTACCAACGTTGGCGATGTCATCGCCTTTTGGAAACACCCAGATGTATCCACGCGGTGCTATTTTGCTTCCGACATAAAAGTCGCAATATTCCGATTTAATCTCAATATTTGAAATGAGATATTGTGCGCAGATAGCGACATCGCGTAGTTGATGGGTGGAGTCAATGCCTGCCCAGCGTCCGACTTGCGATTCAACGCCATCCGCTGCGATGACAATTTTCGTTTTACAGGTGTATTCTCGTCCTGAATACCGGAATACAACACCGTTGACGGCACCGTCCTTAGCGGTCATGACCCCTGTAACGCGAGCTTTCACCATGACTTCAGCCCCGGCATTTGCTGCGAGTTCTGTAAGTCTCCGGTCAAACACTTTTCGCTCTAAGATATAGCCTGCGTCTTGCTGATAGATTGTGACGGCGGTTTCGTTCGGCGAAAAAATGCGTGCGCCGTGAATCTCGCGTGACACCTAGGCAGCCTCCGGTTGAATAAATTCGCACAGCTCCACTGTGCTAATGCCCTCCGCTCAGCGGACAGGTGTGCCGATTTCTTGGCGTTTCTCTAAGAGGAGCACACGCAATCCGTTTTCAGCGGCGACTTTCGCTGCTATGGAACCTCCCGGTCCGGCACCAACAACAACGACATCATATTCTGAATGTAGCATCTATACGCCTTTCTGCTGTGTTTGTTATCAAAAGAGTCCTCTGTCGGGATAATCGAAAGCATAAATCCGCTCGTTCCGTTCCATAGAGAGGACACCGATCGGGCAGCCTTTGACGCATTTCATACAATCCGTGCATTTCGGTTGATCAATCTTGAGATGTGTATCTACGAGATCAATGATATTTTCGGGGCAGACGGCAACGCATGCCCCACAATAGATACAGAGTTCTTCGTTAATGTGTATCATGTTAATTTTCTCTTTACTGTTTTACTCCTATAAACCGGATAAAATTTGAGAAGTGCGACAAATTTTTGAAGTTTCCTTTGGTATATTTATTCTTTCTACATAGAATGTCATCCGTTAGATTCTTCATTACCTTCTGGTATCTTCGGTTGCGTCTCTGGCTCCTCTGGAATCTGGGTATCAGTAACCTGTCCGTTTAGCCTATTTCTGATGCCTGATACTACTTCCTTAAGTGATGTTCGCGTTCGCCACCAACTAAGCATAAGGTAACTGCCAACAACAAGACCTACTACCGTGGTGAAAACAAATATTGATCTCACAATATCCCATTTAAAATCAGCGGTTGCTAAAGCAGCTATACATGTCAACGCAATAGAAAACAGAAAAATTGCAAAGTTAAATTGTAGCGTTCCTGCTGCTCCGTTTTCTAATAGTTCTAATTCGTGTTCTTTGACTTCATATATATTAAGAGAATCAACTCTACCACGTCTGATAAGAGGCTTTTCGTCTTTATAAGGAGAATTAGGATCCACCATTCTACAATCTCTCCTTTAGCCATTCACTATTATTAGTACTATACGGATTCGTCCAGGCAGCCTCCATCCCAGACCGAATAACGAATATCCGCTCCGATGCTGGGAGATCTTTACTCAAAAAGTCTCGAATCTGAACTGCACTTTGATCCGAGATAATAGCCCAACAATTGTCGTGAATTGGACAATAACCACTATATTGTTTCAATTTCTCTTTGATCTGATTCTTTTTGAAATCATCATTCACTTCAAAAGTAACAATATAAGTTGTCATCATATTTTCCTGAATTTTGAATATAAATTCCGCAGTCAGTTATGTTCTTTTTTTCGTGACAAAGACGTAAGCTGCTGGAACTCTCCTCAGTGGTATTCTGCTTATCCAGTGATGTTTGCATGGTGTCGCTGAGTTCACGATACCCTATTTCTTCTGATAGTTCGGATATGACGGTTTCGAGGCCCCGGCGGCTGTGGACATTGGCTTGATGCGGGAAGTTATTTGCAAAGGTTTCGGAATGGTTTACCCAGGACGCGTCAGCCGAACTCATAATCTTGATGTTTTAACCGCCTAAATCTGGCTTATCAGGGGGACTTTAAAAAATGCGGAAATCCTATGTATTTGAATTTGATGTGTCTGCATATTGTCCTACGTATCTACAGCACCTCGCGTAAAAAACGGGCAGTGTGGGATTCTTGGACTTTTGCGACCTCTTCTGGTGTGCCCATTGCGACGACTTCTCCGCCGTTTTTGCTGCCCTCCGGTCCCAAGTCGATGACCCAATCGGCGGATTTGATAATGTCGATGTTGTGTTCCACGGCGATGATGGTGTTGCCTGCATCGACGAGGCGGTTCAGGACTTTGAGCAGTTTCTGAATGTCGTCGAAGTGGAGGCCTGTTGTCGGTTCGTCCATGATGTAGAGCGTCGAACCGGTCGTCCGCCGTGCTAACTCTTTCGCGAGTTTGACGCGCTGCGCCTCACCGCCGGAGAGTGTCGGTGCCGATTGTCCGAGTTGGATATAACCGAGTCCGACATCTGCTAACATCCGGAGCGTCCGACAGATACGTGAATTGCCTTTGAAAAATTCGAGTGCTTCATCTACCGTCATATCTAAAACTTCAGCGATATTTTTATCGTTATATCGGATTTCGAGGGTATCCTGACTGTAGCCGGTGCTATTACACGCTTCACACGGTATCCATACATCCGGTAAGAAATGCATTTCAACGCGGTTGAATCGGTGTCCTTCACAGACAGGGCACTGTCCCGAAGCGAGGTTGAAACTGAACATACTGATACCGAAGCCTCGCCTCTGTGCGTCGGTTTGCTCAGCGAAGAGTTCTCGGATTTTCGTGAACAGGTCGGTGTAGGTTGCCGGATTGGAGCGTGGCGTTTCACCGATCGCCTTCTGGTCAACATTGATGAGCCGTTTGATATGACTAACGCCGCGGACGCTTCGATACTCCGGTTTCCCATATTCGTTATATGCTGGTTCACGTTCTCTATCGCTTATATAGCGGGTATGGAGGCGGTCTATGGCATCGTCGGAAGCCTTGATAGAGCTGCTTCTTTCGAGTGCCGGTTTTAGCGTGCCTTCGACGAGCGAACTCTTCCCGCACCCTGAAACGCCGGTTACGCAGGTAAGTGTGCCAATCGGAATTTTGACATCAATGTTCTTGAGATTGTTTGTCTCTGCGCCGTATAAGGCGAGTTGTTTACCTATGCCTTTGCGTCGCGTTTTGGGAACCGGGATCTCTTCTTCATTAGAGAGATACGCCTGCGTCAGTGACTTGGGGGACGCTTTCTCTGTAGCCGTCGGTTTGTGCGTGAAGATTTCCGGGGCGCCGGTCGCGATGACCTCACCCCCGCTTTTGCCAGCATTGGGTCCGAAGTCGATGACGTGATCGGCGGCTAATATCGTGTCTCGATCATGTTCGACGACAAGGACACTATTCCCAATATCCCGGAGTTCTTTAAGTGCCGTGATAAGTCGTTCTTGGTCGCGTGGGTGTAATCCGATACTTGGTTCGTCAAGGATGTAGGTTACGCCTGTAAGCCCGCTGCCGAGTTGGCTGGCGAGTTGGATTCTGCGCATTTCGCCGCCGGAGAGCGTGGGTGCCCCGCGATCCAATGCGAGATAGCCGAGCCCGATGTTCTCTAAGAACTGCAGCCGTATCTGAATTTGGCGAAGTACTTCGGCTTCAAACTCAGGCGAGGTATGGACATGGAGCGCAGGATGCGTCGCTCTGGAGGTTGACACGCCTTTCGCTGCAGCGGGATCGTCTTTACCGTTCTGGGAGCCATCCGTAATTTCTTCAATCTGTTTCAGACGTGCGTTAAAGAATTCGATGGTTTCGGTAATCGACATCTCCATCAATTCGGAGATAGTTGTGTCCTCAAACATGACGTGGCTGGGAAACGGTTTTAACCGTGTGCCGTGACAGCTGGGGCATCGATCGTGTGGCGGGTGTGCATTCGTCCCACGTCCGTCACAAGTGTTACATGCGCCGACTTTGTTGTTAAAGGAGAAGTGCCGTGGTGTGAGTTGCCCAAAATTGCTGCCACAGGCGGCGCACATAGCGTGTTCGCTGAAGAATTTTTTAGTGCGTAACGCCTGCGCCGATTTTTTTCTGCTTCCTCGTTTAGACCGGTTCGTTTTTGTGGATGCGCGCGTTGGAGAGACTGTCTCTTGGAGGAGTACGAACCCACCGCTTTGGACGAGTGCCAATTCGACTGCCTCTGTAAACCGGCTCTTTTCTTCGTCAACAAGTTCGACGCGATCGATGACAATAAAAATTTCATGTCGAATGGTTTTACTTAGTTTTGGTACTTCATCGAGTCGGTGAATTTCGTTATCGACTTGGACGCGTGCGAAGCCTGCTCTCTGTAACCGGCTGAAGAGATCGGCGTAATCTTCGTTGCCTTTCAACCCGTAGGCGGATTCGCTGGCGTTGATGTCGATAATCTTACCGCGGACTGCGCCCGCCTCCGATTCTGGCAGTAGCATAAAGTTTGTGAGGGGTGCGAGGACATCCACCTGCTTTTTAGGGAACAGCTCAAAGGCTTTCTCAGTAATTTCTTCGGCGCTCTGTGGTCGGACCTCTACGAGGCAATCCGGACAGTGAGGTTTCCCCCATCTGGCATAAAACGTTCGGAGTCCATCGTGAATTTCAGTGATAGTTGCGACTGTTGAGCGTGGGTTTTGACCTGCGTTTGCGTGCGAAATAGCGATTGCGGGCGAAAGTCCTTCGATTTTCGAGACTTTCGGTTTCACCATCTGCCCTATAAACTGGCGTGCGTAAGTGCTAAGCGTTTCAATATAGCGTCGCTGTCCTTCGGCGTAGATTGTGTCGAGTGCGAGTGATGTTTTTCCTGAGCCGCTGACACCTGTCAACGCTGTCATTTTACGATGCGGGATGTCAATATCGACATTCTTGAGATTATTTTCTGTGGCACCTTGTACAACGATTGCTGTCCGTTTCTCTTGTTGCTGTCCGAAGATGTCTGCAAGTTCGGGTTTCATGAGTCGTCGCTTCGCGTCCTTCCAGATATCGAAATCGCCGCGGAGAGCTTGTCCGGTGTAAGATTCAGGTGTGTCTGCGATCTGCTCTGGTGTGCCTGTAGCGACGATTGTTCCGCCGCCGACCCCGCCTTCTGGTCCTAAGTCGATGAGGTAATCTGCGGAATTGATGACCTCAAGGTTATGCTCAACGACGACAACGGTATTGCCGTCGTCAACGAGTCTGTGAAGGATTGTCAAGAGTTTATTCACATCGTCAAAATGTAGCCCTGTTGTGGGTTCATCAAGGATATAGAGCGTCTTACCGGTTCCGCGTTTGGAGAGTTCTCTTGAAAGTTTAATGCGTTGTGCTTCACCGCCAGAGAGTGTCGGCGCGGGTTGTCCGAGTTTAATGTAATCGAGGCCGACATCGTGTAGGAGTTGTAATCCTCTTGCGACTCTCGGAATATCGGCAAAATGTTCGAGTGCGGCCTCAATATCCATTTCGAGGACTTCAGAGATGTTTTTGCCTTTATATTTTATGCTGAGCGTTTCGTTGTTGAAGCGTTTGCCTTCGCAGACTTCGCATTCGACCCAGACATCGGAGAGCAGTCCCATATCGACCTTTTTTGCGCCGTTGCCGTTGCAGGCTTCACATCTGCCGCCGCTAACGTTGAAGCTGAACCGTCCCGGTTTATAGCCGCGTAGTTTTGCGTCAGGCAAACCGGCGTAGAGTGCTCGAATCGCGTCAAACACCTTTGTGTAGGTCGCAGCATTGGAACGTGGTGTCCGCCCGATGGGTGCCATGTTGATGTTAATGATCTTGTCGATGACTTCGGAAATACGAACGTTTTTATTTTTGATGACCCCGCGGATCTCGTCATAGTCGCCCGGTACAGTTTTCGCTTTCATGAGGTCTCGAGCGAGTGCGTTGTAAAGAATATCGTGGATTAGTGAACTTTTTCCGGAGCCGCTGACCCCTGTCACACAGCAGAGGGTACCGATCGGTATTTTCGGGCTGATTTCTTTAAGGTTGTTTTGGCGTGCGTTGCAGATCTGTACCCATCTATCGCCTGTGGAACGCCGGGATTCGGGTTGGACAATCACTTTATCGCCGCGGAGATATTGTGCTGTAAGCGAGTTGCTCTCCTTGATGAATTGTGCGGGTGTCCCGATGTCCGTTATTTTCCCACCTTTAATCCCGGCCCCTGGGCCGAAATCGACGATCCAATCGGCGACTAACATGGTTGCTTCATCGTGTTCAACAACAATAACGGTGTTGCCTTGGTTCCGTAAATTTAGGAGAGTTGTGAGCAGTCCGGCGTGGTCGCGTGGGTGTAGCCCGATGCTCGGCTCATCCAGGACATAAGTGACATCTCGTAGCCCTGCGCCGACTTGGCTGGCGAGACGGATGCGCTGTGCTTCACCGCCGGAGAGTGTCGGTGCCGGACGTGCGAGCGTCAAGTATCCCAATCCTACTCCCATGAGGAAACCGAGTCTGCCTCGAATTTCCTTCAAAAGTTCGTTGGCGATGAATGCTTCACGTTTCGGAAGTGTTAGCGTGTTAAAGAATTCGGTCGCATCCTGAATAGACATTTCGAGTATATCGGTTATGGGTGTATCGGCTATGGTCACGGACCTTATCCACGAGTTTAGCCGGGTGCCGTCGCATTCCCGACACTGCATTTTGACGAAGTGGTCAGGAAAATTGTCTTCGTCGGCTTCAGCGGTGTCTCCAAAATAGTATTTCTGTTCTTCCGCTGGGATGATACCGTGAAAATGGACGCGATGCCGTCGTCGCTGTTTTCGTTTTTTGTGTCCGCTTGTGCCTGTAACGGTAATTGTGAGGACAGCGTCGCCGGTGCCGTAGAGGATAGCGTCTTGCTGTTCCTGTGTCAGTTCGTTCCAAGGTGTCTTGATGTCAAATCCGAGGTGTTTCCCGATGGCTTCAGCGATGGCTTTTTCTGTGGCGCGCGTCTTCCTGTTAAGAGATCCCCAGAGACTGATGGCGCCTTTCATGATAGAGAGCGTTTCATCTGGGACGATTAGCTTCGGTAAAATACCCATCCGTACGCCTAAACCTCTACAGGTTTCACACATCCCATCGGGATTGTTAAATGAGAAATGACGGGGTTCCGGCTTCACGAAGCTAAGCCCGCATTCTAAACAGGTATAGTTTTTACTAAAGACGCGATCATCTTCTTCGGGCAGGAATGGCGATGCGTCGCTTGTCGTTGGAACAGTTTGAACCAGCATGATTCCGTCCCCGCGTGCGAGTGCTGCGTCTACAGCTTGCGTGAGCCGCGCCTCAACGCCTTCCTTAATGACGATCCTGTCGATGACGAGGTCAATATTGTGGCGGCGGTTTGGGCTGAGTGCGAAACCGGGGCTGAGTTCGTGTATCTCGCCATCGACTCTCAATCTTGCGAAACCTGCTTTTCGGAGACTCTCAAATTCTTTTTGGTGTGCGCCACGGCTGCCTCTGGCGATGGGTGCTAAAACGATAAGTCTTGTACGGTCAGGATAGTCGAGGAGTGTTTTAATTATATCCGCTTCGGTTTGTGAACCGATTTCACTTCCGCATTCAACACAATGTAATTGCCCGACACGCGCATAGAGGACCCGGAGATAGTCATAAATCTCGGTTACGGTGGCGACTGTGGAGCGCGGGTTGTGTCCGGTTGACCCTTGGTTGATAGCGATAGAAGGGGAGAGTCCGATGATTTCGTCTACGTCCGGTTTTCCGAGTTGCCCTAAAAATTGACGCGCATACGCGGATAGGGATTCGATGTATCGCCGTTGTCCCTCAGCATAGACGGTATCAATTGCAAGTGAGGATTTACCGGAGCCGCTAACGCCGGTAAAAACGATGAGTTTATCCTTAGGGAGTTGGATATCAATATTTCTTAAGTTGTGTTCTCGTGCGCCTTGAACGTGGATCAATTCTTCTGTCATTTTTTATCTATTTAGCTCCTTGTCTAAAGAAACACCCAAGCAAAAACCCTTCCACTTCGTTTCAGGCAGGTTTTGATTCATTGAAGAACGAAGTTACATATCTACAAAACCACCTAATTCTTTAAGTTGACGGGCATCTCTGCGCCAATCGGCTTTGACTGTTACGTACAGTTCTAAAAAGACGCGGGTATCTAAGAATTTTTCGATATCGGGTCGTGCAAGTTGACCGATGCGTTTGATGAGTTTCCCACTTTTACCGATGATAATTTGCTTCTGTGTTTGTCGTTCTGCATAGATGATGGCGCGGATATAGATGATCTCTTCCGATTTATTTGTCTGACGTTTTTCAAATTCTTCGACGACGACAGCGGATGCGTAGGGAATTTCGCGCTTCGTCAGGAGCATAATCTTTTCACGGACGGTTTCGGCGATGAAAAAACGTTCAGGGAGATCGCTGAGTTGATCTGCTGGAAAATAGAGCGGTCCGGGCGGTAAGTAGCCTTCAATCTGCTCAAGAAGTACCGGAACCCCGTCAGCGTTGCGTGCAGAGATCGGAATAATGTGTGCGAATTCAAATTTTTGGCTGTAGTCCTCAAAGAGCGGGAGTAGTGTCGGTTTATCGACGAGGTCTACCTTATTGAGTACGAGGATTGTTGTCTGTTTAGTGCGCTTGAGACGTTTTAGGATCGTATCTTCGATGTCTGGGTCTCGGTGTGCGGCATCGATGACGAAAAGTACGAGATCGGCATCTCCGAGCGCGCCGTAAGCGGTCCTGACCATTTCGCTTTGGAGGCGGTACTTCGGGTTCATGAGTCCAGGGGTATCGACAAAAATGATTTGACAGGTGTCGTTGGTGTGGATGCCACGTATCTGGTTACGGGTCGTCTGCGGTTTCGGGGTGACGATGGCTAATTTTTGCCCCAGAATCGTATTGAGCAGCGTCGATTTCCCAACGTTTGGGGCACCGATAATGCTAACGTAACCAGATTTGAAGTTTTGGATTTCGTTCATAATTCTTGAAGATAGAAGCGTTGTGATGCCCTTCAAAGTAGAGAATGCGGCATAGTATAAGATTTCCAATTCAAGCCAGCGGAATCTCATCGCGCGTTTCTAAGACTCCACTGTAGGTTTTAAGGATTCTTCAATGCGTTCGCCAATCCATTCCTGAATTAAGGCACGTGGAGAGATGCCGCGCGCCTTCGCCATTGTGTTAACCACCGTAGCCTCTTTTGGTGTTAATGGGACGGTGACTCCGGGCTGAAAAACAGGCTCATGTACCTCTTCAAGCTCGTCTTCAAAATCGGTTAAATCGTGTGTGTCCCAGAACTCGGCGAGTTCCCGAATTGAATCTGTTTTTGGAATTTTTTTGCGTTTCATTCGTTTCTCCAACGTCTATACTGCCGTTTTTCCTTGTCTGTCATGGATCTTGCCGTGATCGGATAGCCCTTGCCATCGGGGAATTGAATGACTATACAGAACAAATGACGCCCCGTGTTTGTTTGCCCAAAGACATAGTAGACCGGATTTTCTCCTTTAGACTTTGCACGCCGAACAAATGGCTTACCGAAGAAAACTTCTTCAACTTCATCCGGCTGGACATTATGTCGCGCGATATGATCGATTCTATCTTGGGGCCAGAGTAACTCGTTTACTCTCATAACTTCTTCCATATCGCGACTACATAATCACTTTATTAGAATAGCACAGTACGAATAGTTAATTCAAATTAAAATTCAAAAATGCGTCTAATGATTAACAGAGGTATTTCGTTTTAAGGATTTATTAGATTTCGCGCTTTTAAGGCATTCGATCCTTTACACATCGGAATCCAACATTGTCACTCGTTCCTGTTGGGGCACCAGATCCGCGATGAGCTACCCGTATGTAATTGTGCTTGCTACTCTGAGCCCCTCCGCGTAGAACACGACGTGTTTTAATGTGCATGAAATTGTTTGTTATATCTGTTAGACTTTCGCCAGCAAACGGATTTTCACGCGGTGCAGCATCGTAGAAGTTTGGATCATAGGCATCAAGGCACCACTCCCAAACATTACCAGACACATCATACAAGCCGTAGTTGTTAGGAGAATAATTGCCTACTGACGTTGTTCCTTTAACATAATTGCCATAATTTGCTTTGCTCGGATTTCTAAAATTACCCCACGGGTATTTTCGATTATTTAATCCGCCGCGCGCTGCTTTCTCCCATTCTGCTTCTGTTGGAAGTCGTTTACCGATCCACTGTGCATAAGCCATTGCTGCATACCAACTCACATAAACGACCGGATGATGGCCTTTATCCTTAGGATAATCTTTTCCTTTCCAGAGGCGTAGGTAATCTCCATTGTGATACGGACCCGGAATGTTGTTTTTTTCCCAATCAGGATTTGCATCTACAAATTTTTTGTACTCAACGTTTGTCACTTCGTACATATCTATATAAAATGAATCAACGTAGACAGTATGCTGAGGTTTTTCGTTGTCAAGGGCATCATTATCGTTGCCTCCCATCAGGAACTCACCAGCAGGAATAGGAGCCATATCATGCGGAAAATTGTCAAGTCCACCACCATTTCGGAGCATATCAATGTGTTCTTGCCGTTTTTGCGGATCTTTTAAGATTTCCTTTGCTTCGTTCAGAACTTTCCGCCACTGATCTTGTGTCCTTCCATCTGGCCGGGGGCGGTTGCCTGCCCGAATAGAGGCGGCATACAACTTCTCATGCTCCTCATCAACTATGTTTTCAATCGATGTTTCTGTCTGATTCTGGATTTTTGTGATAGAGAGTTTTAGCACTTCAAGATAGTCTATCCCTTCGCCGATCACAAACCCAAAATCTTTCAGGATTCTTTCCGATTCGTCAGCCGTAAGCTCGTATTTTCGCCTGCCTTGCCTGAGTATCCCGATCCGTTGTTGCTCCGAAATACGTTTAGAAATTGCTCTATACATACTGATAAATGCAATGAAATCGCCACGTTTAGACATGTCCCAATTCCTTCATGCCGCACATTCAAAGACGTTAACTCTTACTCGACTTCTAATTCTTGTAATGTTTTAGCGGCTTCCGTGACTTGCTCTGCGTTAAGTGTTTGTCTCTGAATTACAGAAAAAACATCATAAATTGCGGTTGGTCCATTGCTGCTGATGGATTTTGCTGTTACCTCAAGTGTTTGGTCTAAGTTGTATTTGTAAATTACTTCAATAGGAGATCCCTTTGGGAGCCCTGGAGGCAGTTCAAGGACACATTCACCTAATTTATAGGCATCAAATTTAGTCTCCTCATCTTCTTGTTGATCTTGATCAAGGCCCTGCATAACCCTAATTAAAGCCGTTTTCTGGTTGTCTGCTACCGTTCCATACTGATTAGCAATTTCACATGGAACGGCAGTCATTTTGGGAATCATTACATCATTAATTTTCTCGCGTTGTGAGTTGAGAACAATAATTCCGAGATTATGTGTTGCACCGTCAATCACTGTTACTTTAGGAGCACCGTCTGGTCCAATAAACCGATCAATAACTGGGTCGGGCATATTCTCTGCTGCCGTACTACCTTCCGATATCTGGTGGAGTGTTGCTTGTATTGCTGCGCCGATTGCAACGGCTTCATCAGGATTAACTTCATGGGGGTTAATCTTTTTACCGCTTATTGTCCCAACCATTTCGCGAATCATTGGCATTCGAGTTGAACCACCAACCAATAATATTGTATCCATACCTATCCACGTCATGCTCGCTTCTGAAAGAACAATATCACATAAGACTCGGCATCTTTCAAGGAGGTCCGAGGTAAGTTCCTCAAATTTTTCACGTGCCAACTCGACTCGGGTTGTTTTACCGTTGTATCCACATACGATTCGTGCTCGATCCAGTCTAGATAGAGATTCTTTTGCTGCGATTGCTTTTGTTTGGAGGTCTTGATAGAGAGAGAGGTCATTATCATTCAAGGGATTTTCGCCGTGTTCAATCTCATGCATCTCGGCAATATAGGTAATAATTCTATCGTCCCAATCCTTACCACCAAGTTTAGGATCACCGTTTGTTGCAATCATTTCTATTTTGGATCCAGAAACCCTCATAACGGTTACATCAAATGTTCCGCCTCCAAGATCAAAAACAAACACAGTCTGATCAGTGCCCAACCTATCAATGCCGTAGGCAAGTGCGGCAGCAGTCGGTTCGTTAAGTATCTGTAAAACATTCAATCCAGCGATTTTACCAGCATTGCGTGTCGCTTCACGCTCGGCATCGTGAAAGTAGGCGGGGACGGTAATAACTGCATCGGTAATTTCGGTATTGAGATATGCCTCGGCATCCTTCTTAATTTTTGCCAAAATCATCGCAGAAAGTTCTTCGGGGGAATAGTCTGTGCCATTAAACGACTGGGGACACTCTTCTTTGGGTTTACCCATATCTCGTTTGATGAACTCAGCAATCTGTTCTGATAGTGCTACCGCTTGGTTCTTAGCATCCTTTCCTACAATAACTTTAGTAACTCCATCTTCTTCATCAAACATTACTACAGATGCGGTAATCCGGTCACTATCAGTGTTCGGAATAATCTCTGGCTGTCCATATTCATTGATATGTGCAACCGCTGAAAACGTTGTTCCCAAGTCAATGCCGACAACTTTACTCATCTATTTCGACTCCTTCTTCGTTTAAAGTGTGTTCATTAGTTTTATCTTTAGGTTTAGCTTTAGGTGACTCGTACTGATAGATCGTCACCTCTTCTCGACGGAACACTTTATCGCCCCAACAGAACCCTTTTTTGTGAATTTTCACTACTTTTCGATCCTCCTCGGGGTCATTTGTTGGTTTCACTTTAAGTGTTTTATGTAATTTTACGTCAAGCATTTCTGGTTGCTCTTCATAAGGGGTCACATCTATTCGATACAACGCTTCTTCTAACTCAAATCGCACATTTTCCATGTTTGTCTGGAACTGTTGGAGTTCTTGTGATAGCCCTTCTGAATCAGTTATGTCGTCTTTTTCGAGAATATCCTTAAATTGAGATTCAAGTGCCATGAAAACGTCGTAGAGTTGGATCAAATTGTGGATAACTGGCTTATGGACAGCTTGTAATAAGAAATTATTCTTGTAGTCGTTCATTTCATGATACATTTTGTCAAACATCGTGATTTGACTCTCATTTCCAGAAATTTTCTTCTCAAATAGTTCTTTCAGTTCTGACAGAGTCGTTGGCAAAGTTTGTATCATCTCAAACATTTTAGTTTGATCTTGATTTTGGTGGATGCTATCCTGGAGCAACTCCCGCACACCTGACAGAGTTTCATTCATCTCATTGAGCGTGTTCTGCTCTGGTTCCATGGATTCATTGTCTGATGCTGTTAAATTTTCCGACTCCTGTAAATCGCTTTCGTCGGATGAATCCATTTCTGGTTCGGTTTCGTCGACATTATCGGTGGATAAAAAAAGATCTAATTGTTGTTTACCTGTTTCCTCCACCTCTGTGAATGAAGCATTTTCAATACAATTTTTCTGCTCCTCTGGTTGTGATTGGGTTACTTCATCTGGTGAAGTTTCTGGCACTGTCCCATCAACTTTCGTTTCCTGTTTACACATAATCGTGACTTCCTTATTTTTTTCTGCTAAAGATGCAGCTGTAATAACTCCAGCAATGGTTTTAGACGCTCACGTTCACAACTTCGCCGTTTTTGAGAGTTTTCAGTATGGAATTAACTTGAGGCATCAGCGGTGCAAGGTCTTCATCGCGGTTACTATCGGCTTTCAACAAGATAATACCTATCTGAATTGACTCCAAGTTTTGTTGGTACGGAATGCTTCCATCCATTGTGATAAAGGCATCGAATTCATTCGCTGCTAAGCGTAGGAGTTCCCCATTTTCCTTTCCTGTCCAACCCCGATAACTAACTGTGGTAACTTCAATTGGATTTTCAAAAAGTTGTCGTAGTGTATGGGGTAGGTTCTCATCAAGCAACACGCGCATCCACGAACTCCAAAGTCATTTTCAAGTAAGCAACTGCTTGCTCACGCGACACGGTCGGGAAGTGGTCGAGAAATTTATTGAGTGAATCTCCTGCAGCGAGGTGCTGAATTAGACTTTCAACCGGAACACGAGTCCCAGCAAAAACCAATCTGCCATTCATAACTCGTGGATTTTGGGAGACAATTTGTTCCTTCTTCATAGCATGTTTTACCTATATTGATTCGGTTTCAGATCAAGTTTATTATAGCACATCGCTTGCAATTTGCCAAATCGGAATTTACCGACTGTTTCGGGTTGTTATGTTATGCGTTCTGTTCTTGAATTTGATGGAGTGCTTCGCTGATGTAGCGGCGGATCCATTCGCTTTCGGTGGTTTCTTCGAGTGCTTTGAGTGCGGAGACGGCTTGCGGGTTCCCGATTCTACCTAAAGCGACAATCGCGGCGGCGGAGACACCTCTATCGCGGTCTGTTATGCTGTGTATGAGTGCTTCTATGATCTGGATCGGTGGCGTTGAAAATCTGTCTCCGCTGAGACCTAATTCTCCGAGAGCGACGGCGGCGGCGCATCGCATGTCTGCTTCTTCATCTTGTAGGAACGGGATGAGGACATCAACGGCGCGGGGATCACGGATTTTTCCGAGCGAGGAGATGGCGAAACGACGGACGGTTGAGTTGTTGTCGGCTAAAGCATCAATAAGTGGCGTGACAGCATGTACATCGCCGACACCTCCTAACCCTTCAGCTGCGTAGGCGCGCATCTCAGCGGATTCTGAGCGTAGTTTTCGCAGCAATACGTGTGTCGGGATGTACCGCCAGTTCCGAACGGGACCGTCTCGGTGTAAGAGCCGACCGATAAACTTACGGACTTTTTGCTGTGGCGACTGGTTTGAGGCAGAGCCTGTGGTTTCGTTGGTCATGATGCCACCTCGCTTGCTGTTTTTTCGGATAAACGACAGAATTATAGCATATATCGGACTGGGTAGCAAATTGTTTTTACAGCGCGCCTCGTAGATGTTCTACTACCGAAAAAGACCCTACTACAGAATTAGGTGCTTGTTAGATAATCAACTAGTAGTCTATCCGCTTTGATTTTGTGGGTATAGTCTTTTTAGTTTGATGCGTGCGTCCTTCGTGGTCCAACGCCAATCCACCTTGTTCGCCGTCTGATTGCGATGCTTCTGCCAAGCTTCTGCCTCTGACCGGAGCG
>JAJDXV010000179.1 GCA_022823085.1 Candidatus Poribacteria bacterium
TAATACCAAATCTAATTGATGATTCCTCTTAAAAGTGCCATCATCTTTCAGTTATGCCCGGTTCGGTTAGGAAACCGAACCTACCGGGTCCGGGTGGACGGTGTAGGGTTAATGCAATACAAACTTTTAGAAATGGTATAACTTGCTACCTATGTGATTTTAGATGCACAAACCCCGTTTTTCAGTGAAAAATCGTCATTTTTGCGCAAAAACTTGGCGTGTTCCTACTATTTTCGGCACGAAGAGGCACAGGAGACCAACAGTCTCCTATGCTACAAAAAGAATGACACGAGGAGGATTACACAAGTGAAAAAGATAACTGTTTTGATGCTCCTACTGAGCATTTTTTGTTATTTCAGGATAACGAGTGCTGACGCTGACGTAATAGGTGTATGGCTTTTTGATGAAGGAAACGGCAAAATCGTCAAAGATGCATCTGGGGCGGTGCACAAGACTTACAAGTGGGTAGCAAAGCGGTTACGGATAATGAATGGCACTTCGTCGCGGGCGTGTATGACGAGAAGAATCTGATTCCTTATGTTGACGGTGAGCAATTCAATCCGCGCGGTGCGGCTGGTAAACCTGCGACAAACAACGCACCGTTTATTATTGGTGCGCAAGGACCTGCTGGAAACAGCGGACCGTTGAAAGGCATCATTGATGAGGTTGCGGTTTATGATACGGCGTTAGACGAAGATGAGATCGCTGAGGTGATGGAAGGATTGACCAAACAATTTCACGCCGTAGAAGCGATTGGGAAGTTAGCGGTAACATGGGGGCATCTCAAAGCGAGTGGCAAGTAATATAGTGGCGTTGCGAAATTTATGTAAACATAAGGTCCCGATTTCTCGTTTCAAGTCAAGACTCTGAATCGCGGTTGATATACCGCGCCGACGAAACGCGAGTTAATCGGGACATTTTTAGTAAATCGGATAATTCATATTACACAGGATTTACGCGATTTTTGACTGTAGGCGGTTGTGTGAGATGAAAGGTTTCTGGAAACACAGCGTTCTGGCACCACAAACTGTATGAAGATTAATTTTTTAATTCGGTAATTTTTAGGGAAGTCCGGTGCGGTTAGGAAACCGCACCTACCGGCCCGGTAAAAATATAGAATTACCGATTTATTTTCTGAAACTTCATGAAACCGAACCTACCGGTCGGTTGCGTTTTTACAGAAATCGGCACAGGAAACCAACAGCATATCCTACAACAGAAATTGCCGAAAAATAACAGAACTTAGCACAGGAAACTAACGGTCTCCTACGCTACAAACGAGAATACACGTGCTGAAAAATCTTTTGTCAAAATTCGCAGTTCACCACTTTTTAAGATGCTTGGGGCTGCTTTTTAAAATTGGGATCCTCTTTATCATCGTCTTTTCCATAGCGTCTGATGTTGCAGTAAGCCGCATCGCCGAAGAAAACGACGAAACAGAAACGGAAACCTCAACCCCCAACGCGCGCATCGTCGTTTCTGAACCTGTTGCATCCGAAACACCGTCGGAAGATGAAAACCCGCTTGGGATCGGATTGTTTAACCGTAATCCGTTTGACGCTGATCTTCCTCGAAGACATTTCATTTGGGAACCAGAAGAAGCGGAGCAACCTGAACAAGAGACGGAAAACAGGTTGATTCACCCCTATCTCGATAGCCTCCGTAGATGGCGGAACCCGCCCGAACTGACCGACCTGAGTAAACTCTACGATTGGAAACCGAAGCCGAAGCGCGACGAAGACGGTATCGCCCTGCCGATGGATTCCAACCTAAAAATAACCGGTTTGCAGTCCGTAACGATAGAGGCGAACAAAACGCACTATTTCGGGAGCGGTGACCTGAACCGGTACGGTGGTTATGGCTACGGCGGCGGCTACGGAAGTTATTCATCAGGTCTCGACTTAGGACTCACTTCATCCTACGGTTACGAAGATTTCGGCTATGGCGGCTTTGGTGATAGTGGCTACAGCACCGGTAGTTACGGTGGCGGCTACGGCAGTAGCTATGGCAGTAGTTACGGCAGCAGTTACGGCAGCAGCTACGGCGGATACGGTAGCGGTGGCATCCCACGTGCGACAGGTTTCAACCTTCGACAGATACAACAATTCGGATTGCACGGTCGTGTTGGACAACGGACACATATTGCGGTGGACTATAGTGCTGGTGGTAGCGGTTTCGGCGGTGGCGGATATGGTGGTGGATATGGTGGCGGTTATGGCGGTGGCTACGGCATCGGCGGTGCGCGGGAACAGAAGATTAAAATCTGGTACGAAGGCACACCGGAGAGCATCATAAAAACGCTCTCGTTCGGTGACATCACGCTTAATTTGCCGAACACGCGTTTTCTGAACATCAATCGGAATTTGTTCGGACTTGAAGGTGTGTTTGAATGGAAAAACACCCGTCTTACTGCCTTCGGTTCTCGAAGTAAAGGGATCCGCGAGGTACGTACGTTCCGCGGTCAGTCGCGGCGTGCCGGTGGCTACGGTTACGGCACCCCAGGTACACAGATTCCTGATACGAATTACATCAAAAACCGGTACTACCACATCCAGAAAGGTGAAGACGACTTACTACACGAGGCGTATCTGCCTATTAAAGCTCGAAGTGAACAGATTTACATTGATGACGGTGTTGTCGGCAACAACCAAGGGGGCATACGGACGAGTCAAGGTTATTTTAACCCGCAATTTGCTGGACAAGACTACAACATCGACTACGTTACGGGTGAGATCGAATTTCTGTCATCGATCTCTGCAAACTACACGATCGTCGTTGCGTACGAATATGAGGGTAGCGGTGGCGGTAGCGTCGGTAATCCGAGCGAAGTCTTCGTTGATGAAAACGGCGATGGTCGGATCGATGAAGCGGGTGAAGAGATCGGCTACGTCGTGCTGAAAGAGAAAGGGTTTCGTGGTACGGAGGCATCGCATGTCTACCACCTCGGCAGTTCGAACATTAACCCGCGCGATTTTCATCTCACAATTCGGAGGCAGGGGCAGAATGAAACCTTCGAGACGAGTGCCGGTCTTGTGCCTTATATAGAAATTTTCGGTTTAGATCAGAACGGCGATGGTGCTGTCGATGCACAATTTGTAGATTACGATAGGGGTCTATTGCGTTTTCCAAAAACCGATCCTTTTCAAATTATAGACCCGGACCACCCGTATTACGCCTACCGTGATTCGCTTAACAATGATGCCCTTTACCTTGAGGGTTCTTTCTCGAATGCCCAAATTTATACGATTATTGCTGACTATACGTACCAATCGGAGACATACAACGTAGGTTTGTTCGTTATTCCGGACAGCGAGACAGTCCGATTGAACGGACAACTTCTGACCCGTGATACGGACTATATGATGCTCTATGAGGTCGGTACGATCCGATTTTTCAGGCAACTCGATGAGTTCGACGAAATCGTTGTCGAATTTGAGAAGACACCTTTCGGTGGTGCCTCGCAACAAGCGGTTGTCGGTGTATGGTTAGAGTATACACACAAACCGAAACCCAAATCAGAGAAACAACAGAGCCTTGAGGATAGGTTTGACCGGCTCGGTGGTCTGCAGTCGATGGATTCAAGTTCTTTCGGCGAAGGTGCGGATGCGTTCGGTGAAACGTTGCCGGGCAGAAGCGGCGGTTTAGGTGGTTTCGGCGGCGGGAGCCTCGGTGGTGGCTTCGGTAGGGGCGGTTTCGGCGGTGGCGGTTTCGGCGGCGGTTACAGCAGTTTCGGCAGTTTAGGTGGTAGGTCCCGAACGGGTAGTTATTACGGTGCCTACGGTAGCGGGAATTATTTCAACCCGGTTTTCCAAAAGGGGTTCACGCTTTCAACGGGTTATATCTTGAATACCGGACAACAACCGGCGGAGATACCGGATGTAAACGGCGTGCCGAATCGCCTACAAGCGTTCAACATAAACACAAGTTTCGGTAGAGCATTCAATGTCGCCAGTATTTTTAACGTGTTGCCATTTATTAACACGAGGGCCCTTCCGTTCTCGGTTGATTTTAGTGGCGAGGCGGCTTATTCACACAACAACCCGAACAGCATCGGTGTCGCACTCATTGATAGCATGGAGGGTGCGAAAGAATCGACGACCGTCCCGACATTAAAATACAATTGGAAGCCGAGCAGTCTACCCTATATCCGGGAGGACACATCTGCGACCGGCGCGGACGCTTACGGTGTCATACCGACGAACGAGAATCGGGCAATCTTTAAAGTAGCGTTGAAAGACAAAGACGCGTCGGAAGCTGTCGGGAACTATATGCGGAACCGAGATGTTCCTGCTTCTTCAATCCAACCGCTATCGCTCTCAACCGAAGAACGGCTTATCATGGAACTCGGCTATGATTTCACAGATGTCGTAGCGGAGTGGGGTGGTTTCTCGAACGGTCTCTCAACATCTGGTGTCGATTATTCGGAACGCGGTTTCGTTGAGATATGGATGCGCGTTCAAGGCGACGATAACGTGACGCTACACTTAAATCTCGGTGTCGTCAATGAAGATACGGATGCTGACCAGCGTTTGGATAGCGAAGACCTCCCGAATACACTCACGGACACAAACGGTGATGACAATATCGACGCGTTAGACTTGGATCTGGAGAACCTCGCGGAAGTGGATCGCTATCGCGGAAACGGTGCCTTGGATACAGGTGAAGATGTCGGATGGAATTACGAGGGTCCCATCGAAAGCGCGTCTATCGGAAGTGGCAACCAGATTCTCGATAGCGAAGACCTCAACGGCGACGGCGTACTCGACAATGTAGATGCCTATTTTGAAGTTTCGATTCCGTTGAACGAAATCCCGAATGCGTGGATCAAAAGCAAAAACGCTAACGGTTGGATGTTCCTGAGTATCCCGATCTCTAAATTCAGACCGGTAGGCTCCCGTGTGCCGAGCCTCGTTTTTGTGCAACACTTCCGATTCTGGTTAAGCAAAAACGCGCCGGGTAGTGCCAACGGCACACTGCAATGGGCATCTATTGAAATCGTTGGAAATAAATGGCAGCAAGGTGTTATTACGCGTCCGATCACGCAGGCAACGCCGGAGGTGGGACCCACGGGTGAGATACTCTCGACAAGCACCATCGTTGAAGACACGATCGAAAAGTTTATCGTCGGTACAAAAGACAACTTCAGTTACGATGCCTACCAGAGTGCTTACCTCGATATTGAGGACAACGAACTCTTCAAGAAGCTGCACCCGTTCACAGCGACCTCACTCGGTTTTCAAACACAACAGCAACGCGAACAGACGCTGAGTCTCGAATACTACCTGTTCCCCGGTTCTTACGGTATTACATCGAAACAGCTGAAAGGCTTAACGCAGAGCGACGGACAAGATTTTAGCAAACACGATACGCTGCGATTCTGGCTCTATGGTGATAAAAGTGACACGACCTTCGTCTTGCAACTGGCACCGACTGTCAGGACCAGCTATCGCAGTTCGTTCTATAGTTCAGACCCGTTTGTTAATCAGTCGCAAGAAGAAGATATTAACGTTTTCGAGAACTTGACGGATTATTATGAATACACGGTGAAAGTGGACTTTGAGGGTTGGAAATTAATCGAGATTGATTTACGGGACCTCCATAGAAATGCTTACCCTGATGTAGCCGTCAGCGATCAGCCGTCGGTTTCCGTCAGCCAAGAGCCGTTTGTAGGCCTCGAAAGTGTGACGCAACCGACAGATGCTGGCACCGAACAACAGACAGCTGAAAATCAGGGACCAGATGGACATCCGGACGGTTTCACTGTTAGAGGCAGCAACAGTACGCGGCTCTCTATAAAAAACATTGGTGGTATCCTGCTTGGCATCCGTAATGACACCGGACGTGAAATTAGTGGCGACATCTGGGTGAACGAGATTCATCTCGGTGATCCGCTCGTGCGTGCGGGTTGGGCGCGTCGTGGTAACATGTCAATGTCGCTCGGTAATCTGGTGAAAGTGCGAGGCGGTTACGCCAGTCAAGATAAAGACTTTGAGAGCGGTGCGGGTGAAGTCGGTAGACAACGGCTCTCTTCTCGCGGGTATAGTACGACGAACAACGATTATAACATTGACACAGATGTTACGCTTTTCTCGTGGTTGCCGATCCGGTATAGTATCCGGCAGCAAGACACGGAAACCGAAAGTTTGCGCGGTAGTTACAGCAGCTTCCAGAGCGGAAAGAGCGAAATCCGTAATCGAGATTTTTCTGTGCGACTGAATCGGAACCCGTACCCGAATCTCGGTTTCGCCTATAATTATCAAGATTTTTGGAACGAACGTCAAGGCACGCAAATTAGCCACCTCTATACCGGCAGTTTCCGATACGAACTCGGCTCAAAACTCGGTGTTAATGTGCAGTATCGCCACGAAGATGTACTTGCGAATCCGGAAACCGCAACGGATACCTCTTCAACATCTTATTATAGTTACGGTTACGGTAGAAACCGAGACGAGAAGACGGATAGTGGTACAATAACATTCAATATCAGCCCGACGAGCATCTTTAGCCTGAATCCGAGTTATGATGTGCGTCGGACGCTTGAGAGGCGAGATAACCAGATATCCAGCATAGGTACAATCGGCAGTGAGACGATAGAGACGGCAGCGCCCGAAGAGACGGAGCCGGATTTCTCAATTTCCGAACGCTCACACCGGCTCTCACTTACACCGCGCTTGAACCGAGATTTTCTCGGCATGCGTCCGACTGTGACGAGTCGTCTGAATTTCCGGGAGAACTGGTTTAGGGAAGAAAAAAATGCCTCGCTTAACGGCAATGTCAGTCTCGGTGTGAATCTGCGCGTCCAAAAATGGTTTGGTTGGTTCTTGGAACCGGAAAAAACGCCGGAGCCGACGGATGGCGGTCAGCAAGATAGCAATCAGCAGATTAGCAGTCAGAAAGAGGACTCTAATTTAACTGAAAGCCGAAAGCCGAAGGTTTCCGAAAGCCAAAGTGCGCAGCTTCGAGCAGAGGGTATCGACGAGACACAGATTCAAGAATTAGAAGAGAATCGTGGGGATTGGATTGAACGTGATAAAGGCGAGGTCGGTACGCCGGTTGTAGGGGCGGGGTCCCCTCCTCCAGCAGTTCCGGACGGTATCTTGCACAGGATACTCAAGAGTTTTACAATTAGTACCAACGCCAACTTTACTGCTACCGAATCGTACCGGCAGCTTGAATCTGGCTTATCAGCGTTAGAAATCTGGTCGCTTGCGGATGATGCGAAGGAACGGTCAAATTCGCGACGCAGTAACCGATACACGCTCCGTAGTTCCGTAGACCCGTGGCGTTGGATGTCTTTAGGTGCGAATGCCAGTACATCCGACAGTTTCCGTAAAAGTTTGGGGAGTACGTATACAACGCATGCGGAGTCGTACGAGGGCGATATGAAACTGAAGGCACAAGAAAGTACGAGTTTCCAACTGCGTTATAGTTTCACGAAGCGCGATAATTCAACGCTCGAAACGACAGTCAGCGACAGTACGGCACATACACCCTCTCTCAGCTGGCTGCACACCTGGGGGAAAGAGACGCGTACGGCATTGGGGATACGGACAACATTCCGAGACCATGAACGGAGCGGGATATTGAGTAATGCGCTGATTATTACGCCGAATTTCAGCATTGACTACCGTTACCGTACAGAAAACGGCATCCGGTTTCCGTTTTTCGGCAGGATTCCGCTCAAACACGATTTGGAGTTGACGAACACGCTTTCTTGGGCGATTCGTAGAGAAAATTTTGGCGCGAATCGCGAGGAACGTTCAGAACGTTATGAGACGACGTTGCGCGTCGGTTATAAAATCAGCACACATATCACGGCAAACCTCCATCTCGGTCTCAGTTACCATCATGATAGAGTGGAGGAGGGCAGAGACTTCCTTTCCGTCGCAAGCGCGTTGACCATCAAAGGCGAAATCCAGTAAGTATCCAAACGAACCGAACGCAAAATTTGTGTTAATCCCAATTGTTCTGACGGTGTTTTTGTTAGGAAGTAGGTATTTTCATGAAATACCCCCAAAGGGGGTAACTTAATCGGGAAGTTGAACCCCATGTGTGCGGAGTAATTCTGACATCCGATTCTGTAATTTTTCGGCATCCTCTGGGGATTCCATCTCTGTGGATACTGCTGATAGTAAAAGCGCGGAAAATGCGCGTTGTGTTTCAGTCGGGAGTTCCTTCAACTGTTCCACGATGCGTGGCATTACCGTGTCGAAATAAATATCTATTTGACGCTGCAGTTCTTCTTCCGGCATGCCATCTTCCAAATCCAGCAAATAATCATCCAAAAAATCTGTAGTGATTTCATGCCGAGCGAGTACGCCTGATGCCATTTTTAGAAGTATTTCACCTTCTGCGACTATTCTCTCATACTCTTTTTGCCTTTTGAGTTTTCTCAAGCGTTCCTGCTCGTCTTGTTCGGAGGACATCTGTTGCGTTTCATTAGGTGAGTTGAGCGAATCACCATTTTCAACACCGGTAGCCGTTTTTTTTGAAGTTTTGTCAGATGATGCACTATCTGCTTCAACGAAAACGTCCCGATTGGTATCCGGATGCGTACCAGTAGGTGTTGCTGTCTCACCTTTTTTCGTTACCCCGATGGCAGTTTTTTGCGTGGGTTTTACAGGTTTATATATCCGGATGGGCTCGGCGTTTACCCGAGGGCGGATATAACCGAAGTACCAAGTAACAGCACCTAAGACAACAAAACATAGTCCACCTAATATGATAATGGAGGGAGTCCACTTCTTTTTTGGTTTTTCTAACTGTCGCATATTTTACCTCTTAATGAATGTCGGGGTTAATGAAAAATCCGAGGTGACGCATTACGATTATTTTTTTCTGCTGTGAGTTGGACATGTACACTGAGGCCTTTGGCTGTCAGTAAAATAAACCTCCATTTGATGTAAAAAATCTTGATGTTAAAAATTCGCTATGGTGGGGTAGGCTTCGTGCGCCTGATTTTCTCTCGTTCCTCCTTGATACCTACCCATTCTACTGCTAGTTCACGATCTGCGATTTTCCACGCTTCGCGCGAAAGCAGAATGTCCTCAGCCTCCTGAGAAAGCTGATCAAGGCTCTTTACCTCCCCGTATTTCTCGATGGCGTTCAGAAACACATCCACTTTCTCAGCAGGCAGCGTTTCCAATGCTATCTCCCGAGCGTATGCAAGTTGTTCCGGATTCAGATCGGCAAATAACGACAGGATCACGGAGCGTTCAGCTTTCGAGGAATCGAGGAGGACATCGGCGAGGGCACTACTCTTTTTGCCATGTTCTATCATTCGATCCGTGACAGCACTGTTTCGGACTTGCCATAGTTTTATGGCTTCTTCATACGTCATGCCTTTGTAGGGACCGTCGGTATACCGAGCAGCACCTGCATCGGTTGCGTTTTCAAGAGGTGTCAAGGCTCTATCCTCCGGTACGCCTGTTGTATCGGTTGTCATTTCAGATGCCGATGGGGGTATGCCATCCACAGGGGCGGATACCTGTTGCGTTCCATTGGCTTCTGCAATGGATTTTCTGCGCAAGTATTCGGCTCTGGTCGCCGCTTCTTCTCGCGCTTTTTGGGCTTTGACGCTCTCTCTTCGGATTCTGTCTTGTCTCTTGAGTTCGCGTTGGCTGAGGAGCAGAGAAATCGGGATACATACGACAATGAGAACAAGGAAAAAGCGTACCCGTTGATTGCGAAATATACGAATCATGATTCAATCTCCATAGAGTTGGGGGTTATACGACACGTGCGCAGTGTGTCGTGTATACAGTATTGTCTCGTCAGATCCGTTTGCAAAATAAAGGTTCGGATCCACAAGATTTTTCTCGGGAGCCCGGTTTTTCATGCCCCAATGGATCCGGTGCTTCAGCCACTTATCAATTGTCGGACGCGAGACATCAAAACGCCCTGAGGCTTCAGGTTTGCTACCACCGGTTTCGATAAAAGTAAGGACGCGTTTGCGTAAATCTGATGAATATCTCATAAGACTTTCAGTCTAACCGATTTCTAAAATGATGATGGTTTCGCCTTTGTCTGGTCTGCGGATTGCGTGGCAGACGAGATCAACGTTCAGACTGCCGACGACGGTAACTTTCGGTGTTGCACAGTTCATCACAACTTGCTCCTGCCCTTTTAACGATTTTAGACAATTATAGTTGACATGCAATGCTACTGTCAAGAGATTATCGGAATTAGCACAGGGTCATTCAATTGTAGGTTTTTTGTGTTGTATTTTCACAGATGTTAACATTTCTATACAAGCAAAAGTCGCGTGACTTTTCACGCGACTTCTGCTATACTTCACCCTAAAAATTACCACACTTTTGAGGTGAATCATGACAAGAAGTTTCTCTTGCCACTTACGTAATATGTTAGCAGAAGTGCCGGATCCACGCAAGAAAAAAGGATGTCGCCATCCATTAGTCGCAATGCTGGCACTCACGGTTGTCGGACTCTTGTGTGGACAACGCAGTTATACAGCCATTGCCAAATGGGCACGCCTCCACACAGACCTTCGACGTGCCTTGGGGTTCACTGCCAAACAAACCCCGGCAGTTTCAACGTTTCACTATCTCTATCGGCGACTTGACATTACTGCCGTCGAGAAAGTGCTCACGCAATGGACAACACAGACTTTAGCAAGTTTGCGCATTTCTACATCTGACTTGAAGGGACTTGCCATAGATGGAAAAACTTTAGGCAACAGTCATACCGAAGATGCCCGTAGAACACATCTCCTCGCAGCAGTTTGCCATGAGTTAGGCGTTCCACTCGCAGAATGGGCGGTGAGTGAAAAGACCAATGAAATCCCTGTTTCCATCGAACTCCTAAAAGCGTTTGATGTCACAGGTCTCGTCATCACCACGGACGCACTTTTGACGCAACGGAAGTTCTGTCAAGAAATCCTTGACCGTCAAGCAGATTACTGCCTCCCTGTAAAAGCGAATCAGAAACAGTTGTATGAAGATATTCGAGACCTTTTTGAACCCTTTGAAGAAACAGACCCCCCGGAAGTTGAACACCGCCGGTTTGAAAACCTTCACGCAGAAGTCGGCGCACACCTTCAGACGTATACAGACATAGAAGACAGAAAAGGGAGGATTACCACACGCACCCTTACCGCAAGCACACTTTTGACGCAACACACCGACTGGCCAGGGTTACAGCAAGTTTATCAATACACCACCCACCAGCAACAGAAAAACACAGGACAGGTGAAGTGCTGCGTGCGGTATGGTATCACAAGTCTGATGCCTGAACGTGCCTCGGCAGCCGACTTACTCAAACTCTGTCGCGAGCATTGGACGATTGAGAATAAACTCCACTGGGTCCGAGATGCCGTCTTTCGAGAGGATGCCTCAAGCCCCCGAACTGGGGTAATCCCTGAAGTTATGGCAGCTATGCGAAGCACGGCACTCTCTGTTTTGCGATTCACTGGGCATACAAAAATCACTGACGCACTCCAATATTTCGCAGCGAAACCTAAACTCGCAGTTAACCTCGTAAAATAAAAAAACTTACAATTGAATGACCCTGGGAATTAGCAGTTATATCCTTATATCCGTGTGTTGAAAGCTGAACTGTGATTTCTGTGATTGATATGATTTTCAATGAGAAGCGGTTATTCAGAAATGGCATTAGGCAACCTTGCCAGCGAAAGGGATGTGTGAGTCCTGTTAATGAACGGATATTGGCTTCGGACCTGCATCACTGACGCCAGAGGAAACTGCTCTTGAGTGTGAGCTGCCTTTGTTGTCCGTTCTTTTTGAGTGTGATGTGCTTGGTTTGGATATTGGTGACGTGGGTCTCGGTGTCAAGATTATCACCGATAGTGACGATGTGTGTCTGGTTTCCTACGGTGTTTTGGATGATGGCTTTCGGAGGGGACTTTGCGTCTATCGGTATGATGGTTCCAAGCAAGCGATAAGGTTCTTGTGGGCGTGGCGGTGTCCAACCCAACGGACGAAAAAGATTGTTGTCAATGATCGTGCGATAGAAATCAGAGTTATGAAAACGCTTTAATTCCATATCTTCGATTGGATGGATAGAAGATCGCAAGCGGGCACGCGGTGAGATTGTGCTGACTGTCGGGTGCGTTTGTGTTTTGACAGCTATCGTTGTGTCTTCGGGGTACGTGTGCGTGGTGGTGTGGAGCGAAAAGAGTATCACGAGGACGATGCCTGCTACGAGACCTGTGCTGATGTGTTTTATGTGTTTGGTGGACATAGCATTTTCCTAATGAAAAGGAACGGAAGTCCGCGAAGCAGACAAAAGCCGACAGCAACTCTCGCGAGGATCAAACTTACTTCTTTAAAGAACAAAGGTTAGGATTAGGCGAGAGAGTGTGATGATATTTGGTAACATTTTTATTGAAGTTCTAAAGCCTCGTCTATTTCTGAAAAACCGGTTTTCAGGTGTTTTGGGTCGGTTTTGATGTCAGATGGATAATGGAGTTCCCAGACTTTTACTGAGGCGTTGTCGAAATCCTTTTTTGGATAGACCGGTAGAAATGCGTCACTTAGTTCCCCATGTAGAAAAGAACGGCTCGGGTCCTTGCCGGTAAGCATAATGTGTGTTGCCCCATGGGTTTTTAGGTATTCCAACGCCTCGCGTTCGGAAGCGGCGTTGTGGACGTGTCGGTTATAGAGAAGTATCCAGTTTTGGAGGTAGGTGTCTTGGTCGATGATAGTTTTGAGACCACCAAGCACGTTAAGTTGGCTGCCGTACGCCCAATGCGCGGCGACGATAGCGGTGTTCGGGAGCATTGTTTTCATATAGTGTAATGCGTTTTTTACAGCGGTTATCGGCGTTACTTTTCGCATACGGGTTGCAGCATAAATGGAGCGGGTTGCGTGTGCACCGAGGGGCGGTAAGAACAGTATCCCTGCCAGCAGAGCGATTGCGATGCCGATTTTCAGGACAGCGCGTTGTCGGTGCTGTTTCACAGCACGACTCAGCGTGTTGGAAAAGAAGGTTATCATTTCCGCTGCGAAGAAGGCGAGCGGCACGCCGATAAAGAAGTCGTAGCGTTTGGCATCCCGCGAGAGTGCGACCCAAAAAATGAACCACGCCATAAAGGCGACAATTGACATCAGCCGAGGTTCTTTAGATTTTTGGAGCCATGCAGAGATCAGAAATCCTATGCCAATACAGATAACAGCGATGGAAAAGAAAAAGGTGCCGTGGGACGCGCTCCAGAGATGTTTTTCGAGTGGCTCTCGAAAAAATGTTGTTGCTACAAAGAAGACGAGCGGGACGAGCAGGCTGGTCTGATTGTAGTAGCGTCTACTGGCAACTATTAACCCGATACTGGCCAGGATAAATACACCGCCATATCTGAAGACCCAATATCCGAAATGTGGGGATCGGAGCTCTGTCATCGCTTGCATCACAGGACTGTCGCTGATCGGGACGGTGGTATCGGCAAAGGTGTTTTGTTGTGTCCAGACATAGCTGAGGACAAGTGTAGCACTTACAAGTATCAATCCGAGGGATACGGTGCGTATGTGTGGACGCAGGCTGTGGACTTTTGAGATGAGCAGAGACCGAATTGCGCGTATTGCTAAAAGAACAAGAGGCGGCATTAAAACAAACGCTGCGAGGTGCTCAGCGAATCCGTAGCCGTTCCGATAGGCAGAAGAGGCGAGATAGAGTGTCGGGACGAAGCAGCACACCCACAAGGCATAAAGTCCTAACCTCTCCTCTGTTTCGGATGTCAAGAATCGCCACAGCTCCACAACGATGACGACACTCAAGAACACGCCGAAACCTTCCCAAGAGATGCCACCGAGAAAGACAGTAAAGCCACTGGCAAGCGTCCAAATCAGGCGTTTGCGTGATGTTTCTGTTTGGAGGGAAACGAGATAAGTCACGACCGAAAGGATACCGAGCATCAGACAGAACGCGTCTCGGTCTCCGAAGCCTGCGGTAGAGCGTTCGATACTGCCGGGCAGTGTTGCTAAGATTACACCCACTATACTTGAGAAGAGAAGTCCATAGGTGTAGTAGAGATAAAGACAGAGCGCGCCAAGACCGATACAGAAGCATAAGACAGGCATGTAGAGGCAGACATGATAAAGTGTGATGTTCGGAAAAATCCACGAGATGGCTTGGTGGGTATACGCGAGAACATAGCCGTAGAGATTCAACGTCTGCCCTAAATCTCTACCGAGGGGTAGCCACCGGTGCATATCGCGGGCGGGAAGGTGCCCCTGTTCCGAAATCAACGATGCCTGATAGTAGTAGAAGTAGGCATCGGTTTCGGTGAACTGTCCATCAGGGATGCTACCTACGCCTTGAACGCGGATCCAGAAGGAAAAAAGAAGGAGGAAAACCAGAACAGCGGTACGGCTAATGTTTTTCAACAACTATGTCTTTCTCAGTGAAATGTTCAAGGTGTTCGGCGATCTCTGGGGCAAACTCTTTTATCCGACGCAGTCCCTCTTTTAGCCCGTATTGCTGTATAAGTTCAGAGGCTTTTTGATACGCAAGACGTTGTTTTTTAAGGGACGTGATCCGTTCTCGGGAAGCTCCTACCTCTTCTGCGGTCATCTCGTTACAGCAATCACAGTCTTTTTTAGCGGGTATCGTAGCGAGGACAGCAGGTACTTCTCGCTGTATCGATGTTGGAAGGCTACCTGTCGCCAAACCGACAAAAATCGCAATAATGCTACCGATTGCAAGGGTCGCTATGCTGTATAAAAAATGTGTGTCTTTCATTCAAAATCCCTTGGTGGGGTATATCCCGCCTTGGTAAGCATATCTAAATACATCTGCCATCCTTCTTCAACAACATTATTCTCTTCTATGAGAGATTGAAATTCTGGCGGGAACTGTAAAACTTGGCTGGACATCGTTGTTTTTAGCTGCCTCAACATTTCAATTTGTTCTTCTGTTGATAGCGTGTTGAGATGATTTGCAACTATTGGCATCGCTTTACGCATCATCTCAATCCCTTCCTTCTGGATTTGCTTAGCATTTTCTAAAGCTATTTCTGCCTCGGCTATCAGTTTCTTGGATGCCTCTTGTTCCGCTTTAGACTGAGTATGTTTATGTTCCGCTTCCTCTTTCCTTTCAGAAACAGTTAGGTCTTCGCTCCGCTTGGTATTATTCGATAAATCACTCTGTTCCAGATTTAAATTCGCATCTGTGTTTTCCATATCGGAAACCAATGGCGTTGGGGAAGTAGTTTCCTCATGTGAATGTACGGAGGTAGTGGCTTCGTGTGTGTTAGATGGCTGATCGTTTGGTTTTAACGGTTCTACTGCTTTATAAATTTTTACGGGTTCCGTGTTCAGCATTTCTTGTGCGGGTCGATGATGTCCGAAATACCAACTAAAACCAATTCCAACTCCCAAAATAATAATCGCAAGTAAAAACACTGTAAATGCCCGATTACTTTTTAACATTTCTATCTCCTTCTCATATTCTTTGGTATATTTCTTAAAAGCGTTCCTATACCAAGATTTCCAAAGAAAAATAGCTGTGAGCAGGATTATCAATATAACTGACCCAATAAGTTTTCCCATGACAGATGAAAACTGTATATTGGAGATCAGCATATAATATATACATCCGAGAGCGGCACAGAGTAAAAATCCTACACACATGGTTGCCCATATAAAATTTCTTAAAACCTCTGTTTTTCCCTTGACGTGCTTATTTTTCATCTCCATACATTCCTTTGTCGGAAACCCAAGTCGCTTGGTATTCAAAAAGAAACAAGCGACTGGTATTTCTCGGGTTTTCGACAGTTTTCTAATTGAAGTAGTTCCTAACCACTGTTGCAGCCTCCACTGTTGCAGCCTCCACTTGCACTACCATGGCTTTGTTCGCATTCGTAGAGTTTTGTCGCATATTCTGCAGCCTTAAGGGCGGCGATGGTTGCAGCTGCGCCCGTAGCAATCACGGCTGCTGATGCAGCAGCAATAGCCCAGGGGTTAAGTGATGCTATAGCAGCTTTCAATCCTTCAACTGCCAACTTCGCCAAACTTGCGGCAATAACGGAGGCACTGGCCCAAAACACCGCTTTACTCGCGAGTTCACCGCAGTGGGATGCTAATGCTGGATGGACCATTATAAATACCATGGTCAATAGCAAAATTAAACTAATAACAGAAAGTAAATTTGCGTTAACTTTCGGTAATGTAATCGGCTTAAAGTTCCAAGTTAATGTATTCGTCATTGAATTCTCCTATTATATTGAGTTTAGCAATTGATATCAAGAAAAATCGTTTTTGATATCAGAATACAGTTTTTATCCAAACGCTATCGTTTGGGTGAACTTCGCAACAGTTGCGAAGTTCCTTAATTGGTTGTCAACACCGACTGAACAGGAGTCAATCTGTGTCGGCATTGGGTTGAAAAGTTATCTCCTCTTCTTAACCATTGCGGAGACGGGATCCGTGGGATTGTCTTTTGCGGCTTTCTTCCAATCCGCTATCACACGTTCCACTGTTTCCTCAACGGTAGCATGAGAGATGCCGAGGGCTTCTGTAATCTCCGAGAACGGTTGTACATCCAAGAAGTACCGTTCCATAACATTTCTGTCCCTCTTCTTTGGGAGGCAGTCTATCAACGCTTCTAAGTGATGCAGAATAGGAGCCGCCCATATCTTGAGTCGTTTCCATCTTTTCTCAACCGCACCGGGGGTAGTGTCCATGTTCTGTGCTATCGCTTTTTGAGAGAGTCCATCACGCATAGAGACTACAATTTCTCGGTCTGGACCTTCGAGGAGACAGAGGAGTTGCGCTATCTGCTCCTGCTCTGCTTCGGTTTGTTCAGTATCGGTTTCTCTCAGCATTGTCCCTTCGCTGACAGATGATTCGTCAATCGGTGTGAATGGGAAGCGGCGCGCTTGGCTACGTGATTTTCTTATCTTATCAATCATCGAATTTTTTGCTACCTCTATCAACCACTCCAACAACTTCTCCGGTTCTCCAATCTGCTTCCTATTGTTGAAGGCTTTTAAGAAGGTTTCGTTAGTGATTTCATCGGGATTTACAACGGTATCCGGATGATTCCCTCGCCTTCTATAAATTGTGTCAAGGACGGTTTTGTAATGCGCGTTGACGAGTAAGCGAAGTAGTTCACGTGCCTCTTCCTCATCGTCCGTTTCTACAAATCGCCGATTTAAACTAACGTTGCTCACCTTTCCAACTACGGACCCCATTTCTTCGGAGATAAAGTTGTGGCTTTATATAATCACGAAAATTTGGGGGGAATTCCGACACAATGTATATTTTTTTTTAAATGTGTGTATCTATGCAAAATTTGCTGTTTTAGGGCTTACGCAAACAGGCGATGAATCGCCTTACTACAAACGGATTACCTTGGAAGGACGTGTTTTTCTCAAAAGTAGTCCGGTTCGTAGTCGCGCAATTCATTGCGTGTCGCGTAAGTCCTGTTTTTGTAAGTTGAGTTTGATAATAGGCGCGGTTAGGGATGTACATTGCAACTGTAAAGCCCAGATAAATACTGTTCGGTTTCGCGAATTGACGTGCTTGATAACGGGCGGGGAGACCCCGCCCCTACGAGATGTATAATGGTATGTGTAGGGTGTTTTTGCTTGGGTGTCTCCCGTAGGTTTCCCAAACCGAACTTTTGGCTTGCAAGGGACATCAAAAGTTGTTATGATGCACATAAGCGAGAATAAATGAATTTACAGACCGAGGACACTGATGAATTCTAAAGTAAAATATGTGATTGGCTTTTTAATCTTTTTGGGACTCTGCTTTGTTTTTCAGTGGCGGGCAGGACAGATTAGCGGCACTGAAACGCTTTTGTGGTACAGTATCATCCCGCCGTTGCTTGCTGTCACGTTAGCGATTGTGACGGCTCGGTTGTTTCCGAGCCTCTGCATCGCGGTCGGTATCGGGCTTCTGCTTTCGTGGTATCAACAAGGGGCTACACCGAGTAATTTCTTGACGGAAGTCGTTTGGTTTGTCCGTGCTGTGAGTGTCGGCAATGATGGGATAGACCTCTTCAATTTCTGGGTGGTGCTGTTCGTATGTCTGATCATGGCGACGATTGCGGTGGTGGTCGCGTCTGGCGGTATCAGCGGCGTGGTGGTCTGGCTTTCGCAGTTTGCGAAGGGTCCGCGTTCGGCGCAATTTATCACGGGGTTGATGGGGATTGTTATCTTTATTGGGGACTATTCCAATGCGATGCTCGTCGGACCGACGATGCGTCCGTTGACGGATCACCATCGCGTCAGTCGTGAGAAGTTGGCGTTCCTTGTGGATTCGACAAGTGCGCCGATTGCTGGACTCGCGTTTGTGAGTACGTGGATCGGTTATGAGGTTGGACTCTTTGAGGATATATCGGGGACGCTTGGACTCGGACGTGACGGGTATTCCATGTTTTTTGATGCGCTCGGCTTTCGGTTTTATTGCGTGCTTGCGATTATTTTCGTTATTGTCAACGCCGTGAGTGGTAAGGATTACGGACCGATGCATGACGCTGAGACGCGGGCACGGGAGACAGGGGACGTTGCTGCCGCAGATGCCGAAGCCCTCGGACACGCCGAATCCTTTAGGAGTTTACCTAACGCCGTTGTTCAACCTTTGTCGGCGGTCTTGCCGCTTTTAGCACTTTTTGGGTTGCTGTTGGGTGGGTTCTGGGTAGACGGCAACGGTACAGGCTCCATTCTTTCGCTGACGGCTTGGCGGAACGCGCTTTCGGAGGCGAACAATGTTATGGTGCTGGCGAGTGCGGCGGCGAGTGCGTTTGTTATCTCGGTTATTTGTGCACGCTGGCTCTCGAAACTGCGATTCTCAGAGATTATGCCGGTGGTCTGGCGCGGTGTAAAGGGGAGCTTCACGCCGTTGAGTATCCTGTTGTTGGCATGGGGCTTAAAAGCGAGTTGCGATAGACTGATGACGGGTGATTTTCTCGCGACGATGCTCAGTGATGTTGTCTCACCGCTCTGGTTCCCGATTTTCGTCTTTATCTGTGGTGCCGTGACCTCTTTTGCGACAGGTACGAGTTGGGGTACGATGGCGATTCTGATTCCGACGGCGATTCCGGTGGCGTTTTCGCTTGACGGTGATAGTTATGGACTCACGACGATCATCTGTCTCGGGGCAGTGCTGGATGGTGCGATCTTCGGCGACCACTGCTCGCCGCTTTCGGATACGACGATTCTGAGTTCTATCGCCAGTAGTTGTGACGCGCTGCATCATGTGAGAACGCAACTGCCTTACAGTCTTACTGTTGCAAGTATTGCACTGTTTTGTGGTTATCTTCCGGCTGCGCTCGGTCTATCCTCAGCCATCGGGATTGCGTGTGGAACCGTCTTGATAATCTTGCTATTTTTTGGCGTAGCTCGCAAGCCAAAACTTGCTATATAAACGTATGGAGTTGCTGGTTTCCGTAAGGTTCAGGAAAGGAAAATGATATGAAGGTTGCACTTGAAGGACGGGTCGCGGTTGTCACAGGTGGTGCGCAAGGCATCGGTCGCGCTATTGTGGATGCTCTGATTGCTAATGGTGCTTATGTGGCGATTGTGGACATTGATACAGAATCAGGTATTGAAACTGCTGAAGAAGTTCGGCAAAGCGGTGGTACTTGTCTGTTTGTAGCGGGTGATGTGTCAGACGTTGAACAGATGGAAGCTGTTTCAGCCGAGATAGCTGGGCACTTTGGCACAATTGAGATTCTGGTGAACAATGCCGGCATAAACACGAAGAGTAATAGGGTGCCGATTCACGAGTATACTTTAGCGGATTGGCACCGTATTTTGCAGGTAGACCTCACGGGTGTTTTCACGGTGAGCCGTGCTATTATCCCGTATATCCTTAAAACGCATAACAGGTCTGGTTCTGAAGATGCGACTGGACGTATTGTTAATATCAGTTCTATTGCTGGGTTGGTGCCGCTGCGCCTGCAAAGTGCTTTTGTTGCGGCGAAGGCTGGGGTTGCGAATCTGACGCGTTCGATGGCGTTGGAACTCGGGCCGGAGGGGATTCTTGTGAACGCGGTTGCGCCGGGTTCGACGTTGACGCGCGGCACGCAAGCACTCTTTTATGGAGAAGACAGGGCGTATACGGAAAATGCTGCGAGTCTGCTATCGCATATTCCACTTGGGAGACCGGGAAGAACGGCAGAGATCGCCGCAGCGGTGTTGTTCCTTGTTTCGCCGGATGCAAGTTATATCAACGGTAGTATTCTGACGGTGGATGGCGGTTGGACAGCGGGTTATACACGGGATTGGTAGATGTGAAGGTCCGTAAATCGCGAGCACAGCTCGCTCCTACAATAGATCGCGAGCACAGCTCGCTCCTACAATAGATCGCGAGCACAGCTCGCTCCTACAATAGATCGCGAGCACAGCTCGCTCCTACAATAGATCGCGAGCACAGCTCGCTCCTACAATAGATCGCGAGCACAGCTCGCTC
>JAJDXV010000053.1 GCA_022823085.1 Candidatus Poribacteria bacterium
CCGATGAATTAAACCTGTAGATTTCCGAACATATCTGTAGAAACAGACTTTGGACTGTTGCGATAGGTCGACTGCCTATCGTTTCGGGGCTACGGTCTTGCAACTACGCATCATACGTAGCAGGCTTCATCAAGCAAAGCGTGAATCCACGTTAGAAATCTAACAAGGATACCACGCGCGCCGTTCAAATCACGATGCATAGACGATCCATCTTCAGCGGTGATGATTTTAGAACCGCCGAGTTTATCCTTCGTTTCGCCTGTCCAAGAGACTGTCTTTGAGGTGTAAGCCTCGTTGACGATGATAACATGCTTCCCACATTGCTCTGCTTTCTCAAGCAAGCGTTGTTTGAATTTATAGTGTGAGAGCGTCAACATTTGGCGGACAGACTTCTTTCGGAATATGCCATATTGGTGTGTTCCTCTGGATGTAAGGTTTTACTGTTTAGGGGTAGTTTCTTGCTCCAGGGCTTGGAATTCCGAGGTGTTGCGAATACGCTCAAGGGCGGGGTCCGCTTTTGCGTTAGAAAGTGCTGCTTTATCTATACGAATCGCCTCACGAAGAGATGCAATGGATCGGGCGTTCTCTTCTTTGTGTGAATAGGCGACAGCGAGGTTGTAATGTGCCTTTGCGAAGTTGACATCCAACTGCGTCGCACGTTCCCACGCTTCGATGGCTTTGTCGAGTTCACCTTGATTCCCGTAGACAACACCTAATGTAAAGAACGGCATGACCCATCCAGGTTCGTTCTGGATCGCTAATTCGAGTTCGGTGATGGCTTGTACAAAATTGCCGCTCTCAGCAGACTGCATACCCCAGTTATAGTGTGCGACAGCGACTTCGTTCGGTTCAAGGGCATCCCTGTTTTGTGAATACGGTATCGCTTTCGTGCCACACGCCGTAAGGTAGAGTGCTAAACCTGCGATTAAAAATGGCGCGCCGAATCTATATAAATTCATGATTTCCCTCCATTGTTCCGTTACATTTTAGCAGAAGACAGGGTTAAAATCAAGGCGCAGTTTTTCGCAATATAGCGAGCACAGCTCGCTCCTACAAGAGAAGTTCAAATTTAGGGGAGTGCATCTGTCTATTTCGTTGGCACATTCCAGAGGAGTATGGTCCCCACATCATCACTCATGCTTGCTAAAGTTTTTCCATCAGGCGAAAATGCCAATGTACGAATATAACCTTTATGTCCATCAAAGGTGGTGAGGTGCTGGTGTGTAGGCATCTCCCATAGGTGAATGTTGCCACCTGTATCTCCGCTGGCGAGTGTTTTCCCGTCAGCCGAGAATACTAACTCACAGACGACGTATTTGTGTCCCTCAAGGCTTCCGATATACTGTTGGTCGGTCACATTCCACAATTGAATATGTTTGTCTCCGGTTCCAACTGCCAAGGTTTCTCCGTCGTGTGTGAATGCCAAGGCATAGACCCTGATATGACGGTGACCAAGCCGGACTAACAATTCGTTGCTCCAGTTTCCGGGCGTTTTAAGCGTGGCAATCCGTTTGCCGGTATGTGTGCTCCACAGGTCAGTAGCAGCGTGGAAATCACTGCTGCTTGCCAATATACTTCCATCGGGTGTAAGTGCTATAGGGCCCTGCACCGTTACAAATTCTATAAGGTGACGCGGCGGTTTATCAGGCGTTATATCCCAGATATCAATAGTCGTCTCATGGGACTTAATCCGATGCTTCCATAAATCGTCGAGATTGTTAACAACCAGTTTCTCGCTATTCGGTGTAAACACGAGTCCTTTGTGGGCTCCACTTGTAGAGATACTTGTATTCGGGAGCGTGTGAGCAGCGACCTGTTTACCTGTCGTTATGTCCCACTGCATGATGCCTTCTTGTTCGGTAACAGCGGTTAAGGTTACAGTATCTGGGGCGAAGGCTAATCCCGCAATCTTGTGAGCGGCTGCTTTAATCGTGTTCTGTTTGGTACCGGTGTGTGTATCCCAGAGTTGGAGGTTACTGGTGCTATTACCACTGGCGAGTGTTTTTCCGTCGTGTGAGAACGCTAATGCCGTAAAAGGTTTCGTGTAACCTGTCGTGACGAGGCGCAGCTGCTTGGCGTTTTTCGTTTCTCTGACAGCAACGGTTCCGTGTGCGTCTGCGGTAACAAGGAGCGTCCCGTCCTGTGATAACATAAAGTGTTCTGGAGAAATTTCAAACCACTCTACAATTGGGTTGTGTGTGGCAATTTCACTACGCGTGGCGATATCCCATATTGTATAACCATCGTTGTTTATAATAGCGAGGGTTTTGCCATCACCAGAAAACCGGAAGTGCCTACCTTTCGGAAACTTGGCAATTTCACTGCGTGTTGCAACATCCCATATTGTAAATTCCCAGTGATCTCTATCTATAATGGCGAGGGTTTTGCCATCGCCTAAAAACTCTACGCCTATACCTTCCGGAAGTACTGTGAGTTGTTCACCTGTTTCGACATCCCAAAGTTCTATTGGACCCCGGAGTTGCATTGGACCTTCAAACAGCCTTGAGGTACCGTCCCTTTCGACATCCCAGCGTTCTGCTTGACCTCCACGCCAGCTTAAGGCATTGTACCAGCGCACCTCTCGATAGTCTATTATGCTCACGAGGGTTTTGCCGTCTGGGGAGAAATTTAAGCCGTCCACCCACCTCATAAAGGGTAGCTCCTCTATAATTTTGTCTTTGTAGGTGTATGGTCGCGGGGATTGAATTGGAAGGGTCGAGCTATCATCTGTTCGCACGATCAGTTCCCTTATCTCGCGACCGGTGTGTCCATCGTGTATGCTAATTGTGCCGTCCTTCTTACCAACTGCGAAGGTAACACGCCCCGTGTGATCGACGAATGCATCCGCTGCAAGGGGCAAAATCGCGTCTTTTCCGAGTCTGATTTTGGGACGGTTTGGACTCAGCCTGTTTAATTGTTTTCCGGTGGTAATATCCCAGAAATAGACTGTATCGTTCCGATTCTGAAACCACCTCTTAATATCGTTCCAATTCTGACTGATGAGCGTTTTCCCATCGGTTGAGAATTTCAGGTGAATCGGGTGGGGCGGGGTACTGAGTGACAACAGAGATTCACCGGTCTCTGTGTTCCAGAGACAGATAGTTTCGTCGCGTGCACTGCTCGCGAGGATTTTACCATCCGGTGAAAATGCGACATGTATCACGCTCCCTGTGTGCCCTGTAAGCAGAGCGGTTTCGGATCCCGTGTGAAGGTCGTATAGCCAGACACCAAGAGAACTCGCAACAGCCAAACGGGTATTATCGGATGAGAGCTGTATATCATTTATTGCGCCTTTTCCGAGTCGGACTTTGGCACCTTCGGGTAAATTGTGTTGGGTAGAGTCCTGTGCGAAAGTATTCGTTAGAAATAGCGTTGAACAGAATATCACTAAAAGGCTGGAAAAATATGTGGTCTTCATTAGGGTTAATTCTCCTTTTATTCGCGCGAACCTATACAAGCGAATTCAAAATTGGGAGCAAAGATCGCATCGTCGGAACATCTCGGAACGTGAAACCGAACTGTGAGAAATATGCGGATGTCTCCAAAGCCTCTGCGATCAGCGGCTTCTTTTCCAACTCCCTTGAGACACCCAGGATAAGGCATACATCTTCCTGGTCTGCGAGGGTGTTGAGTCGCGCAATGAGATGTCCTTGATGCCACGGATGAAACAACTCAATGGCTGTCTCCACGCCGCTTTTGTGAACGAGTTGATAATCAGGAAAGCAGTAGAAATCGCCTGTCAAGGGAAGGAATTGACTCCCGGGACGAACCTGCCAGTCCTCGGTTTTGTTTCGGAGCATCGTCTGAAAAAGTTGGATGTCTTCAGGGATATAAGCGAGGAACTGCTGTGAAATCGGTTTGATACCACAGGATTCATCAAGCGATAACCGAGAGACCCGCTTGTTCCGAAACTGGATTTCCGCAGTCAGTTCCCATTTCGGTTGATGTAGTACAGCGAGGAAGAAATTCGCCAAATTCATACCGTAACGCTTCGTTTTGTAAAACAGGTTGAGCGGTCCGTCCACCGTAATCTCGTACAATTCTTCTTGTTTCCGAATTGTGGAGAGGAGTTGGTTGAATCTGAGGTACTTGAACAGTTGTCGGAGTTCGGCGGTCATAGAATCGGAGAGTTTTAACGTCAGCGAGTTGCAATGAAGGAGCAACCCTTGTACCTGCGCTGCGTTATAACGGTGAAGGAGACGTTCGGCGGAAAGCGTGTTAAAGGTCAAAACCGGTTGGTTACTCGGTAAATCCGCGTAGAGTTTAGCACCCAATGTCACTTCTTCTGTAGGAGCGATCTCTGGTCGCGATTCCACTGCTCCGGTGTCCTCTTCTGTAGGAGCGATCTCCGGTCGCGATCCCTCTGCTATTGTCTCTAACACCGTACGTTGATAATCTCCGTAATCCTGAAACTGTTCTTGTGAAAGCAGGCGGCTCGTCTCCGTAAAGAGTTCCTTCCGAAATGCGATCAGTTTTTCGTTAGGTGCCGTATCAAATTCTGTCCGATCTAACAAGAGTTTTTCGAGTCCGCGTTTGATGATCGGTGCCCCCGGTGTGCTATCAATAACCTGCTTACTGGATTCCAAAAGCGTTGCGCGCGGCACGTTTATTGAATCTTCAAAAACGGTGACCAGTTGCTCGGCGATTATCAGTAATTGTTTGTCAGTTGGGTTCACGAATTGTGGCAAAATTTCACCGCTCTTGATTTTATACCGGAGTAGGTCTTTGGTAAGCATTTTAATTATACCTTGCGGTTAAATGACGTGGTTTTGGACTTTAGCGTTGTTTTCTCGAATCCGCTCTCCATTTCATTACGAGCTCCGCGATTTTAGACGATACGATTTTTTAAGCGGTTAAATGACGTGGTTTTGGACTTTAGCGTTGTTTTCTCGAATCCGCTCTCCATTTCATTACGAGCTCCGCGATTTTAGACTGTAAAAACCTTCGTAGAACCGTAGGGGCGAGGTAACCTCGTCCGGAACGATACGCGGATGCCAATGTTTTAAGGTGTCTGATAAGCGTGATGCTGTCTGCGTCGTCTGTTGACAAAATGCTCGCCGGTCTGTTTAGAGATGAGTTCGTAAAGCACCGCCTGTTTGCCTTCACGCTTGCGGAGGATACGTCCGAGCCGCTGCACGTGTTCCCGAACACTCCCGCTCCCTGAGACGATAATAGCGACATTCGCCTCTGGCACATCTACACCTTCATTCAGTACCTTCGATGTAACCAAGATAGAATAGGTCCCGTCCCGGAACCCGTCCAAAAAGTCGTTCCGCTCCTTAAGTTTCGTCTGATGCGTTAGCACCGGCAGAAAAAAACGCGTCCCGATCTGATACGCTGTGTCATTATCTTGTGTAAAGATGATCATTCGGTCGCCGCGATGTCTCTGAATCAGTTTCCACACCCATTCCTGTTTTGTAGTAGAGGCGAAACTCAACCGTTTCTGCGTCAGATACGCTTTGAAGGCAGCGCGCCCTTCATCGGATTGCGACGCTCTCCAGAGAAAGGTATGCCATCCGCGTGATGTCCCCATATTGATTTTCGCCTGTTTAAGGAAACTTAAATAAGTGCGACGCGCCGCCTCGTATTGCACCCGCTCCGTGTCTTCCATCTCAACCGCAATGGTCATAACGCGATATTCCGAAAGCGTTTTCCCAGAGAGCTCCTGGACCTTCGCCTCATAGCAACATTCGCCGACAAGCGCATAGAGACGACTCTCTTTTCCGTCAACCCGTTCAGGTGTCGCTGTCAATCCCAATCGAAAAGGGGCGATGCTGCTGATCGCGGCGTACTGATACTGTTCCCCAGGGAGATGGTGGCATTCGTCAAAGACAACAAAGCCGAACCGATTCCCGTAATGCGGGGCGTGCATGACTGCGGATTGATAGGTTGTCACCGTAATATCTCGCAATTCGTGCTGACCGCCGCCGTAGCGTCCGATCTCTTGCCCGAAGTGTTCTGTTAACACAGCGTGCCACTGGTGCATAAGATCGATTGTCGGTACATGCACCAGTGTAGGACGTTGCATGTCTGCGATGAGTAGAATTGCGATGAAGGTTTTACCCGCACCTGTGGGGAGGCTGATGACACCGCGTTTGCCGTTGGCGTGCCACGCATCGATTGCCTCAGTTTGATAGGGGTAAGGCGTAATTGATTTTCCGTGCGTGAATGACTCGACTGTAAATTGTCTCGCTGCGTCTTGATATGAAATGTCGTGTGCACGCAGCTGCGAGACAATGCGTCGATAGCGGTAGGCGGGTGCTCGGAAGGTGAGCGTGCGCGCATCCCAACGGATATCTGGTAAATCTGATTGAAGTGCCTCTGGAACATTCTGTAGAACGAGAGTGCCTTTATCAAAGTTGATTTTTAACGGTGTTTCCATAACATATTTTTCCTTTAAATGTCAAACGAAAAATATCTATCTTTGAGAAGGTTACATAACCGTAGAAGGCTGTTTTTGCATCACAGGAATGACGTAACTCCGAAGCGTTACGCCGTCCACAGTTTCTGTTTCCACAAGAGGTTCTGGATTTTTACGGTGATCAAACAGGACGTAGTATCCCACCCCTGCCACTTCTAACTTAAGGTACGCTGCCAACTGCTTTTTGCCTGCCTCATAAGACTTATGCCCCTCCCATATCTTCGTTTCGATGATGTATTTTCGAGCGTTATGAATGATGAGAATATCCATCCTGCCACGACCTGTGGGAACTTCAAGAAACATATTCGCACCAACGACACGCACAAAGTGATCCAGATACGCGTAAAGTAGGTGTTGCCCGACATATTCTTGCGGTGTATCTGGCACCTGTAAGATCCTGAAGCCTGCACGGGCAATAAACGCCTGGAAGTTATCAAGAAGCGATTCTAAGTCAATATCTCCTTCTGAGGTGATGTAATCCGTGAAGCCTACATCGCTGTCTTTAGCGAAATAGGTATCCTCAAGCCCGTTCACGAACGGTTTGAATATCTGCAGGATGCGATGCTGATAGAGAGGGTTAACGATTTCACACATACCGGCTTCGCCTTCAGTGATGACCCCATAAGTGACAAGTTCGTTCATGAGGGCATCGTCCGGGTTGAAAGGCAAACCTCTGTCATAAGAAACGATTTGCATCAGGATATTTCCAAAACGTCTATCTCTGCGAACATTGGTTCTCAGATGATCAATGTTGGTGTTTGCTTCACGAAGGAGATGCGTATGTGCTTTTGCGAAGTGCGGCATCGTTATCGTCTCGGTTTGCGGAATATCCATCTCCTCGGTGAGTATCTGCCCGAATCGATTAACGAGAAACGGGTGTCCGCCAGTATGTTTATGAATAGATGTGATCACCTCGGGGGCGAAGGCTTGTCCCACCTCTTCTGTATACTGCGTAAGCAGTTCGTGAACCTGTTCAAGTGTGAAATTGGATAAGGTGAACTCATCCTGGATATTGAACGGTGAGATAGAACGGTCATAGTTAAGTTGTCTGATATTTTTTACACCGATGATGCTGAGGCTATAAGGGGACTGCGGCGGGGTACGAGAGATATAGATACGGCGGAGCGTATACAAAAAATCACTCACAACAGATTGTGGAATGCCATCAAACTCGTCTATAATGAGGACGATCCGTTGACCCTCTAACAGTCGCGCCAGGTCTCTAAAAAATCTTCGCATCAGAACATGGTCGCTTATCTGTGTGCTTTCTAAAAAGTCGATGAGCGCTTCAGATGGGATACGTCCACGTTTTTGGAAAATATTCTCGATTTCCTCGCGAATATCTTCGTAGAAGTAGGTGTAAAAGTCGGTGGGTGAGCAATTTTTATACTCCTCAAAATCGAGTTGAATTGGGAAATAGGTTGCCTCTTCATCTGTGAATACATCAAGCGCGCGATGGAAGAAGGTTGTTTTTCCCGTTTGGCGCGGTGCGAAAATAACTATATAACGTCCCTCTTTGACACGGTTGATGAAATCCGCAATTTCATCGGGGCGTTGGACAACGTAGTTTTTCTCAGGGTTCACAGGACCTCGCGTTCCGAAAGTTCTCATTGCTTCCACCTCTGCTGAGGTCAGCAGACATTATTGATTGCTTTTCGCGCTATTATATCAAATCGGTGTCTGAGAATCAACGGCTTTTTTTCTCTTCCGCTTGATTTTCTGCTGCTATCGTGCTAAAATAGGCGGAAAATCTTGAAGAGAGGAACGAAACCCGTGCCAAAACTTATTCTCACGCCGCCACAGAACTCCGAATCACGCCAGTGGGCTGAACGTATTCGGAGCGAACTACCTGTCTATACCATCGTTTTGCCGGAGACAGAAGAAGCAGTCGTTGAACACCTCCCAGATGCCGATGCCGTCTGCGGTTGGGTGTCTCCTGAACAACTCCCGTTAGCGAAAAACCTGAGATGGCTACAGAACCCCGCAGCAGGCCCCTTCCCCGGCTACTATTATCCCGAACTGATTGAACATCCCGTCGTCGTCTGTAACCCACGCGGTATCTATAATGACCACATCGCACAGCATATCATGATGTTCGTACTCGCGCTTGCCCGTGGGTTACCCTATTATATGGACGCACAACGTCAAAGTGTCTGGGACAAGGATGCACGCAAACACGGATATATTGACCTCGCACAAGCGACGGCGTTGATTGTCGGCGTTGGTGGTATCGGACATGAAACCGCACGATGCTGCAGCGAATTCGGGATGAAGGTCATCGGTGTTGACGCACGCTGGGAATACGAAGTCCCTTTCGTTGAGAAACACGACCCTTCAGAACTCGACACACTCCTTCCGCTCGCCGACTTTGTGATAACGACGACACCACACACACCTGAAACCGAGGGGATGTGGCACGAAGAACGGTTCGCTCGGATGAAAAGCACCGCTTACTTCATTAACATCGGGCGCGGTAAGACCACGAAACTTGCCGATCTCATCGCGGCACTTGAAACCGGGGTCATTGCTGGCTGCGGTCTGGATGTGTTCGAAGTGGAGCCATTACCGGCTGAAAGCCGGCTCTGGCAGTTGCCGAATGTGTTAATAACACCACATATCGCTGTCAAAGATGCAGAGAATCTCTCAGCACGGCGGTTTGAAGTTGTTTTAGAAAACGCACGCCGATTCGCGAACGGTGAACCCCTAAAAAACGTCGTCGATAAGGCCGCGTGGTATTAGAAAAATTTTTAATTGAGGCGCATCCGATGGCACTATAACCTTGTGTCTTCCGAAAATCTCAGTTAACAGAACAGGCTAAAATCAAAATTGCGTAAGTCCTGTTTAAAATTGTTCGTAGCTTTACCGCAATTGAAGAGTAGATGGGATTTCCCCACCGCTAAGGTTTTCGGAAAAAATCGTACTGAGTCCTAACAACTATTTACACTTGATTTTCTGCGCCAAATCTGCTAACATAATAAAAAGACCTATTCTTTGAAGGAAAGCAGGTCAAATTCCAAGTTCGCGTCATTTAACCGCAAGGAAAATCTAAAAAATGGATTGTATTTTTTGTGCGATTGTTGCTGGTGAGATTCCGGCAGCCAAAGTGTATGAAGATGAACACGTCTTCGCATTTATGGATATTGCCCCTGCCAATCCAGGGCATACCCTCGTGATACCGAAACAACACTATAGGAATATCTTCGATATGCCTCCGGAAATCGGCAGTAAAATTATGCCAGCAGCGATTCTGATCGCAAATGCGATCCGGACGGCATTGAAACCGGATGGGCTTAACCTTTTTCAGTCGAATGAAGCCGCAGCGTTTCAAACCGTTTTCCATTTCCATCTCCACCTAATCCCGCGATGGGAGAGTGACCCGCTCCGGTTACCGTGGCGACCGAGCGAGGGTGATATGGAAGAGATTGGCAACATCGCGGCAAAGATTCGGGAGGCTTTATAGAAAATGAATATCTTGATTACCGCCGCCGGTTCCGAACTGGCGCGCAACCTATCAGTCGCATTGGCGCAAGAACATACCCTCCGACTAACAGAGTTGTATCCGGTTGAGGCTGTTGAAGGCACGTTTGTACATAGCGAACTTGGACACGACGAGTCAACCGACGAATTGGTCCGCGACATGGATACGATTATCCATATCGCCGAAACACCGGCGAACCTCCTCGCTGAGGCAGAGCAACCGGAGAATTACGCGATTGACTACCAGACGCGCTGTACCTATAACCTATTGATGGCAGCGGCCGCGGAAGGTGTGAAGCACTTCATTTACGCAAGCACGCTCCGCCTTTTCGAGCAACACGGTGAAGATTGGACAGTCACGGAGAGTTGGCGACCGCGCCCATCCGTCGATGGTTTTGTACTTTCAAAACACCTCGGCGAATTCACGTGCCGAGAATTCGGTCGTGAAGGTAAGATCAACGTAACATGCCTCCGTCTCGGAAACCTCGTTACTGCTGATGCTGCAGAGATAGCCAACCATGCCCCCCATCTAAAAAGCATGTGGCTTGAGATGAACGACGCAGTCGCTGCTTTCCAATGTGCGCTTGAATCTTCTGCATCGTGGCGGATCTTTCATATCCAATCAGAGTTTCCGGGTTCCCGTTTTTCGATCGGGAAAGCCAAGGGACATCTGAAGTTCGATCCACAATTCGTACCGGCACAAGCAAAGGAGGCGTAACCATGAAGGTGCTCATTTTAGGGGGTAACGGTTATCTCGGACCGCATGTCGTCAAGGCGTTGGAACCCTACTACACGCTTCGCGTTACGGACATCAATGATATTGAGACGAAGCACGAATCGATGCACATTGATGTCGGTTCGTTGGATCAAGTCATGCGCGCCGCTGAAGGAATGGACGCAATCCTCAACTGTTCTGTACTGCGACACGACAGACAATTGGCTTTCGATGTCAGCACACGCGGGTGTTATAACACGATGCGCGCCGCTGTCGAACACGGAATCCGCCGCGTCATCAACACAGGCCCGCACTTCACGATTCAGGGCGATAGTTATACCACTTATGATTATGAAATTAACCCGGATGTCCCGCCGCATACAAGCACCGGACTCTATCCGTTAACAAAAGGTTTAGGGCAGGAAATCTGTAAAATCTTCACCGAGCATTACGACATCTACGTGCTCTGCTATCTCTTCCTCAGTTTCCGCGAACACGAAGACCAAGCGGAAGGTACGGATCTCAACCCGTTTTCTGTCAGTTGGCGCGACGCAGGCGAAGCGTTCCGATTGGGGCTGGAGATTGATCTCGAAGAACTCCCGTCACGCTGTGAGATTTTCAATATCTTCGCGGACCTACCGCATCAGCAGTTCTCGAATATCAAGACGAAACGTATCTTAGGGTTTAACCCACAAGATAATTTTGAGCGGATGTGGCATAAGAAGCGGTGAATTAAGGCGATATCTTACCTTAATAGGACTTACCCATGATGCTCTTCTGTACCACAAACTGTATGAAGTTTAAGAATTTAATTCGGTAATGCATCAACACCCTCTTGGTAGGAGCGAGTGTTTTTGCTGGGGTGTTTCTTAGGCTCGCGATCTTTAACGATTACCGAAATATTTATTTAATCTTCATTTAGTTTGTGACACAAGAACGCTGTGTTTTCAGAAGAATTTCATCTAACAGAACCACTTATAGCCAAAAGTGCGTAAGTCCTGCTTAATAGGAGGTGTAATGATGGCAACCATTGAGAATTCAACACAACTAAAGGTTGAACATTTGTTGAACGGTGTCAGGCAGTTATCACCTGTCGAATTAGATGAGTTCGCACGTAAGTTTGCAGAATGGCAGCAACAGCAAGAAGTCGTGGTAGGCGAAGATGTGGACCCTGACGCATCGGATGCAGAAGTGATAGCGTTTATAAGGAAAAATTCGCAATTGCCTGAAAAAGCATATCGGCGTTATTGGCAGTTACGACTCAAGCGTGAAGATGAAACTTTAAGCAATGACGAGCAGCAGGCGTATGAAAAACTGCTCGGAAAATTAGAGATTATGAATGTCAAACGTCTTGAAGCCTTAGCGATCTTAGTGCAACGTTGGGGAAAACCTGTAAGAGAAATTATGGGAGAGTTAGGAGTATTCGTATCTCATTTTGATGAACCGGAATTCCCTGAGGAATCTGTACAAAAAGGGCACTCTGAGAGACCACGATGAGGAGAAAAATAGAAAACAGTGCCTTCTGAACGTATTTCTACAGCCTTACGCCGTCGTGTTCAAGAGCGTGCCAAGGGACTTTGCGAATACTGCCGAACCCCGGATAATTTTGCCACGTCTTCTTTTCACTGTGATCATATCATCCCTCAAAGTACGGGGGGCGAAAGTATGCTGAATAATTTGGCGTGGGCCTGCCCGCGATGCAACAATCATAAACACGCCAAAACGCATGCATACGATCCGCAAACAGGACGAAGAGTCTCACTTTTCAACCCTCGCCTCAAGCAATGGCATCGCCATTTTCGGTGGAGTGATGACCTTCTATCTATTATTGGACGCACGCAAATGGGCAGAGCGACAATTGAGGCTTTGAATATGAATCTTCCTCAGCGTATAAACCTGCGCAGAGCATTACTAAGCTTCGGAGAACATCCGGCAGAAAATGGTTGAGGAATAACTATGCAGATTCAACTCTTAGCACATCGCGGCGGTATGGGACGCGCACCGGAAAATACACTCGCTTCCTTCAAGCAGGCGTTGGCAGACGGTGCCGATGGATATGAGTTTGATGTCTGTCTCACCCAAGATAAACAACCGGTGCTAATCCACATCGACTTCAATAGAACCGATATACGGAAAGCCACAGGATGCACAACGCCACTCAATGAACTCAAATGGAAGGATGCTCAGCAATTAACAGTGAACAACTCGACTGAACCGGTGGCACACCTCGATGATGCACTCCAATTCACACGCAAACATCAGATGCCGTGTTTCATCGAACCGAAATCGGACGCACCGGAATTACTACCGATCATCGTCGAACGGGTGCGTCATTTCGAGGTTGTCCACCTCACCAGCATTCTTACCTTCTATTTCCGGAGACATCTACTTGTTGAGGCGAAACGTTTAGAACCCAAATTACGGACGAGTGCGATTCTCATCAACCCGATGGCAAATTTCCGCAAGGCAGCCGCCGCAATTGATGCCAACCGCATCATCATGGGATGGACAGGCATTAATCATTTTCAACTCTATAACGCCTTCACGCACGCCGTTACACGCCAAGTTGACCAACTTCGGGCAAACCAGATCGTCGTGGAAGCAGGATTTATCCAAACAGCAAAAGATGTCGATTGGGCGGTATCCGCACATAAGGCAGGCGGCGTTGACGGGCTGTGGGTGGACGACGTGCCTTATATCAGACACTGCCTTCAAGTGATTGAACCGTCTTAAAATTTCCCTGATAAAGGGGATTTAGCCGGTGTTTTTGATCGGGTGTTTCTTAAAAACACCGAAATTATCATCCCTATGGAAAACGAAAATTATGAATGTCACTATCTGCAACCCGTTATTAAGAACGCCGCTCTCCCTTATCGTTGACGATTCGTGTCCCGTGATTAATCTTACCTATTATTGGATACAGCAACGACACGCATGGAAAGCACGCCATCAACCCGGTGTACCGCCTGACCGTTGGGAGGGTAGCGCGGCTCAGATGAAAAAAATACCCCCAACGATCCCCGCTGATTTCGCAGCGGAATGGGCTGAATGGTGTTGGGAAAACGGCGTAAAGGGTAAATTCAGCCTGATTCCGTATCCCGCTGGAATCGGACGCGTCGATGAAGGGTTTCCTGCCCAAGTTGTAGAGAACAGTTCAACACTGGAATATCAGTCATGGATGCGAATCTACCGCGAACTTATCTGGCCCAGTTTCGATTTGACCCCCGAAATGCTGACCCATACGGCTGTCGTTGATCTCGAGACGTTCACGCTTACCGAAAAGTGGGAGCAGGTAGAATGGGTGGACCCACCCGTTGATGATAGACTCACAGACTACATCATCACAGCGATGGAAATACTCGATAATGTCGGCATACCGTGTGAAGGTGTCACCAGTCCGGGCGCGTTCGGAAAACGCCAAGAGGCGGCGTATGCGAAAGCCGTCCTGACTGCCTCTCAGCAGGTCAATAACAACCCACGACCGTTCTATTTTCTCTGGTTGAAACACGATGAACTCCCCGATGTACCTATCTGGTATGCAGAAAAAGAGAACGGCATCGCAATCGCCAGTATTGTCTCATGTGCTGGCGACTGGTTCGGTGGGTGGACAGGCTACGATTTGGGGGACGCTGATCGGTTTATCACTGAGGATTTGCAGGGCGGACGCTTGCCACCGATCCTTGAAAAAGAACTGCCGTGTGTTCTCGTCGGACATTGGCCCGGTTTCTATTTCAACGGTGAAAAACTCGGATTCGATGTGTTGAAAACCGTCAAGTCGAGACTCAACGATTATGATCCAGACGGCACAAAAACACTCTGGATGAAAACCTCAGAAATCGGACACTACTATATGGCACGCGAACTCACGGATATCTCAGTTTCGGAACGGGATGCTTCTTGCCCCCCTGAGAAGGGGGGTAGGGGGGTTGCTTCTCGCCCCCTTGATAAGGGGGGTAGGGGGGTTGCGCAAAAGATTAACCTTTCTACCCAATTCCCGACAGCAAACTTCACTTTGGCGATTGATACGCCGATACGCCACATCCAAGTCAACGGATGGGACCTGCGTGAAGTCCGTTCCCGACGCGATTTTCAGAGCAATACATTTCTCATTGAAGGCAAACAAACCTTCGTCGCCTTCGATCTGGAAGTTGGAGACACACTTCTTGAATTGGTTGTATAAAGATGACTGTAAATCTTCCAACCTTCCAGCCTTCCGTATTTTCTGCCTCTTCTTCCGTGCTTTACACGTTTATGGTATGAGGATACGGCCGCCACTTGCAATAACAGTCGAACCCGTCATATAACTCGATTCTTCGCTCAGAAGGAACGCGATCACATCTGCCATCTCTTCCGGTTCACCAAGCCTACCGAGGGGTGTCGTGGACCGCAGCTGCGCCACCATCTCTGTTGAGACTTCACCTAACATATCCGTTGCAATCGCACCCGGCGCAACCGAGTTGATGCGAATATTATGCTGTGCAAGCGGTCCGCAACACGATTTCGTCAGTGAGATGACCCCGGCTTTTGCCGCCGCATAAGGCAACTGATTCGGACGGACTGCCAGCGCAGCAATCGACGATACATTAACAATACGTCCGAACTGCTGTTCAATCATCCCGTGTTTGACTGCCCATAGCACATTGAAGGGACCCGTCAAGTTAACCGCAACAATCCGATCCCAATGTTCCGGAGTGAGTTCTTCAAACGTCATATCCCCGACATCACCTGCGTTGTTCACCAACAATTCAATTGTCCCGAGTTCCTCTGTCACCTTTGCGACCATCTTGTTCACGGCATCTCTATCGGCGATATCGGCTTGCACAGGCATCGCTTTCTGACCCATGTTGTGAATCTGTTCACAGACCGCTTCCGCTTTATCAGCCGCGCGCGAATAGTGTACAGCAACAGTCGCGCCTTCACCGGCAAGTTTCAGCGCAGTCGCCTTCCCAATACCTCTGCTGCCACCGGTTACCAATGCTATCTTTCCCTTGAATTTCATTAAAGTTAGCTAACCTCCGCCCTATAGGGTTTTGATCTGAAAAGAGATCGAAACCCTTTTTTGTTTTTTTCTTTCTATCTATTACCCGCTAAGAAATATAACACAAAACAGGGGCAACGTCAACATTGTAGTTTCGTAGTATCGCGGTCCGTCCTTTAGTTCCCATTTTTTCTTTTTTTCCACGATTTCGCCTACCCCTACAAGCCTACTCCAACACTTGTAGGAGGAATTCTTAACGCCGACTACCTGCGACATTTTTCATGAAAAGAAATAAGCAATCGCACAATTTTTATAAAAAATAGGACTTACGCATGCTTCTCTTTTGTAGCATAGACTGTTAGTCTGTGCCCCAAGAACGCTGTGTTTTCCGAGAAATATCCGCGAAAAAAACTGGCTATCGTCAAAATTGCGTAAGTCCTGAAAAAAAGTTTTTTTTCCGTTGCAGTGACCTTTTTTGTGTTTTTCAAGGTCTTGTTGTATGAATGGAAACAGAGCACTCAACAGATATCTCAGATGAAATATTGCTGTCCCGTATTCAGAATGGAGATGATGACGCACTTGTTACCCTCATAGAGAAGTATGAGCGACTGTTGAAGACCATCATCCATTATGAAATCCGCAATGCCGAGGAAGAAGCGGATATCTACCAAGAAACCGTCTTGGCGATTGTACGACGTATCCGTCGGCAAGCAGATGACATAGACTCCGCGGAACAGTGGCTGAAACAGGTCGCGCGTAGCAAGTGCAAAGCGTTCCTTGTGAATGCCAAAAAACAGAACCTTATCAAGGAGTCGGCTGAAGCACACTATGCCGCTACCGCTGAACAAGAAAGGCATGGCAGGTTCCAGCAGTATCACCTACAAGAACGCGTCCTTGAAATCCGAGAAGTTGTTGAGGAGATGGGTTCCATTTATGTAGAAGTTTTTGAATTGTGGGAACAGGGACTGACAGAGGCTGAATCAGCAGCTGTACTAAAGAAGATCCCGCCAAACACCGTAAAGTCTCGGCGAAACAAGATACGAAAAGTCGTCCGTGAACGCCTCGGAGTGTCGCTTCCCTCTAAAAAGCGGAAGTGAATCTGCAATTCAATCGGTTTATTGTTTGTCTACTTTGACGACTTGTGTTAAAAAATGTGTTTATCTTGACGATATACGCGTTTTTTGTAAATTCTATTCTGTATGATAGGAAACTGCGATGCGACGTTCAATTGGCAGAAAAGCGGAAAACAGAGCTGCTGTACTTGAGTGGTGCGCGCGGCTTTCCATATTTTTGAAATTAGGAGAAATTTCCTATGAGATACATGAAAACTTTTTTCCCTGTTTTCACCATCGTGTTGATCTACTCACTGGTCCTATTAATGAGTTCCATTCCGGTTGCTCAAGGCGCAGATGATGGTTTCAATATTGGTTGGAAGTGGGATAAACAGCCGGGTGAGAAGCCGGAATGGGGCGTTGGCGGGGGTATTAGGATCTCGACAGGGACACTTACGGATCTTTGGGAGCGGCTCAAGGGTGATGATGATGATGACACCGACAGCGAGTCCTGTGACAGCGATGAGCCAGATTGGGCGAAAGACAGCGGTAGTTGTGATAGTCCCCCGCCCTCCGAATCGAGTTCTGACCCCGAATCGAGTTCTGAGGATGATGGTGAGGAAGAATCATCTTCGGGAGGCGATGTGAAGATAGAAAATGTTGGCAATGTTGTGGGTGACGACAACGAAGTGGAGAATAAGATTACGATCAAGATCCGTAAATGACCTTGATTTCGAGTTGAGGCAACAATTCACTGGAAACCCTGTTTTTTTCTGGTGAATTGTAAGGAAGTTGTCAACTATTCATTGGAGGTTTTTATGTTGATAAAGAAAAAAGAATTAGCCATCACGTGTTTCGTTGTGTTTTCGATTTCATTTCTGCTAATGTTTTCGGCACAAGTCGAAGGCTGGTGGCAACAGACACCTGATAGCGGTTTCCCCTTAGAACCGAGTCCACCGACAGCGAGTTCCGTCACCGGAGATTCTCTTGCTTTGATTTGGAAAAGCGTCAAGGATAGCCGCAGTAGTAGTGGCTCCTGTAGTAGCGAGAGTTGTGAGACTGAGGAAGACGCTGAGGAAGACGCTGAGGAATCTGAAGAAGAGTCTTCGGACGGTGACGTGACGATAAAAGATTTGGGTAATGTGAAAGGTCACCGAAATAAGGTTGAAAACGAGATCGAGATTACGATTGAATAAATCGAATTGTTTCCTGATTCACCAGAAATCTCCATTTTTTTCAGATTTCTGGTGAATTCTTTGGAATTTTCTTGGAGAGGCATTGGAGGTTTTTATGTTGATTTTCAAACGAGGTGTGAGCCGTCTTGTGTGCGTTGTGTTTTCGGTTTCATTTCTACTGGTGTTATCTGCTCAAGGGTGGCAATGGAATCCAGAGAGTGGCACGCCTCCCGAGGCAGATGAAGGTGATACGATCTCAGGCGATACACTGGCTTTGGTTTGGAAAGGTCTCAAAGAGGGCAGTGACAGCAGTAGCGACGGTTGTAGCAGCGACACCTGTGACACGGATAAGGCTGACAAAAAGGCAAAGAAGGCTGAGAAGGCTGAGAAGAAGGCTGAGAAGAAGGCTGATAAACCTGGAAAAGGGGATCGGAACGGGCCGAAAAAAGTGGTCATCAAAGATATCGGCAACGTTGAAGGAGACAATAACGAAGTTGATAACGATATTGATATTCGTATTGTGGTTCCCCCAGAATCCAATGAAGATGAAGATTCCCAATAATATAGGGGTTGACCTCTCTCGGCATTTCGTGGCACCGAGAGATCGTTTCTCGTGTCTGCTGAAAAGGAGGATATGACATGTTCACGATGCGCACTGCCGGAGCATTTGGACTCTGTATTGTGCTGATCTGTATCAGTTTGTATGTCTATACGGAATATACCAATCGGCAGTATCAAGCGAGTTTACCGCCGCTTCGGACTGAGACCGTTGAAGAAAAAACGCGAATCCCGACTGCCACATCTCAAACGCAAGAAGGTTTCAGAGAAACGGCTGCGTTGACAGATGACCCCGCTGGCAGTAATCCTGCTGGCAGCAATCCTGTGCGCGTTGATGTTCCAGTTGATGATGCGGTTTTACCCGTTGCTTCGGAATCATTTCCCGAGTCTGTGCTTGACCCGGAGATTTATGAGATGTCTTCTGATGAGATTGATCAGATTCTCGACGAAGCCTTTGATTTTAAGTTTACCGATTTAGATGCGATGTATGCTTCCTTAGAAGAAGCCCTGACCACCCGTTTTGGCGACGATGCGCGCGTCCCGCGTCTGCTCGACTTGTGGGAAGCTTCATACTACATTATTCAAAAGGTTAACGAATTAAACCGGTCTGGGGGGGATGTGACCCCGCTGCTTGAAATGTTTCCGGGGTATGTGTTTCGGGAAGCGTCGGAAATCGGTATCTCTTTGTTTAACCACGACGCGGCATCTGCGATGGATATTCGTCGTCAGGTGGATCATATCGAAACCGAGTTTGAGAAGATGGAGATGGCTACGATTGCGGGTCCGATGGTAGAGGAAGCCTACCGCAACGGTGAAATCACAGTAGATGAAGCGAAAGTGTTCTTTAAAGCCGCAACAGGCTTAGAACTTGTCGTTTCAGAAGAATAGTAAGGAGTTTACAATGAAATACGTCAAATTTTTCGCACCTGCCCTCATTTTCTTTTTCCTGCCTCTGTTCAAGGGGGGATGGGTTTATGCCGAAACGTCAGCGACAAAAAAAGACGAGGCACCTGTTGAAAAAGTGCAAAAGACGCGAACGACTCTCGTAATCAACGGCAAAGATATCCCCGTTGATCCGTCAAAATCTTTAAATGTCGATGTCAATCGAAAACAGGGAACGGCTGTGGTCAATGGGAAGGCGTTCACCATAGATACCTCTAAAGGTGTGAATTTGCGAATGTCCTCAAAGACACATCCTGCCTCGAAACGGGCCGGACCGCCATCGATGGCAGATGCGCTGCCGCTATCGCGAGAACAGCAGCAACTCCGGGCATTCTTTGGTCCGAGTTGGAAACGTCACGTCGTCGGCAAATCGGAGAAAGGTCCGTTAGCGGTTCAAGTGCCAGTTGTCAAGGAGAAGAACAAGCACAAGGAAAAACCGAAGAAAGGCAAGTTCAAACATAAGGAGAAGTACAAGGAGAAGAACAAAGCACCGTCGAAGTCAAGTGCGCTGCCGC
>JAJDXV010000018.1 GCA_022823085.1 Candidatus Poribacteria bacterium
TCTTCACGCCAGAGGCGTGATATGTCTATAGAAATCAATAGTATTCGTCCTGCACTCCAGCGGAGTGCTATGTGTTGACGAAGGATTGATCGGCGGAAAATCCCTTTATAACGGAGTGCTGCCAAAAACTTTACACACCCCTTTTAATCGAACCAGTATGGAATTGAAACTCGTCAATAAAATCGACTATAGTTTGGACAATTTATATCGGTTGGACGTTGCGTTTTTCAACGTTTTTTATTTTTTTACGAGTTTTGGATGTGGGAAACATAAGTGCGAAAAAGCATATTTAGGCTTCCCGCCGCAGGCATCTTGACATAGCACTCCGCTGGAGTGCAGCCGATTTTCAATGAATAATACTATAGACATGTTGCTCCGCTGGAGCAAGGAGACCTATTTTTCAGACACCCCATTCAACACTTTGTGCCTATAGTTTATACGTGGTTTAGAGGTTTCGGCTCCTCACGCCAGAGGCGTGATATTGCTTCGCAGTGAGAATAGAAATAGGGTGTATATATTCTTGCACTCCAGCGGAGTGTTATGTCTGGAAAATGTCCAAACTATAGTTCCCTTTAATAGTCAACAGGAATTTCTAAAATCTTATCCTAAAATTATTAATCCTTTGGTAGGCAGTTCTGGTAGAGAGATAAAATATGGAGATCTTCTCAACACTGACGATCGATTCCATCGAAAGGAAACAGAGGAGATATGCCGGTCACTATTAATGCGTTTTTTTGAGATAAAAGATGCTCGGATTGTTCGGGTAAAAGCGATAAGAAAACAGATCCCTCTGGAGACCGCTTACCAGATAGTAGATAAAAAATTTACGCTTGATAGAGCGTTGCAGCGAAAACAAACTCGAACTCGCGCAGCCCATAGACGAAATGAAGATAAAAGCGGCATTACATCATTAGGAGAACTTTTGAGAGAAGAGCTTTTGAAAAACCGTGATGAACCATAGACAAAAACGAAGATAAGATCAAAATTCCCTCCTGACTATGAACGCAGATCCCATCAAATTAGAACTCTACAAAAACATTCTAACCTCAGTCGCCGAGGAGATGGGCGTAACGCTGCAACCCCGGTAGGTTCGGTTTCCTAACCGAACCGGGCATAGTTCAAAAATAGTGGCACTTTTAAGACGAATAGTCAATTAGAATTGGTATTATGCTATCACCTAAACAACTCGCGGGTACAGGCACTAACACTTATCATAAATTACCTAAAATATGTATACAATTAAAGCAATCCACCGAAATTTTCGCAGCATTTCGCAGCATTTCGCTAGATTTTCGCACCCGACCCTGGGAAAAGGACGCGAAATCCAATAATTTCTTAAAATTGAATGACCGTGCGCGTCTCATAAAGTCTACTTTACAATTAATGTCTTTTCTTGCTATAATGCCTTGACGTTGATGCTTAATACGTCACGTCAGGGCAGCGTCCTATTTTCATAGGTGCGCGCTCAGTGTCTATCACACACCGAGCGACGCGTAGCTCTGCCATAGCATGATTATGACAGTGCTGGCTTCTATCATAACAGATTGTATTTTTTTTCTCTCAAAATAGAGACCAGCCCTACAAAAAGGAGAACAACAATGTTCTGCAAAATCATTAAGTTAAGTTTGTTTTTGTTCCTGTGTGTGAATTTAGGGTACGCGTCAACGGCGGATTTTGAGGTTAGAGTCATATATTTCAAAACTTCGCAAGCAGAAGAAATGGATTATGATAGATATCACGCTATATTTAGGAAAATTCAAGTTTTTTTTAGAGATGAAATGGTGCGCCATGGGTATGACGCAAAAACGGTTCAGTATGAAATGGATAGTGATCGTGTCAAAGTGCATACGATCACTGCTAAACATGATGGGGCGTATTACTCGGGAAATCCTTCTGATGTTTTTGATAGTAAAATTCAACATGAAATCCCGTTTAACATTAACCCGCGCACTAATTTGCAAGCAAGGCAACATCATTATATTCTTATTCTTGCTGGAATCCCGTTAGGAAATGAAATTCTCAATGGTGCTCCTGTTGGGTCAGGTATGGCTTGGGCTTATCCAGTTGGATTCGGTGGAGGTACAGCTGTCGTAAACACTCAATTTGAAGAGGTCAAACCTGGATTCTATGAATGGCTCATTATTCATGAATTTATTCACACTTTTCGCTTGGTACATTCCGGACTTCTTGACGAAGTTATGGGACCGATAGCTTTTGGTTTCCCTAAATACATCTCAAAAGGAAATGCGGATAAACTTAACAAGCATCGTGCTTTTTCTGTAGTGCCGATTATTGATGATTTAACCGTCAAAAAGAATGTTCCCAAGGATGCAGAATTTGTTAATCTCACTTTTACACACGATTCAAACACTTCATTAACGCCCGTGAATAATCCAAACAACTGGGATGGTTGGGTGGCAGGTATTTGGGAGAAAACTCCTGATGGTGAAACAGGTAATAAATCTGTACATTATTGGGATTTTGATCAAATGGATATTTGGTCGCATTGGATGTATAGTTCAGCACCAGCGGAGATTGAATATGACATCTCAAGTGAGGGGTATACAAAATTTAGTTCGTTTTTTGGGGTGCCTCACCAAGGGCCTGACTTCGCTTGCGAAGGTGGTCCATCAGTGCAACTTGTGGTTTATGCTGACAACACGGAAATCTATAGATCAGACGTATTGTATAGAGACGATCACGGTGTCTATATAGAATTCGATATACCATCCGCAACTAAAACACTAACTCTTAAAATAGGTGATGTAGAAAATCAAAGTTGCGATAATTATATTTTTGGCGAGCCTAAATTGTATATTGATTCTGCTGTGGGTTTACGAGCAGACAGTATAGACGCTGATGTGAACAATGATGGTCGCGTAGACCTTCTGGATGTACAGATCGTCAGAAAAGCTATCAATGGAAGTTCAAATTATGATACTGACGTAAATAATGATGGTGTAACTGACGAGGCGGATATTTTCATAGTAAAGGCTTTTGCTCACGCTGCAATTGTTGCAGCATCTCCAGGTAAAAGGAAAGTCAATATAACAACTTGGGCTGGTCTCAAACGTCGATAAAAAAACAAGGCTGCTGGCTTCTGGCTGGCAGCCTTTTTGAACTTAACGTTTTGAATAAAACGTTACATTGACAGCCTTTTCTATGCGAACGTACACAAAAACGTTTGTCGCCTTGCCACCCCCGCAAAGATAGATCCTTGCACAGTGAAAACATTTTCAGACGGAACAGCGGTAGGTGTTTCACCTGTTGACGCGAAAATCTTATCACCCGTTTTTATAGTGGGTATTGTGTATTCAGGTATCAATAAAATATACGATGACTGTTCAGCGATAGTCCGAGTAGAACCGACATCGAGATCGCGCAAAACCGTCTCGACGAGAAACCTATTCTTTCACCATGTCTGCACTCAATGCTGTCCCACGACCAGAAATCGTTCCATTAGAGACTCCCAAAAGAAGATCACTACCAACCGAACCGTCTTGAAGAAAAGTGAGCGCATAGGGTCCAAAGCGTCCCCAATTTGGAATTGAAACTTGATAAAGTTTATCGTTCAAAAAGGCTTGTGCTGCCTTTTAATCGAACCAGTATGGAATTGAAACCGAGATCGCAAGCGAGCTCGGTTTTACTGAGGCGACTTTTAATCGAACCAGTATGGAATTGAAACAGCATCATTTTGAAATTGCCTACCCAATACTATACTAAAGTTTGGACAATTTTAAGGATTGTCCAAACCATAGTATTGAAAATATAATTTTTGGATTGACAATCCACGCGATGCATGCTATTCTATTTTTAGCCTTACGACAAAAATCACAACCGCAGATTTTGCGTACAAAAAAAATTAAAGTGTCTTGAAGATACAACATGAGACCCATATTTTCACGATAGTGAAAAAAGCACGGAAAAAATAGTAGTTTCTAACACAATAGACCCTCTAACTGCTGCCCGCTAACAGTTCCCGATAGCCATCTGCTAAAAATTTGACATCCGCCACAATTTCTGATACAATTTTGCGTATGCCACGCAAGAACAAGATTCTCAACATCGGCGATACTGCACCGTTATTCACGCTCCCGTCGCATCAGCGCAAAGATGTCTCGCTCGAAACCTACCGGGACACGGCACACGTCGTCCTCACCTTCTTCCGAGGGACATGGTGACCGAACAGCCGCCGACAGTTGTCGGCAGTGCAGGAGAATATTGAGGCGTACGAAACGTATGCCGCCACACCGCTAGCTATCGCTGGACAGTGGCCCCGTGAATTCCGAGGTTTTGTCGAAAAAAATGAGATCACGTTCCCACTACTGGTAGACAAGACGCGGGAGGTTATCAAAAGTTACGGTGTCTATCATTGGCTGAGTCTCGACGCTTACAATATCGCACGCCCCGCAACGTTTATCATAGATAAAGCCGGAATTATCAGATATATGTATATCGGTTCACACCAATTCGATCTCGTCAAACAGTTAGAAATCCTCGAATCTTTGAAAGCGGTGGCAATCAGCCATCAGCAGTCCGCAGTTAGCGATCAATAAATGATTTGATTTCTAACGTAAATATGATATACTATTTAGAAACAGACATCCGGTGTGAGTAACATATCGCTATGGACAAAGCACATATAGCCTTTATGCAACGCGCTCTCGATTTGGCGAAACGCGCGACGGGGCGCACCAGCCCTAACCCGCTTGTCGGTGCAGTTGTCGTCAAGGACGGTCAGGTGATCGGTGAAGGTTATCACCAAAAGGCGGGAACCCCGCACGCTGAAGTCCACGCACTCACCGCCGCGGGCGAGAACGCCAGAGGTGCGACAATTTACGTAACGCTTGAACCGTGTTGCCACTGGGGACGTACACCGCCTTGCACAGCAGCACTCATTAACGCCGGTATCGCTGAAGTCTATATCGCAGAAACCGATCCGAATCCGAAGGTCGCAGGTAAAGGTGTTCGTCAACTTGAGGAAGCAGGTCTCCGTGTCCACGTCGGTTTATGTGCACAAGCGGCAGCCGAATTAAACGAGATCTACAGGAAATATATCCAAACCGGCATGCCGTTTGTTATCCTCAAGACTGCCATGAGCCTTGACGGGAAGATAGCAACCGCTTCGGGTGAATCGCAGTGGATTACGTCCGAAGCATCGCGTCAACACGGACATCAGATCCGGGACCTCGTAGACGCGATCCTCGTCGGTAGAGGCACCGTCGAACGCGATAACCCTGCACTGACGACACGGCTGCAGGATAGACACGGACAAGACGCTATTCGGGTTGTCCTCGATTCACAAGCGAGAACGCCTCCAGACGCACGTATTTTCAACGCTGAAAGCGAGGCGGGTGTCATCATCATCGCTGTGACAGCCGATGCACCTGCCGGGAACGTCACGGCACTCGAAAAGGCAGGCGCAGAAGTCATAACCGTGCCAGCAGCGGACGGAAACCGAGTCTGTTTTAAACGTTTAATAGAAATATTGGGCAGCCGCGAGATAACAAGCGTACTTATAGAAGGCGGCGGGGAAATCAACGCATCCGCTATCACTGCGGGCGTCGTCGATAAGGTGATGTGCTTCATTGCGCCGAAAATCATCGGTGGACAGAGTGCCCCAGGCCCCATCGGTGGTGAAGGGTTTCCGAATCTAAGCGAGGTGCCGCACTTGCAACGGGTACGTATCACACCGATGCCGGATGCCGATTTCCTTATTGAAGGGTATTTGTAACAACATGTTTACCGGAATCGTCGAAGCACTCGGCACTATCAAAAGTATACGGCATCTATCCGAAGGTGCTACCCTCGAAATTCAGGCGAGTGACGTTCTCACCGACGCTGAAGTCGGGGACAGTATCGCTGTTGACGGTGCCTGCCTTACGATACGGACGCTGACACCGGCGACCTTCTCCGCCGATATATCCGCTGAAACGTTGCGTCGCACGACATTAGGCGAACGCAAGGTCGCGGAACAGGTTAATCTCGAACGCGCACTCCGGTTAAGCGATAGATTGGGTGGGCATCTCGTGCTCGGACACGTAGACGAAGTCGCGACGATCGCCGGATGGAAAGACGAAGGCGATGCCTCCTTGATGCAGGTAACGATGAGCAGCAACATCAGACGCTACATTGCATACAAAGGTTCCGTCACCGTTGACGGCATCAGCCTAACTGTATCCGGCGTACATGCGGACACTTTTGAAGTCGCCTTGATCCCGCACACAAAACAGGTCACAACTTTAGGAGCGAAACGGACCGGTGCCACCGTCAATCTTGAAGTGGACATCGTTGCCCGTTATATTGAAACGCTTCTCAATAACAGGAACTCGGAGGAGAATTGGGCTGAAGAACCCGCTTCCGAGACCCTTAACCTCAGCTTCTTAGAGAAGCACGGCTACATTGAATAGCCGTCAACGGTCAGCCTTAAAGTCCCGTAAGCCTGCCAACAACGGCGGCAGGCGGATTCCAAGCACAAACCGTTAAGTTACAGAAGGCGTTATTTAACGCTTGGCGTATAATTAAAAAAATGTCAAACACATTTAATACCATTCCTGAAGCACTCACTGCCATCAACGATGGGGAATTAATCATCGTTGTTGATGAACCCGACCGCGAGAACGAAGGCGATCTTATCATGGCGGCTGAAAAAGTAACCGCGGAAGCCATCAACTTTATGGCGACACACGGTAGAGGGTTGATATGCCTACCCACCTGTTCGGAGCGTCTCGCCGAACTCGAACTTCAACCTATGGTCGCATCTAACACGGCACAAATGCAGACTGCGTTCACGGTTACGATTGACGCGAAAGAGGTAACGACAGGTATCTCCGCGCAGGAGCGTGCGTACACGATCCAGAAATTTGTTGACGCGGAGGCTGTCCCCGGGGACTTCGTCCGCCCCGGACACATCTTCCCGTTAGATGCGAAACCGGGTGGCGTTCTCCGACGCGCTGGACATACCGAGGCGACAGTCGATTTGGCACGTATGGCGGGGTTATATCCGGCGGGTGTCCTCTGTGAGATCCTCAACGACGACGGGAGTATGGCGCGCGTCCCGGAACTCATGGAATTCGCCGCCAAGCACCGCCTAAAGATTATCACTATCTCCGATCTCATCGCCTACCGCCGTGAGACGGAGACGCTCATCCGGCGCGTCGCAACCGCCGATATACCGACCGCACAGGGCGAATTCAAACTCTACGCTTACGAAAGCACAGATACGGACGGTGAGAACGTCGAAACAGATAAGACGCACATCGCCCTCACAAAAGGCGATATTACGGAAGCCTCCCCGGTTTTAGTGCGTGTCCATTCACAATGCCTGACGGGTGATGTCTTCGGTTCCCTGAGATGCGATTGTGGTGAACAACTCGAAATCGCTTTGCAGAACATTGAGAAGGAAGGCAGAGGCGTGCTCCTCTATATGCGACAGGAAGGCAGAGGGATGGGTCTTAAAGGGAAACTCCGCGCGTATCAATTACAGGACAGTGATGGACTGGATACCGTTGAAGCGAACGAACATCTCGGATACCCCGCGGATTTACGCGATTACGGCATCGGTGCGCAGATATTAGCCGATTTAGGTGTCCGAAAGATGCGTCTGATGACAAACAACCCGCAGAAGGTGAGGGGATTAGACGGTTACGGTCTCGAAATCGTTGAGCGTGTCCCGCTCGAAACCAAACCGAACCCGTTTAACCGCGCGTATTTAGAAACAAAACGTTCCAAACTCGGACACCTCCTACTCAACGAGGAATAAAGATATGCCAAACGTCTACGAAGGGCACCTTCTCGGTGAAGGTCTCACATTCGGCATTGTCGTCAGCCGATTCAACAGTTTTGTCACCGAAAAACTCCTTGCCGGGGCATTAGATGCGCTAAAACGGCACGGCGTTGACTTAGATCAAGTTGACGTCTTTTGGACACCCGGTGCCTTTGAGATTCCGGGCGTTGCCAAACGTCTCGCCGAAAGCGAAAAGTATGACGCTGTCCTCTGCTTGGGTGCGGTCATCCGGGGCGCGACACCACATTTTGATTACGTTGCCGCCGAAAGCGCGAAGGGGATCGCACATCTATCAGGTAGCACGGGGATTCCAGTCATCTATGGTGTCATCACCACGGATACGATAGAACAGGCACTCGAACGCGCCGGTATCAAAGCAGGCAACAAGGGTTCTGAAGCCGCCATCGCTGGTATCGAGACAGTCAATCTCTATAAAACGATTGAAAAAGCCATCACGTGAGTTGTCAGAGGAAATAGTTATAAGTTATAAGTTATAAGTTATAAGTTAAGAGGCATGCTGTGGCAGGGACACCAAAAGTAACTGCCACAAATGGTTAACTCTCACTGTGAGGCAAACTGACAACTGAAAACTACAAAAAAATGATAGCAATTATAGATTACGACGCAGGCAACCTCACAAGTGTTGCACGTGCGCTGACATACCTCGGTTACAAAAACCAGATTACGTCCGATGCTGAAACGATCCTCACAGCGGAACGCGTCATTTTTCCGGGTGTCGGCGCCGCGAAAGCCACGATGCAAACGCTACAGAAACGCGGGCTAAACCAAGTCCTCACAGACTGCTACCGCTCTGGAAAACCGATGCTCGGTATCTGTATCGGTATCCAGATACTCTTTGCGCACAGCGAAGAAGAGGATGCCGAATGCCTCGCGCTCCTACCCGGACAGGTGAAAAAATATCCAGCCGCTGATGTAGAGACGCGAACCGAAACGTTAAAGGTCCCGCAAATCGGGTGGAATGAAGTCTATCAGACGCAACCGCACCCAATCTTTGCCGATGTCCCGAATCCAGCGCACTTCTATTTCGTCAACTCCTATTATCCGGTCCCAGAGACACCGGACATCGTGATCGGAAAAACAGCGTATGGACTCGAATTCTGCAGTGCCATAGCACACGATAACCTTATCGCAACACAGTTCCACCTCGAAAAAAGCGGACGCGTCGGATTAAAAATGCTCAACAACTTTCTGAACTTTTGATTAATCAACGGAAAATTATTAATTCAGAGAATCCTGATTTAGACAGATGAGTTGTCAGTTATCGGTGTTCAGTTTAAGGAGCACGCTGATTAATCAAATCTCTCTTTAACTGAGTACTGAAAGATTTTTCGGAGAAAAATCGTCCTGAGTACTGATAACTAAAAAATGCTAACATTTTTTTTAGCACTGCTCGTACTCCTTATTAATATTGGTGTTCATCTGTTCCAGATGCAGGCGTACTACCCGGCACTGAGCCACTGCTACTACGGGGTGATGATTCTTGCAGTTATTTATACGCGTCCGCGTGAACAAAACGTCCTGTTCGGGATTACAGCGGTAGCCAATTGGGTCTACGTTATCCACTATCCGACACGCGCAGCGAACATCATTATCGCCCTGCTCTACCCGTTCCTTGTGTACGGGATTATCCGTATCATCCGGCAGTTGCAGGTTCAGCGGCGCAGCGGTGCCGAAGAGATTGAGGAGATTAACACCGTCAACGCGAATTTAGAGAAACAGGTCCGAGACATCTCGACGCTTTTTGAAGTGAGCCAAGCCGCGAATGCCAACCTCGAATTAAAAGGGCTCTTTCAGCGCATCATAGAGATTCTCTCCGAAAGGCTTGGGATATACCGTGGTGCTTTACATCTTTATGAAAATGGCAAGGTTGTCACTTCGGTAGAAACCGTCTTAGGACTGACACCCGCCGAGATGAAGCGTGGCACGGATGATCAGATGGAAGACATCCAAAAGGAGGTACTCGCATCCGGAAAAGCGATCGGTGTCCCGCAGACGCGGCAACCGCGCAGCCCTCTTAAACTCTTTGAGCCGGAACTTGTGGAATCTAAAGATATAATTGCCTTCTGGTGTATCCCGATCATTGTTGAAGAACACGTCATCGGGACGTTGGTAATTGACAAGGCATCGGACGAATTTTCTGCAGAGGACGACCGACAGCTTTTAACGATTATCGCTTCGACCATCGCGCAACGTGTCAAAATCCAGCAGACCATCGACGCGCTTGTCGAATCCGAACGGATGGCGACCCTCGGTAGGTTAGTCCGAACCATCGCGCATGAAGTCCGAAACCCGTTGGGGAGTATCCGGCTCGGCACACAACTCCTCCAATACAAAGAAACGGAAGCGGGGCTACAAGTTGATACCGATCCGAACAAAGTACAACTCTCGCAAAAAGAGATTCAAGAATACACTGCGATTATTATCAAAGAGGTGGATAGACTCAACCGATTTGTTGAACAGTTACTGGCTTTCAGTAAGCCGGCAATGCAACTCGCAAAAGAGACCGACATAAATCAACTGCTCAATAGCAGCCTCGCGATCTGCCGTCCAGAATTGGAGCAGTGTGCGATTACAGTCGCTACACAATACGACCCGAACTGTCCGCCAGTGAATATCAACGAAGATGGCATAACGCAAGTGCTCCTGAATCTATTTTACAACGCAATTGAAGCGATGGACACAGATGGAACGTTGACGATCGAGACGAGATATGACTCGGAAGCGAAAACCGTTCAGGTGCGGGTTCAGGATGACGGGCCCGGTATCCCACTGGACGATATTCCGAAATTGTTTGATCCATTTTATACCACTAAACAGAAAGGGACAGGACTCGGACTCTATATTAGCCAGAAAATCGTTGCCGAACATGGGGGGACCATCGAAATTGATCCGAACGTTGAAGTCGGCACGACGTTTATGATGTCACTACCTGCGTATTCGTACAGGCGCGTTTTTTAACTTTTTTTAACTATTCAGTTGAAGTTAACAGTTTCCAGTTAACAGTTTCCAGAAAAGAGATATTGTGTTATCCGCACACCTCTTAACGGGTTACTGGTTACTGGTTACTGATACGCCAATAACGAGCAGTCGAAACGAAGTGGAGACGGAAGAGACCCAAGAACGTATTACCAACGAGAACTTTGATTAACCGCAAGGAAAATTTAAATGTCAAATCTTGTACTTATTGCTGACGACGATGACAGTTTACGACAAATTCTCGCCGCCACGCTCGAAAGGGCAGGCTACAAAACCGTTAAAGCCAGAAACGGAACGGAAACCCTCGCGCGCGTAAAAACAGAAGCTATTGATGTCATCCTCCTCGATATCTGGTTAGGCGATGCAAACGGACTCGAATTAATCGAGGACATCCAACAGCAGAACAGTGCGGCTTCAATTATTATCATCACGGCGCACGGTACAACACAGACCGCCATCGACGCGGCAAAACGGCGCGCTTATGGATACCTCACGAAACCGATTGACCAGAAGGAATTAATAAGCCTCGTCGCACGCGCCGCCGACGCAACGCACCAAGCGAAAAACCTCAAAACATCAGCATCACCGGAATTCGATAGCCAAGGAAAGATGGTCGGTCAGAGCGCGGTGATGCAAGAGGTATACCTCAAGATTGGACGCGCCGCTGTCAGCGACGAAACCGTCCTCGTCTTAGGTGAAAGTGGGACAGGTAAAGAACTCGTCGCTGAACTGATCCATCAAAACAGTCGCCGTGTGCAAAACCCGTTCGTTGTCGTCGATTGCGGTGCCATGCCGTCGAGCCTCATTGAGAGCGCGCTTTTCGGACACGTCAAAGGCGCGTATACCGACGCACATAGCACCCGAAAAGGGAAATTTGAGCAGGCGGATAGCGGTACAATCTTCCTCGACGAAATCGGTGAGTTACCGATTGAGGTACAAACAAAACTGCTTCGCGTCCTACAAGAACGCGAAATAGAACCTATGGGCGGCACGGAGACACACGCTGTTGATGTCCGCATCATCGCTGCGACCAACCGGCGACTCGAAACGGCGATCACGCAAAAAGCGTTCAGAGAAGACCTCTATTACCGCTTGAACGTCATCCCGATTTCACTCCCGCCGCTACGGGATCGGAAAGAGGATATACCGGAACTCATAGACCTGTTTACACGGCAGTTCGTCGAAGAGTACCAATTGACTGAAATCGGTATCTCAACAGAAGTCATCAAGCAGCTCACATCTTACGATTGGCCCGGCAATGTCCGAGAGTTAGAAAACGCCATCAAACGCGCCCTCGTCATGTGTTCGGGTCAGATGCTGTTACCTGAACACTTCGATACGATCTTTGAGAAAACGGCACCCATAAGCGAACCGGGGAACCTCGATGCGAAAATCCATGCGCTGCTCCAAGCACACGTTGAACAGTGTATGGAGTCCGGGGCACCCGCCGGCGAACTCTATACCGAAATCCGCGAAACCTTCGAGAAACCGCTCTTTAAAATCGTGCTTGCGCACACCAACGGAAACCGGAGTAAAGCGGCAGAGATACTCGGCATCAACCGAAACACGCTCCATACGAAACTTGTTGAATATAAGATTTTTAAATAATTGGGCCCCTGTTCTGCCTTCCACTGCGTTTCAGGCAGGTTTCTGATCGGCACAAGCGGCACGTTTGGATTAACGTTGATATCGGAATGTAGTCGCAACGAAGGCGCGACGGAGGCGACCCAAAGACGTATTACCAACGAGAACTTTGATTAACCGCAAGGAAAGGTTAAATAAATGGATTTAGCAAAAGTGATTGGCACCGTCGTCGCGACCCGAAAAGACCCGAGTATGGAAGGCACGCGCCTCCTCATCGTCCAACCTTTAGACGAAAAACGGAACCCTATCTCTGAACCGATCGTCGCAGTTGATACGCTACACGATGCAGGGGTCGGAGAAATCGTCTATATCGTCACCGGCGGGGATGCCATCCGCGTTATCCCTGGAAAACGGATGCCCGTTGATGTTGCTATCGTTGGACTTGTCGATTCTCTCTCTTCGACCGATACATCGAACATGTCAGCAGACGCACCCCCTGAAATTTTTAACTATTAAGTTTTTCTGCATCGCTCCACTACGTTCCGCGTTTTTTAACTATTAAGTTTCTATGCATCGCTCCACTACGTTCCGCGATGGTTTCTAATTGGCAATAGCGAATAGTCGAAACGAAGTGGAGGGTTTTTGCTGGGGTGTTTCTTAAGACAACAAAGAACGATGTATTGGCCACGAGAACCCTGATTAACCGCAAGGAAAGTTAAAAAAAATGTACATTGCTAAAGTCATCGGCAAAGTCGTTTCCGTGCTTAAACATCCGGCATACGAAAACCGGACGCTGCTCTTGGTTCAACCGTTAAGCGTCAGGTCCGAACTCGTTCGTACCCCAACAATCGCTGTCGATTATGTCGGGGCAGGCGAAGGGGACACAGTCATCGTCGGTGCCGGCCCCGGTGTCGCACAAGAGGTTTTCGGTATTGAAGACGCTCCGATCCGCGAACTCGTCATGGGTATCGTAGACCGCGTCGATATGACCTTACAGGAGGAATAAACATGAGACGCATCGTTTTATCTATTGCTTGTCTTCTATTTGCGTGCTTACATCTCAGTGCATGTAACGTCGCGCAACTGCTATCCACACAGTACAGCACCAACATAGCAAGTGCTGCTTACGGCACCGAAGCGAACCATCCCGGTGTGAACGACGGAAACCTCAAGACGCTCGCGACGCTGCCAGCAGAGAATGATCGGAATTTTATCATCCGATTCGCCGAAGTACATCCCGTCCGGAAGATCGTCATCCACAACGGGAACCTTTTCCGATTTGAAATGGACTATCTCAACGAGGAGAGCGGTGAATGGGAGACTTTCGATACGGTCATCCAGCGGCGCAATGTCGGCGATGAAAGAGCGCAAGCAGAATTCGTCTTTGATCGGTTGAACTTCCGCACACAAATGATCCGTGTCGCCGTTACGCGAACCGTTGACGATGCAGTGGTGAACAAAATAATTGCAGAACCCGGAGACAAAGTCGTTAATCAACGGACAACGCTTGCCGGTCATTACTATCCACACTTCCGCGTCATCGAGCCCTCAGTGGCGCAAATCCGAGAAATTGAGGTCTATCACCTCGCCGAAAAATAGATATTTTAACTTTCCTTGCGGTTAATCAGGGTTCTCGTGGCCAATACATCGTTCTTTGTTGTCTTAAGAAACACCCCAGCAAAAACCCTCCACTTCGTTTCGACTATTCGCTATTGGCGTATCAGTAACCAGTAACCAGTAACCAGTAACCAGTAACCCGTTAAGAGGTGTGCGGATAACACAATGTCTCTTTTCTGTTAACTGTTAACTGGAAACTGTTAACTTCTTTATCAGAAACCATCGCGGAACGTAGTGGAGCGATGCACAAAAACTTAATAGTTAAAAAAACTTAATAGTTAAAAAAACTTAGGTTAAAGTAAAACGACCTGAGAATCAACAAACAGTATAAAAATTTTTGATCGCGTCGCTTTAACAAATTTTGAACTTGGGAGTCAATCCTTTAATGCAAATACGTTCTGCCAAAATACACACCACCCCGTCCCTACGGCTTCCGATCTTATTCATAGTGCTTTTCTTCTGCCTGGAAACGGGGTCCTTGCCTGTTCTTAACTGGCGTTCCTTTCAGGGAACAGCGGTCGCGGCACCGATACCATCAAGAGACCGACGCGCTCGCGCTGCAACAAGAGAAAACACGGACATTCCAAGAGAAGCTGAATTGGTCAGGGCAACCGCACAAGGTGTAACGCTACAACTGACGATCCCGGAATCCGATTTTCAGATTCGTAATAATCCCACAGAGGACGGTGCAAGAATTCCGGAAAGCCAGACGGTCTCTTTTCCCGGATGCCGGTTCACAACGGTGCCGATGCTGCCGCGGCTCCCGATCCAAACCGCGCTCATTGCAGTTCCTGCCGATGTGGGTTTTCAACTCCGGGTTATCGAAAAACGGTTCACGACACATCCTGTAAAGAAGATTGACGCTCCGTCGGTACCTCAAGGGAGCGCGTTGCCTGAAGTCAATCGCTTCTTTCCGGACAACCTCGCTGTGACTTTGAAAGCGGGATGGATCCGGGAGAACCGTGTGCTCCCGATTCAGTTCAATCCTGTCCAGTATAATCCTGTCCGTCGTGAAGTACGTCTCTATCATCAGCTCGTGGTTGAGGTGCGCTTCGTGGGAACAGTTTCGCCGAGTGTGACGGCGGCACCGTCTGCGCTTCCAAACGGCTTGCACGCCGAATCGGATGCTTACAATGCGATCTTTAACGACTTACTCATTAATCCGCAGAACGCTGATCAGTGGCGTTCACCGATCATGCGCGCCCCTTCAGCACCGAGTGCGGGGGTAGCGGCGCCACACTATAAAGTCAGTGTCACCGAATCTGGGATGTATAGTATTACGGCATCAGAACTCGCTGCAGCCGGTGCCGATATTGCGGCAATTATGCCACGTACATTGAAACTGACAAACAACGGAAGACAGGTACCGATTTTTGTACGCGGTGAAGATGATGATAGATTTGACCCAACGGACGAGATCGTTTTCTACGCGGAACGCCAGCAGGGCGAAAATAGCTATATCAATCCTTTCAGCGATGAGAATATCTACTGGCTGTCATGGAACGCGGGCCCCGGAAGTCGTATGATCACAAAAACAGTCCTGCCGGATACGAGTCCTGTAGAGAGGCACAGTTCTTTTTTAACACGCGCCCATTCCGAGCAGGATCTCGATTTTAGGCGATTCCGTGACGTAAATCTCGAAGGAAACCAGGAATATTCGTCATTCAGCGACGGGCTACAGACCCGTTTCTTCGCGCTCACTGAACTGCCCCCGCTACCGGACGATAGCTGGTTCTGGTCACAACTGACAGCCCCGCAGTCAAAATCGTTTAACTTTCATCTTGAGGGACTCGCAGACACCGCCCGACCTGCAACCATAAGGGTCAGCCTCCACGGTAGATCTAACACCGCACACGATTGCGATATATGGTTAAACAATAAAATCAGATTGGAGGAAGCGCAATGGAGTGGTGAAACCGAGTATCAACTTCAGAATCAAGAACTCTCTCAGTCTTTCCTTCAAGATGGCAGGAATGTCCTGCAGATCATGAATCCGGCAAGCCAAGACGCACCTATTGATATTATTTTGTTAAATTGGATTCAGGTTGACTATTGGCGCAATTTCTATGCCGAGGCGGATGTACTGCCTTTTGCGATCACGCCAGCACCAGATGAGACTGGCACTGTAAATCCAGATTTTGAAGTGACTTTACAGAACTTCTCGACCCGCGATGTCGAGATTTACGGCATCGACGGCACCCGATACGTCGGGCTGTCCACACTTGTAGACGATAAGCTTCCAGGTACGTATAGAGTCATTTTTCGATCCACCCAGATTCGTCCTAAGCACGTAGACGATCCCGCTATCCAATACATTGCCCTGAGCCGAAACAAATTCCGCAAACCCAAAATCTCTGTTGACGAACCATCTAATTTACGGAACGCACACAACGGCGCGGATTATATCATCATCACACACGCAGATTTTATTGACGATGTTCAACCGCTGGCAGACTTTCGCGCGGAACAAGGCATGCGTACCCAGGTCGTTGATGTCCAGAATATTTACGACGAATTTAATCACGGCATCCTTGACCCACACGCCATCCGTAGATTCCTTGAGTATACGTACTACAATTGGCAACCCCCGGCACCGACTTATGTCCTTCTTATCGGTGATACACATATCGACATAAAAAATAAACCTAATTTCGTACCGACGATACGGGTACAAATTCCTGGCTACGGATCAAGCGCAAGCGATCACCAGTTTGTCACATTCCGAGGTGAGGATAGTTTCCCTGATATGCTGATCGGAAGAATGCCTGCCAATAATCGCATTGATGCCCGGATATTCGTTGAACGGACAATTGCGCATGAAACATCTTCACCTGTTGGCCCGTGGCACAAACGACTCCTGATGCTCGCTGGATCCGACCGTATCTTCCATTCGCAGATTGATCAACTTATTTCATACTATGAAATTACCAGCAGATATGAGACCGAACGGATTAAAGCTCCCTATAAAGACGCACCGGATTTGAGTATCCCTGAAGGCGTTACAACGCCGATCGCGAGACGTGTGATTGACGGTTTCAACAACGGTGCGAGTCTCATCAATTACATTGGGCACGGTGGCGGCGGCATCTGGTCAGACAGCCGCATGCTTGACTTTGAAGACCCGGAACAGAACTTGACTAACATCTCACAACTCCCTTTGGTCATGAGTATGACCTGCTACACCGCTGCCTTTGATGGAACAAAAAACAGCCTCGCTGAAGAACTCCTCCGATCAGAGAACGGCGGTGCTATCGCTGTCATCGGGGCAACCAGCATCGGACTCTTAGACGGGGATTACAATCTCAATAGAGAACTGCTGGACGTTATTTTTAGGGGACATACCCAAAACATCGGTGCTATCTTCGCCCAAGCCAAAACGCAGTTTCTCATAAACTCACCCGGATTCCTTGATTTGGCTGAAGTCTTCACGCTGCTTGGTGATCCCGCAACACGGTTGAAAATACCGAACAGGCAGATGGAATTGGAAGTAGAATTCGGAAATCCTGCTACTGAAACCGATTTCGGACAGGCGAACACCGCTACTGTCTCAGGAACGCTGCCGAACCGCAGTTTTAACGGAGATGCCGAAATTATTGTTGCCCCGATAACTGAAGTCGAGGACGTTATACTACCGGAAAGGGAGACGACAGCTGTCGCTAACGGACAATTCAAGACCCAAATACAACTCCCAACGGGGCCCGAATTCGATATTTCCAGCATTCAGGCTTATGCGTGGAACGCGGACGAGGAGGCAATCGGACACGCCGCCTACAACATCCTCGATCGGCATGTTAGCAACGTCCGTATTGTCCCGTTTCCTGTTGAACCTGATCAACCTGTCTATCTTTATACAGAGGTCGTGAACGAAAGCAAAATTGAGAAATTAACGCTTTTTTGGAGTCTCGACGCTTTTGAATTTTTCGAGATCCCTGTCGTTCCACACAGCGGAAACACCTATAGAAGTGAACGCCCCATCCCCGGATACCCCGAATTTGAACTCATCGACTATTACTTAGAAGTCCAGATAGAAGGCGGCAGGGTATTGCAAACGGAGACCGTCACTTATGATGTCGGATACGTTGAGCCTGAAGTCGATTTTGTGCTTTTAGAACCAACGATCGCTTGGGATACCGAACCCCCGCTCCTCCTCTCGGCGCAGATCCGAAATGTCGGGAGCAAATCCGCTCAGAATGTACCCGTCTACTTTTTTGAAAAACCTGTGGAGACTGAAACCGAGGACGGTCCTATAAGTCCGGCATCAAGACCTACGCTCTCGGAACTACAGAACGCCACGCCTATTGGAGGCGTTCAGATAATCCCAGAAATTCCGCCTGATAGCCAAGTCGTCGTGAGCGTGCCTTGGCAACCGTCGCTCGGCAGGTATCTGATCACTGTCTATGTGGATATGCCTACCCCCGAACTGCCAAAGGGAAGTTTCATTGAGAAACGGGAAAGTAATAATAGAGGGTATCGGGAATTTACTGCGAACCGTGTCGTTCTCACGTCTGAGACGCTCAATCAGCCGTTTCTGAGTCAAGACGGTAGATTTAAAATCGCTGTTCCGTCTGCGGAACTGCACGGCAGCGCAGTGTTGACTTACATTGAAGAACCGCTTACCATCACCCATCAACCCGATATCGTGGGTGCGATTCCGTCGTCCGCTTTTGCCTATCAGCTCGATTTAAATGAGCAGACCGAATTAACGGCGGTTGCTACTTTCCTGAAAGATGGAGAAGTGAGTGAAGAACCGCATATCTATCGGCGCGACGACATCGGCAATTGGGTATTGATTGGCAACGAGACCGTAGACGCAGAAACGGTTTCGGCGGAGGTTAAACTGCCCGGCACCTTCGCCTTGCTATCCCACAGTGATACGAGTCCCCCCGCACTGGCACTAAACATCGAACATCAAGGCTTCGTTGATGGCGATTATATCTCCGATACGCCGACTATATCGGCACGCATTGAGGACGCTAACGGGATTGATTCACGTCCGGAGCATATCATCCTCACCCAGAACGGGCAGCGTGTGCCGGAAGACGAATATGTAGTCGCCGCGTCGCCAACGAGCAACAACTTAATCCTCGTAACCTATAGTCCGGTTTTAGATCCCGGTGAATATCGGATTCGGTTACAGGCGCAGGATGCGAACGGCAACACATCGGACACGACGCGGACAGCGACTGTCGCAGGCGAGTTTGAGATCAAGAACATCGCCAACTTCCCGAACCCCTTCGTCCCGGGGGCCGGCACCCATTTCGCGTACTATCTCACCAAAGCAGCGGACGAAGTCAGTCTAAAAATCTACACAATCACAGGTCGTCTCATCCTCACCGTTGACACGCTTGATCCGTCCGTCTCTTTCAACGAATTCCATTTTGATGGCTATGATGCCGACGGTGAACCGCTTGGCAACGGTGTCTATCTCTACAAGTTCACTGCTAAGTTCACCAACGCGGAGGGGAACACAATCCGCAAACAGAAGGTCGGAAAAATCGCTGTGCGAAAATGAAATTGGACGTGTGGATTCTTGGTAAGTAACAGTTTCCCTTTTGCAGGCGGGGTTTGATGAAGTTTCAGAAAATAAATCGGTAATTGACGGGCAATGAATTGCCCTACTACAAACGGGCAGGAAACCCGTAGTAGTGCGATTCATCGCACGTTCTTATATTACCGAATTAATAAATTAAACTTCATGTAACCCCGCCTTATAATTTTGTACTACAGTTTGGACAATTTCCTGTAGAATAGGCTGTTGGTCTCCTGTTCCATCTTGTGTGTTTTCTACGAGTTCGCCAACGCTCAAAACTTTCAGGAAAATAGAAACAGCCTTGAAAACGCCATAGCAAAAAAAATGTCCAAAGTATTATAATTCGGAATTAGTCGTTTTGGACTTGAGAAAATTTTAAAACTTTCCATTTATTGGAAACATCCTGTTATTAGTTTCGCGAAGATATTTTCATGACGATAGTTGTATTTATAGCACGCCTCTGCGAGATACAGGGGCGTGTA
>JAJDXV010000021.1 GCA_022823085.1 Candidatus Poribacteria bacterium
CCAAGCAGAACCGTGGCGAAAAAACGGACTGCACTATTTATTGACTATTTATTGAAAAAAAGGAGCGGTGTTTCCTCTCCCCGCTAAAGCGTGGGAGTCTCCACACCGAATACATTGATGAACACGTACAACAAACATTACGACGTTATTGTAGTCGGTGCCGGTCATGCAGGGTGTGAAGCCGCGCTCGCTGCTGCGCGAATCGGATGTGATACGCTTGTCGTTACGATCAACCTCGACACCATCGCGAAGATGTCCTGTAACCCTGCTATCGGTGGACTCGCGAAGGGACACCTCGTTAAAGAGATAGACGCACTCGGCGGCGAGATGGCGAAAAATATCGACAAAACTGGAATCCAATTTCGGCGTTTGAATACGAAAAAGGGACCAGCAGTCCGATCCAGCCGCGCACAAGCCGATAAAAAGGCGTACCAAGATGAGATGAAGCGCGTTCTCGAAGCGCAACCGAAACTCGATATTAAACAGGTACTCGTCGAAGAACTTCTCGTCGAAGATGGACGGTGTATCGGTATCCTGAGCCAGACGAAGACGGCTTATTTCGCGGAGACTGTCATCCTAACGACGGGCACTTTCCTGAAAGGGACTATCCACATCGGTGATGTCTCGTATAGTGCCGGTAGGGCAGGCGAATCCGCCGCTGAGAAACTTTCCGACAGCTTCTTGAACCTCGGATTCGAGATCGGTAGACTCAAAACGGGGACACCGCCGCGCGTCAATGCACAAACGGTTGACTTCACCGACATGGAGATCCAACCCGGAGATGACGACCCGCTCCCGTTTTCATTCGCTACCGAACAAATCACGCAGCCACAACTCCCGTGCTACTTGACTTATACCAATGAAGGTACCCACGAGATCATTCGAGCCAACCTCCATCGCTCCGCGATGTACAGCGGTCGTATCGTCGGCATCGGCCCCCGATACTGTCCCTCAATTGAAGACAAAGTCGTCCGATTCTCAGAGAAAAAAGAGCATCAGGTCTTCGTAGAACCGGAGGGACGAGACACCGACGAGATCTATCTCAACGGCATCTCTGCAAGTCTCCCAGAAGATGTGCAAGTAGAGATGGTGCATAGCATCAAAGGTTTAGAGAACGCTGAGATTATGCGGTTCGGATACGCCGTGGAATACGATTTCGCACCGGCGACACAACTACAACCGACACTTGAGACCAAAAAGGTGCCGGGGCTCTACTTCGCCGGACAACTCAACGGGACGACAGGGTACGAAGAAGCCGCTGCGCAAGGACTCATGGCGGGTATCAATGCCGCATTGAAGGTCAAAGGCGGAGAACCGCTTGTCCTCGACAGGGCACAGGCTTATATAGGCGTGCTTATCGATGATCTCGTCACGTTGGACATCCGTGAACCTTATCGGATGTTCACATCACGCGCCGAATACAGATTGGCACTCCGGGAAGACAATGCCGATCTACGACTCACTGAAATCGGTAGACGCATCGGACTCGTTGATGATGACAGATACCACCAGTTTGAAAGGAAAGCAGCGGACATCCAAACGGAATTGACACGACTACAGGAGACACGCCTTAAACCGACAGCAGAGACGGTGGATAATTTGGGGACTATCCTTAAAACAGGAGCACTAAAGCAACCGACATCGCTTGCAGACCTCTTGAAACGCCCGGAACTGCGCTACGAACATATAACAGAAATCGCACCGCCTACTCAGATGCTACCGCCAGCAGTGAAAGAGCAGGTAGAAATTCAGATTAAATACGACGGATATATCCAACGGCAGCAACGACAGATTCACCAGTTTAAGAAGTTAGAAAATTTCCGAATCCCTGATACTTTTGATTATACGAGCGTTCGAGGGTTAAAAACGGAAGCGCGGGAAAAGTTAGCGAAAATCCGTCCAGCCTCTATCGGTCAAGCGTCGCGTCTGCCGGGTGTCTCACCAGCGGATATTTCGATCCTGACGGTCGTCCTGCATCAACGGAGAGCGAGATAGTTTTTTAAATTTTCCTTGCGATATTTTAAATTTTCCTTGCGGTAAATCAGGGTTTTTGAAGTTAACAGTACGGCGAGTACGCCTTTCAGTACTCAGTTATCAGTTAAAAGAGGGATACAATAATTCTAACACCTCTTAACTTTAACCATCAACTCGACTCCGTTATAAATGTTAAGGCACGAGTTGATGGTTAAAACTGAAAGGTTGCGTAGCAACCGTACTGAAAACTGTTAACTTCTCCGCACAGAAACTCAATAGTTAAAAAACGCAGAACGTAGTGGAGCGATGCACAAAAACTTAATAGTTAAAACATTCAAGCAGCACGGATTTCCGCTAACGGCGCATCAGACAGCGCAGTTCGAGTTGTATCGCGACGAGTTACTCCGATGGAACGAACGGATCAACCTCACTGCTATCACTGATAAGGTAGAGATTACGCATAAACACTTTCTCGATTCGTTAGGGGTTTTGGAACATATCGCACTCGAAAGCGGCGACACCGTGATTGACATCGGAACCGGTGCTGGGTTCCCCGGGCTCGTTTTGAAAATTTATGTCCCCGACATCCGACTAACGCTCGTTGAAGCATCGAAGAAGAAAGGGAGTTTTCTAAGATTTCTCATCGCGAAACTTAACCTTCATCAGAAGGTAGACGTTGAAGTACTGACGGAACGAGCAGAGGTTTGCGCCCAAGTTCCGAAGCACACAGGTGCCTACGATTGGGCATTCACCCGCTACGTCGCAACGCTCCGAGATTCAGCGGCGTATTGCATACCGTTCCTAAAACCGACAGGAAAATGGGTGGCTTACAAATCACGGAAAGAGATAATAGACACAGAAATCAGCGAAAGCGCGATGTCGCTTAATGCACTCGGCGGAGACGTTGAAACCGTTTTCACAACCCGAATACTCAATCGGAGTTATGTTGTGATACGTCGTGGCCGGACATAGAAACCTAATAGAAATACTAATCACAGATTTGGCAAGGACGAGCAGCCGCAACGAAGGCGCGGCGGGACAACGAAGAACGCTCTTTAACCAACAACTCGACTCCGTTATAAATGTTAAAGGCACGAGGTGTTGGTTAAGGCAAAGGCAACCCTGAACGAACCGCAAGGAAAATTAAAAATATGAATTTTGAGACAACAATTGAAGAGGAAAATATATCTATCCTCCATATAGCAGGAAAAATCCTTGGGAATGCATCGGATGCATTTCGGAAGGCTATGGAATTGCAACTCCAAACCGGACACGATAAATTAGTCGTTGACCTAACCGAAGTTCCGCTAATTGACAGTAGCGCGTTAGGCGCGATCGTGACGACTTTAAAGGGGTACCAGCGATCCGGCGGGAAACTCGTTTTGCTGAAACCCCAGAAGGCAGTCCAAGAGGTATTAGAGGTAACGCAGCTTGCAACCGTTATCGAAATTTACGACACGGAGGAGGCTGCACGCGACGCTTTCATGTAAGCGAATACGTAGTTATACCATTTCTAAAAGTTTGTATTGCATTAACCCTACACCGTCCACCCGGACCCGGTAGGTTCGGTTTCCTAACCGAACCGGGCATAACTGAAAGATGAGGGCACTTTTAAGAGGAATCATCAATTAGATTTGGTATTATAAGTTAAGAGGTTTATTGTTAGGAAGTGCTCTTAACTTATAACCTAAAGCGAAGCGTACTAAAAACCAGCAACCAATTGAATAGGCGCGACAACGGAATGCCGGACAAACGGAGAGAGATCTGATGGCAAAGGCAACCCTGAACGAACCACAAGGAAAGTTAAATAAACGTTTTCGGTTCAAAGTCGGGCTACGTGGTCAACAGGTCGTCCTGTTCCTGTTAGTCGCACTCATGCCCTTGTTCGCTGTTTCAATAGCGATCAAGGTGTTGGGCGAAAACGCACTAAAAGGGACTGTCGGTGAGAACCACGTGCTTTTGGCACAAGAGAAACTCGCACGCATGGATAACGCTATCTCGGAAAAGATCGCAAAAATTCGAGGTGAACTGCCGAACATCACAGAAGCCGTCATGAGTTCAAACACGGTTGATGGCGATGTCGTTGTCTATTTCAATGTCTGGGCGGCTCTTGAAGATAGTATCCGGCTACTCGAAACTTATGCCGGGAACAGAAGACGGAGGAATACTATTCCGAAAGAGGTAACCATTACAAACGCCTCCGGATACGTCCTTCGCTCGAACAATAAGATGTTGGACTACTATACGAAAACAGGGATACCGAAACGGGTACATGATAGCAAGTGGTGGAAAAATGCATATAACAACGGGGTCGGGTACCCGTTTGCTGAAGATATTCGCTATGATACCGTACGAGAAGTACATCTCTTGCCCATCGCGCTGCCGATACGTGTAGGACTTAGAAACAGAGGACCAGCAGGTGAAAATAATACGATAGGGGTCTTGAGAATTGAACTGTTGCTACCTGAACTTAAAAGTATCGTTGAATCCAGCTTGGAGTTGGAGCAGACGCACACCATTCTAACGGATGCATCCGGTAGGGTTATCGCCGCCTCAACCGGAAGTGGATACCAAATCGATGACGATATAGAGATGAACAATGCATCCGTAGAGGCAGTTATTGAGGCAAAAAGGGGGGTAAAAGGAAAATATTACGACTACGAATCCGTGGGGGAAAACGACAGTTTCGATGAATCGCGTGTATACGGTTGGGCACGGACCCAACTCTCACGGAGACAACCGTGGAAGGTTCAACAGAACTTTAGCAACTGGATCGTCTTTGTTTCACGTCCGGCAGCCTCCGCCTACACCGGCGTTAGAAAATTAAATAATTATATCTTTTATGTTACCATCGCTTCAACTTGTATCGTTATATTTGTTGCATGGTGGGCCGCACAACGGATCGCAACACCCATATTGAGAGTCGCAGAAGCGGCACGGAGCATCGGACAAGGCGAATTTGATAGTGAAATCGTCGTTGATAGTGATGACGAAGTCGGCACACTCGCTGAAGAATTCAATGTGATGCGCAGAAACCTGAAAACCGCAGTCGAGCAACTCACCCAAGAAGAGCGAAAACTTACCACTATCGTTGATAACCTCGGCGAAGGGTTGATTGTTGTTGAACCGACTGGACATGTACTCTACCTGAACCCCGTCGCTGAACAGCTCTTGAACCTCGGAGATTCCGGCTTTGGAAATCACATTGAACTTGACCCAGAAGCTGGCGAGATCCGATGGACGAAAACATCAGAAGCAACGGAAACCGGAGTTACGGAAACCAAAACGGCGTCCTTGAAAGTCCTGTCTGCTTCACAACGTGAGACGGCAGAGCATCAAACCATGATTGCGGAAGTCGATGTTAATGGGGATCAGCCAGGTATCAGTCACCCTCGCGTTCTCCGCATTATCGCGAGCCACTTTCCTGATGAGAGCGGCAACGTTGCCGGCATGGTTTATGTTTTCGATGACATCACAAATGAACACGAAATAGAGCAGATGAAGTCGGAATTCGTCTCGCTCGTGTCACACGAATTACGGACACCATTAACATCTATCAAAGGGTTTATTTCGCTGATACTTGACGGAAAAACCGGCGAAATCAATCCAAAACAGCGAGAGAGCCTCAGCCGAGCACTCCGACAATCCGAGCGACTCGCCGAACTTATCAACGACCTGCTCGATATTTCACGGATTGAAGCCGGACGAATCGAAATGAAGCAGGAACAGGTACAGATAGACGCAATCGCAGAACGACGGATCGAAGAACTCCGACCACAAGCAGATGAGAAAACCATATCCCTACTTTTGGAAAAACCGACCGGGATTCCGGAGATGATCGGCGACGCAGATCGGATCGGACAGGTCTTTATTAACCTTATCGGGAACGCTATTAAATATACGCCAGATAACGGGACAGTGACTGTCAGGATTTCAACGGATTCAAGAAACGGTAGTCAACAAAACGGCTTTCATGTTGAGGTTATTGATACGGGACCAGGGATCCCCGTTGAGGAACGAGAAAAGGTTTTTGATAAATTCAGACAACTCGGAAGTGTACAGACCCGACAACAGGGCGGCAGCGGTTTAGGGCTCTCAATCGCCTCTGGAATCGTTGAAGCACACGGTGGTAAATTATGGGTCGATACCGGAGATAACGGACAAGGAAGCAATTTTCAGTTTTTTATTCCTATTGATGGTAAGACTTTTTAACTATTAAGTTTCTGTGCATCGCTCCATTACGTTCCGCGTTTTTTAACTATTAAGTTTTTGTGCGGAGAAGTTAACAGTTTTCAGTACGGTTGCTACGCAACCTTTCAGTTTTCAGTTAAGAGGTGTTAGAATTATCGTATCCCTCTTTTAACTGATAACTGAGTACTGAAAGGCGTACTCGCCGTACTGTTAACTTCAAAAACACTGATTGAACCGAGACCGAAAATATCGTGCCTTTGTCAATAACATTATTGTCGATATTTTCGGTCTCAGGAAAGTTTAAAATATGCCTGAAACCATATTAGTCGTCGATGACGATCTCGATATACTTGAACTCCTGAAGATGAACCTGGAACCTGAAGGCTATACCGTCCGAACCGCAAGCGATGGCGACGGCGCAGTGCAAAGTGCCTGTACAGAGCCACCCGACCTCATTCTACTCGATGTTATGATGCCACATAAAAACGGCTTGCAAGTCATCGAAGAACTCAAAAATATAGACGAAACGAAAAGCATCCCTATCATTCTCGTTACCGCGCGCGGGCAGGCGGATGATAAAGTCCTCGGACTCGAAACCGGTGCCGACGATTACATCACCAAACCGTTTGATTTACGCGAGGTCACAGCACGCGTTGAAGCCGTCCTCGGCAGGACAAGACCGATCAAATATATCAATCCCCTCAAACGCGCTATGGGAGAAGGGTTCAGCGAAGAGGGATTACAACAACTCGCCGGACACCTCGAAGCCGCCGCCGCTATTCAGAAAAAGTTGTTACCCGATCAGGCACCGAGTTTGGACAGATTCGACATCGCAAATCTGCTACAAAGCTCTACTTCCGTCTCCGGTGATTTCTACGATTTCATCCACTTGCATGAAACACAGATCGGGATTGTCCTCGGGGATGTGAAGGGCAACGGGATACCGGCAGCACTCCTGATGGTCATGATTCGCACTGCACTCCGATTGCTCTGCCACGATGAAGGCACACCGGCTGCAATTCTTAAACGGATCAATGACTTGGTCGCACGTGATACTGAGGCAGACCTGTTCGCAACCATGATTTACGGTATTTTGGATACTGAGGCGAATACCTTCATGTACGCAAATGGCGGACACTGCTACCCGTTTCATTATAACAGCCGCACCGGTATAGATGTTCTAAAGACCGGAGGCATGTTGATAGGCGCATTTGAAGAAGCTACATTCACTTATGGAACGTGCCACCTGGACCCAGGAGACATCATCGTTTTCTATACGGACGGCATCACGGAAACAGAAGCCGCAGAAGATACCACTTCTGATGCCTCTACGCACTGGGAGCAGGATACGAGTGCACTGTTTTACGGCGGTGAACGACTTGCCAACTGCCTTTCCGAAAATACCGACCTCACACCCGCGGCGTTGTGCGAAGTGATACTTAACGATTTAGCACAATTCAGCGGAAGCACACAGACAAACGACGATAGGGCTTTAATTGTTATAAAACGCAACATTTAATCAACAACAAAGAGTACGCAGTTATAAGTACTCAGTACGCTTCGCTTTCGAGTATAAGTTAAGAGCACTTCGGAACAATAAACCTCTTAACTTATAACTTATAACTTATAACTGTTAACTGCGTACTCGCTAGCAGAGAAGGAGCTTCAAACGTGGGCGAGAGAACTGAACAGGTTATTACGCTTTCTCTCCCAAGTTCAATGCAACATACTGACCTACTCAACGCTGTCGTCGCTGAAATCTTGAAAGAGACAGATTTCGCTGAAGACATCCAAGAGCGGGTTAAGCATGCTGCCATTGAAGCGGGTACAAACGCGATAAAAAACGGCAATAGAGCAGGTCCGAGCGCATACACAACTTTCAAGTTGGCGCTCACCGACGATGAACTGAATATTAACACCCTGGCGGATAGCGAAGTATTGAAGGACAAACCCTCCGAAATTGAACGGGCCGTCGAACTTTCGCTGCCAAGCTCAATGCAACATGTCTATCTACTCGATGTTGTCGTTACCGAGATTTTGAGAGACGCGGATTTCCCCGAGGAGATCCGAGAACAAATTAACCTTGCCGCTATTGAAGCAGGCACAAACGCAATCAAACACGGAAATAAAGAGGATCCACTCAAAAGAGCGGTTATCTTGTTCTGTCTCGATGAAGATAAATTAACGATCATCATTGAAGACGAAGGCGAGGGATTCACACGCAAAGAGGTCGCTGACCCACTTGACCCAGAGAATTTACTCAAAAGCAGTGGTAGAGGCTTATTTCTAATGGAAGCCTGCATGGATTCTGTGACTTACGAAGCCAACGGCACGATTATCAAAATGGTCAAATATAAAGAAACATCGGAGGAGTAACCAGTAACCAGTAACCAGCTAAAAAAAACTGTGGAATATATTCTTTCTTTAACTGGAAACTGTTAACTGGCAACTGGAAACTGTTATGCAGGTTAATGTTCGACACAAAGGTAGCATTACAATCTTAGATATTGAGGGGAAAGTTATTGGACCGGATACGTTAGCTCTTAAAGAGGTCATCGATCAACAGATTAAGATGGCAAATAACGAAGCGGAAAATAGCGAAGGACTCAATTTAATTTTAAACTTAGAACGCGTTCAGATGATGGATAGCTCCGGGTTAGGCGTGCTGATCGCTTCTTATACCACCATCCAGCGGAATGACGGACGCGTGGCACTTCTTAAACTCGGCGGTAATGTTAGAAGTCTCATCGTTATGGCAAAACTTATGACGATTTTCGATTGCTACGATACCGAAGCAGAAGCGATAGGGCACTTTCTATAGTTTGAACCGCCACAAGACCTAAGCGAGAGTCGCAACAACGGCGCGACGGACAAGACCTAACGACATATTGAACGCAAGAACACTGATTAACCGAAGCAGAAGTTATGGGTCACTTCCTATAGTTTGAACCGCCACAAGATATAAGCGAGAGTCGCAACAACGGCGCGACGGACAAGACCTAACGACATATTGAACGCAAGAACACTGATTAACCGAAGCAGAAGTTATGGGTCACTTCCTATAGTTTGAACCGCCACAAGACCTAAGCGAGAGTCGCAACAACGGCGCGACGGACAAGACCTAACGACATATTGAACGCAAGAACACTGATTAACCGCATAGTCTTAACCGCCACAAGACCTAAGCGAGAGTCGCAACAACGGCGCGACGGACAAGACCTAACGACGTATTGAACGCGAGAACCCTGATTAACCGCAAGGAAAATTTAAAAAAATGGAAACACGTTCCCCTGTTGATGCAGCACAAAGCATTAATTTATGGTATAAATGCACCGAGTGCCAAGAAGTCGTTTTCAGAGGCGAACTCGAACGGAATCTCTATATCTGCTCCTACTGCAACGCACTGTTTCCTTTACTCGCCGAAAAACGGCTCGAATACCTATTCGATGAAGCATCGGCAACGAACATCAGATTGACCGACGCTGCCGGTATGACTGCCGAAGGAACAATTTCGGGATACCCGACTTGCCTTTTTATCGCGGATATAGATGTAATCCCTATCGAGATTGACACCACTCTTCTTCTATCATCTATTGAGGCTGCCATAGAAAAACGTATACCACTGATTACGATTGCCGCTTGTCAACCGGACGGATATAAAGAGACGCTGGCGGAAACGACCTACTTGACAATGCAAATGGAGCGATTGCTGGAGGCTTCTCTACCACATATCACTGTTCTGACCGAGAGTGAAATACACCCACTTGCAACGCATCTACCGCTCGGCGAATTGGTCATCGTAGAAGGCACAGCAACGCCCCCAAAACCGGTACAGCCGAACCTACAACCCGCACCACACGCACCAGAAGAACAACTTCTCACGCAAACACCCACAAATGAGATAGAAGCAGAACCTGACATCAGCGTTGACTGCTATATCCCGCGCGAGACCTTACCTGAGATGTTAGGACGGTTTTTGAAGTTTTTTAACTATTAAGTTTTTGTGCGGAGAAGTTAACAGTTGCCAGTTAACAGTTCCCAGAAAAGAGATATTGTGTTATCCGCACACCTCTTAACTGGTTACTGGTTACTGATACGCCAATAGCAAGCAGTCGCAACGAAGGCGCGACGGACAAGACAGAACGATGTGTTAGCCTCAGGAACCCTGATTTACCGCAAGGAAAATTTAAAAAGTCGAAACGAAGGCGCGACAGACAACAGAGAACGGATTATTAGCAATGGTAACACTGACGAACCGCAAAGAAAATTTAAAAAACAGCAAAAATCCTGATCGGCTCTCTCCTATCACGGAGAGGTTTGAAGCCGTCTTCGGCACCGCGCCGACATTTATCGCATCCGCACCAGGGAGAGTGAATCTCATCGGGGAACACACAGATTACAACGACGGGTACGTGTTTCCTGTCGCAATCAATAAATATCTTAACATCGCTGTACGTAAGCGGTCCGACCGGCGCGTCGTCCTACACGCTTTAGATGTAAGCGAATCTTGCGATTTCTCGCTTGACGCGCGCACACCTATTCCGCACCAGACACCAGCGTGGAGTCGTTACCTCATAGGCGTTGCGTCCTTACTACAAGCCTCTGGAAAACAGGTCGCCGGCATTGATGCCGTCATTACAGGCGATGTCCCGATCGGCGCAGGACTCAGCTCTTCAGCGGCACTCTCAGTCGCTGCGACACTCGCTTTCTTAACCGCTGCCTCCGAAACCGCTATATCAGAAAACGATAAGCCGGAACTTGCAGCGTTGTGCCAACGCGTGGAACACGAATTCGCAGGCGTTAAGTGTGGAATCATGGATCAGACGATTTCACTGTTAGGACAAGAAAACTGTGGACTGTTCCTTGACTGTCGTTCGCTTGAATATGAGCACGTCCCGCTCAACCTCGCAGACCACGCTATCGCAATTTGTAATACAAAAGTTAAACGGGAACTCGCAACCTCCGAATACAACAAACGGCGAGCCGAATGCGAAAGGGGGGTCGAAATCCTCAGACGGTGGCTACCGGGCGCTACTTCACTTCGCGACATTACGGTAACGGATTTCAAAAAACATGAAGAAGAACTGCCGGCACTAACACAAAAGAGATGTCGGTATGTGATAGAAGAGAATGCACGCGTGGTCGCGGCAGTCTCTGCACTCAAGTGTCGGAGCGAGGGCACCTCGTCCCGAACAGATGAATCACTGATCGCATTTGGTAATCTCATGAATGCATCACACCACGGACTACGCGACGATTACCAAGTCAGCTGCACGGAGTTAGACCTACTTACCGACATCGCCCGCGACATCACAGGGGTCGTTGGAAGCCGTATGACCGGTGCAGGGTTTGGCGGTTGCACTGTCAGTATTGTTCGCAACGACGCTTTGGAGACCTTTCAGACGCGCGTGACAACGGAATACCATCAAAAGACCGGTATTGAACCCGAAATTTACCTCTGTCATGTCAGCAATGGTGCACAAGTTTTTTAGAGACGGGAATCACTTTGACACATCGTACAACTCAGACAACATATAGTATCGGCGTTGACCTCGGCGGAACGGATATCAAGGCTGGATTGGTTTCATCAGCAGGCGATATTTTTTGTCGTGTCGTGCTGCCGACAGATGTTGAAACAGGCGGTCCAAAAGTCGTGGCGGCGCGGATTGCAGAAGCCGTCCGTCAAGTACTCGTGAACGTAGAAACCGCCGGTATCAACATAACTTCAGAGCAATCCGAAAGTACGGATGCCGAAGTCTACGAAATCGGGGTCGGTCTCGGTGCTCCCGGACTGATTATCGCTGAAACAGGGGTCGTACACTTTTCACCGAACTTTCCGGGATGGAGTGACATCCCGCTCGTCGATTACGTTAACGCAGAACTCGCAAAACTACAGCCCACAAAACTCGCTGGACAGACCGACACGCATAAGAAATACAAGCCGATATTACGCGGTATGGATAACGATGTGAACGCGATGACTTTAGGTGAACTGCATCACGGTGCGGGGGTCGGATACAAAAGCCTCGTCGCGCTCACGCTCGGCACAGGTGTTGGTGGTGGTGTCGTGATTGACGGCAAAGTCTATCACGGGAGCCGCAACACCGCTGGCGAATTAGGGCACACCATTGTCGAACCGAATGGACGGGTCTGTGGTTGCGGGAATCTGGGGTGTCTTGAGGCGTACGCGGGGGCTAAGAATATCGTCGAACGTATCGAACAAAAGATAGCAGATGGACGGCGTTCGAGTTTAGTCGATGTGATCAAGGATGGCGTGGAATTAACGCCGCGAATGATAGCCGAGGCAGCTGAAGCAGGCGACGCACTCGCCATCGAGATTTTCGCTGAGACCGGACAGTATATCGGTATCGCCTTGACATCAATCGCGCATATCCTCAACCCGCAAATTGCGATCATCGGCGGCGGTATCGCGGAAGCCGGTGAACAATTGCTTTTTCAACCGATCCGAAAAGAACTCGCTAAACGCGCGATGGACATCCCCGCACAGATGAAAATTGTAAAGGCGCACCTCGGAAACGACGCAGGAATCGTCGGCGCTGCGATGCTTGCAATGGATGCTGTAACATAGGGGACCGTTTGTTTCCTGCGTCTTGTGTAGCATAGGCTGTTAGCCTGTGTCCTGTGTAGCATAAGGAGACCGTTGGTTTCCTGCGTCCTGTGTTGATAACTGATAACCACTGCCCTGGAGAACACTCCGATGAACAAGGAAAACAATTTGCAGAACACAATAAACACATCAGAAAGCCTTGATAAAGAAAACCAAACGGATCAAAGAATAAGTGCCCCGCCTCGAGTGTCCCTCTTACAGATTTTGGCGGTCCTCTGTCTGTCTCTAATTCCGCTCAGTTGTTCAAAGGTCCCGGATTTCCTAAAGGACACTTTCCGACCAGAGTTGATCGTCCCGGTGTTCGATCCTGATGCCTACATTATGCCGCAGACGGGTGCCGTCGGTTACCTGAGAAACGGCATTAAGGCGATGGCAGTCCCGCTCAATGACGTGAAGGCGGTCGATGCGTTCGCTGTTTTTATTTACAACGGAACGGATCACTGGGTATCTTTCAAAATGAAGGATTGTCAGATGCTTGACGGGACAGGGAACGTCACGAAAACAATCGACAAGTCACAAGAATCCTTCTATCTAAAAAAGAATTTCAAACCGACGCTGCCCCCTGAATTCGCAGCGGAAGTCTTCCGATGGGATAAATCCATTCGGATACAAGGTGCCCCGGCGGTACTACCGAGAGAGGACCTTGAAAGAACGACGGTGATGCCGAGGCAACACGCACGATTCTTCCTCTATTTCCGTAAACGGAGCATCAACTACAGCAGTTTGCGGATCATTGTACCGAGAGTCACAAGTGAATTTAATGACCAACAAACGACGTTCGTCTTCAAATTCAGGGTCCAACGCGGCTAATCTTGGAAGGAAATATAAAAAAATCTATTTTCTTTTATTTCTCCTCTGTTTGAGCTGCACCCTTCCGAAAAGTGAAATTACACAACCGGAGACCCCACCCGTTACTGAGAAGGGAGCCATTGGAATTCTGTTGTCTAATCGTGAACGGGAACCCTCTCCTATCGTTGGTATCATCTATGTTAAAACGCTGGGGCGGACCGGACAAGGGCTTGCGGAATTTCAGAGACCGTTCGGACTCGCAATAGATGAACAGAACAGAATCTACGTCGCCGATGCCGGGAACAATCGCGTACAAGTTATCGACGATACGGGAGGCTTCATCACTGAATTCGGGGGACGTGGATGGCAGAGAGGCGAGTTCGACCACCCTACAGATATAGCCTTAAGCTTCCAACGGAGTTACCGACACCTCTATGTCGCCGATACAGGGAACAATCGCGTACAATACTGCAATTTTATTGATCAGATTTTCTATGTACTTACCGAAACTGTCGACGACACGCCGTTGGATCAACCCGAAGGCATCGGGATCGGACGCAACGGCGAAGTTTATGTCGTAGATACCCGAAATCATCGCTGGATCGAATTCAATGTCGCCGGTGTTCCAGTTGCCACACGCGGGAGTTTTGGGCGCGGGACAGAACAGTTCTGGGACCCTACAGACCTCGCCGTTGATACCCAAGGGAACATCTATATCGTTGATGCAGGCAACCATCTCATCAAAAAATACGACTTTAGTGGCAATCCTATCGGCACTTGGGGCAGTGAAGGAGACAAACTCGGCCAACTCCGAGAACCGAAGTGTATCGCTTTAGACGATTGGAATTACCTATATGTAACCGACAGCGGCAACCGACGCATCCAAGTTTTTGCACCCGACGGCAAGAGCATTACCGAATTCAGTGCGCCCACACTCTTAGAACCGGCAGGGATCGCAGTCTCGAAAACTGGACACGTCTTTGTGAGCGACGCGGAAGCCAACGATATAAAAGTGTTCCAAGTTTTTCGTTAACTTCCTTTATGCCTATCCGACTCTTTTTCCTTGTCTCCCTCTATTTATGTCTGCTCCCACGTCTCGGAAGTCTGGCACAAGAACCCGCGGATGACGACACGAACGTCCTCGAACTTCCTACCTTTTCCGTTCTCCGAAAGATAGAGACCGTCGAACTGAAAGCCGGTGAACAGGAATTCACGGTCAAGTACGCACCGATTCTCCGAAATACCGAGCAACTAACGGAAGCGGACGGAAACAAGCTTGTCCGAAATATAGACTACCAAGTCGATTTTTATTCCGGCAAAATCACGATAGAACCACGAGGGACGACAACCTACCCGTATAAGTTGAAGATTACCTATCGGACGCTGCCCTTCGCGATTAAAGAGGTCTACAAACGCGATCTGTACGGCGAACAAAATCTGGATAGCCAGCAGCCAGCAGCCAGCAGCCGTAGGGGCGAGGTCCCCTCGTCCGCACAGGTTGAGCAACCCAACCCCTACGAAGGTTTCCAACAGACCCCAATAGATGATAGCCAATCACAGTTAGAAGTCTCTGGAAGCCAAACGTTCGGTATTTCGCTTGGGAGCGGACGCGGCGTGACACCGAACCAAGAACTCCGTGTTAACGTCGAGGGGAAAGCCTCCAAAGACATCACCGTTCTGGCGTTGCTATCCGACCAAGATTTACCGATCCAACCGGAAGGGACGACAGAGAACATCCAAGACATTGACCAGAAGTTGATTCGCATCACGCATCCAAATATGAGAGGCACGTTGGGCGATTTTGAGGGCTCACTCGGTGCTTCGGAGTTTATCTTTTTTCCGCGTGCATTGGAAGGTGTTCAGGTCGAAGGCGATTACGAGTGGGGACGGTTCCATCTCATTCCGAGCGCGATTCCGAAGGGACAGTCTACCAGTTTAGTCCTCCGTGGTGAGGAGGGACGCAGCGAATATCGGCTCACGGTCGATGGACAATACGTCATCGTGAAGGCGGGAAGCGAAATCGTCTGGCTAAACGGCGAAAGGATGCGACGCGGCGAAAACAACGACTATATTATCCGTGAATACGGTGACCCGATCGTCGAATTTAACAGCAAGCACCTGATAACGAGCAACGACACGATCCGGATCGATTTTGAATACATCTCTGAGGAACGCGCATATCAGCAGAACCTTTACGGACTCAGCAGCGTTTTCACGCTACCCGGTGAGCGCATAAGCATCGGCGCCTCTTATGCCGTTGAGACAGACCTGAAAGAACCCGATCAGGCACTCATCGCAATTACAGAGACCGACTTGGCGGCACTGCGCCAAAACATTATGGACCCGGAGGAAGACGGATCGCGCCTCATCGCACCGCAACAACATACCGTATGGGGTTTAGAGAGCAGACTCAATATCACCGAAAGCGCGTGGATTGAAGGCGAACTCGCCTATAGCAACCTCGATAGGAATACCTATTCCACGGTAGACCGTAAAGAGGTGAGTCAGGCGTGGAAACTGATCGGTTCCGCGGATTGGGATTTCGCAACAGGGACAGCGCGTAAGGACGAGGACACCTTGAAGAGACACCTAAGCAAAAACCCCCTACTAACAACGAATCTCGATATACGCGCGATGGATGCCGATTTCGTGCCTGTCGGTGCCTCAAGTAGCAACCGGAGCCGTTCCCGATATGAGACGCAATACGCTAAGGAGGGGTTTGATGACGCGTTTCTGTTCGACACTGCCGGTTTCTCACGCAGCGCACAAGATGAACGAACCGTGAACTTCGACATCCGATTGACACCGATGGATTGGTTGGCGTTTGATGCCGGTGTCGGCAGGAGCGAAGAACGAGAACCGCAACGTCCCAAAACCGTTACGACAGAAACAGAGACGTTGTCAACGAGGAATGCGACGATCCGCAATAACTTCAATTGGGGTGTAAACTTCAATCAACTTGTGGGTAGGCGTAGGAGCGAGGTCACCTCACCCCTACCACGGACAAATGATCAGGGAAGCAGTACATCGACACCAGAGGAGCGTCCAACTCCAAAAACATCGCTCCTGAACAAGTTGCCGAATCTCCGATGGGATGACTATCGGAGCAGTTCGCGTGTTGAGGGTGAAGATTCAACGCGGACGCAATCGCAACAGAAGACAAGACAGGAAGGCAACTTGTCCTATCCGCTCGGTCCGTTCAGGTTCATCGGCACATTAGGCAGATTAGAATCCACAGAGGCGCGCAATGCAACGCTTAACCGAAAACGGGACCGCGCGATGGGACGTATAGATCTCGTTGATTTCAGTTGGTTGTCCGTCAACACCAGTTATGAACTTGAGGAGGCTTTCGCGAAGGAACCGTTGCTCACTTTAGACGACGCACCGATCGGTCTATCCGATTGGCAGCGAAGTACCACAGCGCGAACGTGGAAGGTCGGCGTGTTTTCACAGCAGAAATCTTTTCTCGGCGGCGGCGTGAATCTGCGTGCCAACCTTGCACGCCGGATGTTACAAGCACACACCGAATTCGGGGCAAACACGACGACGCAACTCGCCGATATTAACCTGCAGTTGACACCCTTAAGCCGCGCCATTGATATAGAAGTCCGTTATGAGTTAGATAAGAAATTAACAAGCCAACGCCACGAAATCTATACCAACATCCACCCGCATACCGGTGTGCTGCTCCAACCGGGTGAAGGCTATTACGTGAAATTGGACGATCTGCACTATGTCGAGGACCCCGAAGAAGGCACTTACATCAAAATCTACCAAAACGTCGGGGATAAACCGACAACGGCAGTAGATGCAGATTTCCGTGTCCGTTTCCAACCGCGTCAATATTTCGCACGGCGTGCCAGAGCGCGGCAACAGCAGCAACGTCCGGGCGAGGGCCCCTCATCCCTACAACCTGATAGCCTTCGTCCAACACCAAATGCTCGTTCGGGCGAGGGCCCCTCGTCCGAACGGGTTGGGCAACCTGGCCCCCCACCCATGAGAAAGACACCCAAGCAAAAACACCCCTACGATAACCATCTAACACGGTTTCTGAACGCGTTGCGAGGTCAAATCCGGTTCTGGTTGACAGAAGAACAAGAGGTAGAGGATGCGGTGTCTCTGTATCTGCTCCAGAGCTTACAAGGTTCAGATACGCTTTTTGGACGGTTGAACCAGCATCATCGGCTCGAATTTTCACCCTCACCGGCGTTCAGTCTTGAGTTCAATCTCCGTACCGGTGAGACACTCAACAAGCGAATCAATAACCAAGAACGGCACAGACAGCATCACACTTGGGATGCGTCTTTCTCCGTAAATCCGACACAACGCCTCTCTGTCGGTGCCAACTATGAGCAACGTCAGGAGACAGAAAGCTACAACCAATTCGATTTTGAAAACCTTGGGCAGGAGACCGGCACTGAAGAAAAGATGATAGACCGTTCCACAACACCTATCTCAGACCTTCACCAACTCGAGCAGACGACTGAACTGAGTCTCCGCTATCAACTGAGCAATACATTACGATGGAGCGGTATCGGTGGCTATAAACAGACAACCGACGAGGAACAACTTGACGAGGAACCGGAAGCCAATACCCGGACCTTCTCTTATGAAAATCGGATTACATACAGCCTTATCGGCAAGGGACGGATTGATTTCAACTACAAACTCGGCTACGGTCAGAATACGGGTGGTATCCCCTTTGCACAATACACCTTTTATCAGGGTATCAGCCACGAAATCCGGACGACAGCAGACTACAGGTTGCGGAGATTCACCGACCTATTATTTCGACTCAATTACCGTCTGCTCTCCACGAAGCATCGCAAACCGGAACACCGCTTAGAGATGACAATCAGCGCGGAACTCTAACGTGAAATTGATGCGCTCGTTTCCGATAATGACACTTGCTCTAATTGGGCTGTTCGTCGGTATTAGTTGAACCGGTGATCGCTTCATTCCAATCCCACAAAAAGATTGTGCCGTCCTGTCCGGTACTAACCAGCGTTTCACCATCAGGCGAAAATTTTAACGTCTCCACTTGCTGCGTGTGCCCGTCAAGCGCAGCGATTCTCTCGCCAGTCTTGACATCCCATAATAGGATTGCACCGTTGGTATGTCCACTGAGACAAATTGCGCTATCTGGTGAAAATACCAACAGTTTTGGTGAATCATGCAATATCCGCCAACCGCGTTGATGCACAGTGCTGACCGAAAAAAGTTTATGACCCGTACGCACATCCCATAAATGGAGTCGCGTGTGTGTCCCCGCAGCGAGCACGGCGCGGTCGGGTGAAAACGCCAATGCCGAAATCCGTCCCAGATTCTTTGTTCGTTCTGCAAAGACAACTAAGGGTTCACCGGTCGCAACGTCCCACATTCGGATGTGTCCATCTGCAGTACCACTCACAAGCCATCTACCATCTGACGAAAACGCCATTGCCAAAACCACTGGTAGATTGCCGCGAAAGCCGGGTTTCAAGTCATCATTATCATCATTAACAGGAATTATCAATTCAGTGCCTGTTTCCGTATGCCACAAACGAATGTCAAGCATGCTATTAATCGCTACAGTTTTAGTTCTATCGTCAGGAGAAAAAAGGAGTTTGCGGCTCCCACGCTGCAACGTCGCAAGTTCGTCTCCAGTCGATACATCGGTCAACCGAATTAGATCATCTGGCTTCGTAGCAGAGAACCCAGCAGGGTACCCACTGAAAACGACAGTACCATCTGCCGCTACACTGACGAGTTTCGTGCCATCCGGCGAAAACGCCACTGCTGAATACCAATCCCGATGTCCGCTATTTTGGACAGCGGACTTTTGCGCTGTGTCCGTATCCCAAAAGGTAATTTCACCGTTAAACGCCGTACTAACAAGTGTGGAACTGTTTTGCCCACTGTCCTGAAAAAAGGTCGCCGCTTTTATGGATTGTGTGTGTCCAGTGATAAGATTATCAAGCGGTGTCCCGGTCTCTATATCCCAGAACCGGATTGTGCCATCCGTACTTCCGCTGACGAGTGTACGACCATCGGGTGAAAATGCTAACGCAGCAATACCGTTGATATGTCCGGTGAGTGTCGCGATCGGTTCACCATGCGTCGTGTCCCACAATTGAACTGTTTTATCCGTGCTGCCGCTGGCAAGCGTTTTTCCATCGGGTGAAAACGCCAGGACATTTGTCGCGCCAGTATGTTGCTGCAGTAGCATCGAATCCCTGTCACCAGTCGTATTCCACAATCGGACTGTCGTATCTGGACTGCCACTTGCCAGACGCGTGCCATCCGGCGAAAACGCCACTGCTAAAACCCGATTTTTTTTGAACATGCGCTGCACAGGTTTATCCAACGGCTGAAGCGGCAAATCTATGTGTCCTCTGAGCGTCGATAGCTTTTTACGGGTTGCTACATCCCACAACTGGATCATCCCGTCCTGTTTTCCAATCGCGATTCTATCGTTCGTCATCGCGTAAACACCCTGAAAATCCTCCGAACTAAAGAGACCGATCCCGAATAACCCAGTTTTAAGGTGCTTGGTTTTCCCTTTCCCGTTCTCAATATTCAATCGGGTAATTGCAGCATGCCCGGAACCATACAAACCGATAAGCGTTTTTCCATCTGAAGAGAATCGCAGGACGGAAGCATCCGCGTACAAGTCAATAAGTGGCACTTCGCGCTCGGTCGCGATCTCCCACAATTGGATGAGCGTATCATCAGAAGAAGCGGTAAGGAAACGACCATCCGGTGAAAAACTGAGGGCTTCACACACACCGCTACCAAACAAAGATTTCTCCTCACCTGTTTCCACATCATACAGCCAGACCCCGATAGTGCTACCGACTGCAAGTAGGGTACCATCCGGTGAAAACTGAATTGCGGTAATCCCACCTTTCCCGAAGCGCGCTTCCGCCGCTTTGGGCAACTTCCAATGTGCGTGGTTCTTAGATGTCTCATCTGATTCTGCTTCTGCAACCGATGCCGAAACATCGTTAGGCGGCTGGCTTGCCGTATCCCCCTCGCTCGGTGTACTAACATTTCCGAGTTGCGTCCGAATATCTGGTTTGGATTCAAGATTTAGCACAACAGCTGCCTCAACGAGCTCAACTGTCATCTCTGATGGCGCGTCGAAACTATACGGCTTTTGGAAACGCGACAGGTATTGGTGGTTGCCGATACCTAACATCAAAAGCACGACTGCCAGTGTGGAAACACCGACTGCCCACGGCACTAACGGCTTGCTGCTTGATGGTGCAACCGGCTTCAGACGTGAGACCTCTTGCATGATGTTCTCTGTGAGATTCGGTGAGATTTGGAAATGGTCGAGTGCTTCTCTAATCATCGGTTCCTCCTCTTTTAAACGGTTCCGCGCACGCCTCAGACGACTTTTAATGGTGCTCGCCGATACGCCTAAAAATCGGCTAATATCTTCAACTTTCATCTCACCAAGATAGTAGAGTGTCATTACTGTGCGTTCACTCTCTTTCAACTTCGCGAGCAATTTCTTGACCACCTCGCGTTGTGATTCCGCGACAGTCTTTGTCCGTTCCGCTACAACGTGTCGGGAATAAGCATCTTCTTGTATCATCGTTGCGTCTGTGCCCTCCAACGGTTGTGTTTGTATCCGTTTTTTGCGAAGCCACGTGGCGCATAAGTTTGCCGTAATCACATACAGCCACCCAGAAAACTGGTTCGGGTCCTTCAGTGTTGAGAGTCTCTGGTACACTTTCAGAAAAGCGTCTTGCGTGATGTCCTCAGCGATATGGAAATCCCCAACTTTTCGCCAAGCGAGCGCATGAACCGGCTTTTGATATTTATTCACAAGTTCGGCAAAAGCCCTTTCATCACCAGCGAGAACACGTCGAACAATCGCAACATCGTCATTTTTCATCAGGTACCTCCAGAAAACGAAAGTTGATTAATGACATATTAACTATAGTGACGCAAGATAGCGCGAAATGGTTGCTTAATGGAAAAAAAATGTCCCGCGCGACTTTATATAACCGTTGACTTTTTTCATAATATAGGTTATAATAAATCTGTCTCTGTCAGAATTAGATTTCCAACAAACGATCTGATATATCGGCGTTAGGTTAATTTTAATGGAATTTGTTCGAATAAAAAAACAACGCGATACCACTTACAAATACCTACTGAAGTATTCCCTGAAAACATGGTAATGTGAAATGACAAGAGAAGAGATTATCCGCAGATTTAAGAGCCTACGTATATGGAAAAGCAGTGGTGAGAGAGCCCCTCACAAACCTTTACTGACCCTCTACGCTATCGGTAGATTGCTACATGGCGAAAATCGGCTTATTTCATATAGCAATGACATAGAAGACAACCTTACCAATCTGTTGAGAACTTTTGGCCAAGAACGTTCAAACGACCAACCGCACTTACCGTTTTGGAGGTTGCAAAATGACAAGGTTTGGGAGGTAACTGATGCCGACAGAATTAACGAAACTACAAGCGGAGATCCGTATATAACGGACTTGAGAAACTACAACGTCTCTGGTGGTTTCCTTGAGGAAATAGTACATGAGTTTCAAATAGATGCTAATTTCGCTTTTAAAATAAGTCAATATATGCTAGACCATTTTCCAGCTTCGATGCATCAAGAAATTTTACAAGCTGTTGAAATTCCAACCTTCGTAATTGAGCCTCAACCTCCTAATCCAAACTTTCAATCAGATGTTATGAACGCTTATAAGGAAAAATGTGCTGTCTGCGGTTTTCGCATCAGACTTGAAAACCAACCAATCGCTTTGGAAACTACGCACATCAAACCACCTGAAGCAGGAGGGCCCGATGCAGAAGAAAACGGTTTAGCTCTCTGTTCTCTACATCATGAACTGTTCAACAAAGGGGCTTTTACGCTATCTGAGAATCTGCATGTATTAGTGTCCAAGCATACCAAGGGAAAAGGAACAGGGGATTGGTTGAAAAAATTTCACGGAGAAAAGATGAAATTTCCACCACACCAAATCTATTATCCTCGCATTCATTTCACAGACTGGCACTTCAAAAATAGATTTAGAGGACCAGCCCGCGAAAAAATTTGACATCTAAAACACAATTGTGCTAAAATCTAAGTTAATATTGAATAAATTGGACTTTCGCATTTCAATTTAAGATACAATTAAATCTGACATTTTAATACCTAACCAGTAAACGCAATGAAAAATCGAAATATAAAAACTGCTACTAATACACTCCATGGACCTGATGACAATTGCCACGTCCGGAAATTCTTCGCGTCCTTTTCGTCCTTACGTTCATTAGGCTTGAACATTAACAAGCCAGTCCTTGCCCCCCCCCCCCACTTTACAAACAATAAGTATTTTAGATTAAAAAAACATTCACGGCATTTAGCAATGCTCCGCGTCCGCGCGCCATCTCGGACAATGGCATCCGATGCGGGGTTTTTTGTTGTCATATCTGCTGTTGTTACGTCAATTTTTCCCCCCATACCTCTATTCGCGCCAGGGGGTGAAGTTTGAGCAACACACGTACCATCCTCCCCCAGATAATTACACCATCTTTCTCAGGACATCAGACCTTCCCGTTTCGATATACGTGGCTGAAGAAGGGGATCGATGCTGTCGCAGCAGATCCGAACATCTTCTCCTCTGAAAACGCCTCGGTTACTTTAGGTGTCGGAAAAAACATGGTGAGCTCCATCCGACATTGGTGCCGTGTATCACGACTCATTGAAGAGGGAACAGGTCAACCTACGCAAGTCACTATGCAGCTCAGTGAAAAGGGAACAGTCTATCGCCGCGGGCAATTCGCACCTACGCAGCTCGGCAGTGCCATTTTTGGCGAAAACGGATTCGACCCATACCTTGATGACCCAGCGACTTTGTGGTTGATTCATTGGCAAATCGCGACCAATACCACTCAGGCGACAGCATGGTACTGGGCTTTTAACGTTCTAAGAGGGAATCAATTCACACCCCCTATATTCACACGAGAAGTGTATAAATGGGCACAACAGCAGAAACAGTCTATGCGACCTGTCTCCGACAACACACTACGGCGGGATGTCAATTGCTTTATCCGAACCTACTGCCAGTCGCGTTATAGTGATACCGTTGCTGAGGAAACTTTTGACTGTCCACTCGTTGAACTCAACCTAATTGCCGAATTACCAGACAGCGATGGCTATGAATTCCAGCGCGGCGACAAAGAGACATTACCGATTGAAGTCGTCGCATGGGCATTAGACACGTTTTGGAAAAATCGCTTCTTCTGGAGAGAATCGCTTACGTTCTCAGATTTGATGTACGCACGCGCGAGTCCCGGACGGGTTTTCAGGTTAGATGAAGATACAATGACGACCTATCTCGAAGACCTCGAGCAACTCACGGACGGCGCACTGCAATACGATGAGACAACAGGTCTAAAGCAGCTATATCGACATAGAAATTTAGATCAGAGGAGACTTTTAAAGAGGTACTATGAATAACGTTCCGTTATCAGACATTTTTCATATTACAAAACGCTTTCAACGCTCTGTGCATTTGGTACGGGATTTTTATACTGAAAACGCCTTAGACGGGTACGTTGTGACTGTCAAGGCGCGGGAAACCCTTACCCGTCTAATTTCAGCACAGGAGAACAGTGCAACATCAAAAGCATGGTCTCTTACCGGTCCTTATGGGTCAGGAAAATCAGCGTTCGCGCTTTTCACTGCGAAAGTCCTCGGGGATCCAGCTGCTCCGACAACACAACAAGCTTTAGAATTACTACAGCGTGGAGACCCCTCACTCTATGAACGATTTATCAGCATAAGCGGGAACGGCAGGAGAATATCATCAGGTTTTTGTCCGGTCCTAATCTCTGGTGAACGCGCACCAATTACGCGGGCACTCCTGCAAGGATTAGAACACGGGCTTAAAACCTTCGGTATATCCTCACGGCACTCGCTTCAAAAAGACATCCAAGAACTCTTGAAAACGGGAGCAAACGGCAATCCCCCACAGGCAACTGAAATCACAAAACTTTTTGAAGACGCAACACGTGCTATTAAGAAAAAAGCTGGACACGGTTTGTTACTTGTCATTGATGAACTTGGAAAATTCCTCGAGTACGCTGCACAACACCCCGTACAAGACGACGTATTTGTTCTACAAACCCTCGCCGAATTTGCCACACGAAGCAAGCAAACACCATTCTTTTTAATCACGATTCTTCATCAGGCTTTTGAACAATACGCAAACAAAATCGCCAAATCACAACGCGAGGAATGGGCAAAAATCCAAGGCCGGTTTGAAGACATTGCTTTTGTAGAACCTGCTGAGCAGGTACTCCGATTGATCGGATCCGCTATCCAACATAAGATGGAAATCCCGTCTACACCCATCGAATCAAACCTCAAACCTAACCAACTGTCCGACGAGAAAGAATTTAGTGAACTCATCAGAACCTGTTTGCCACTCCACCCAATAGTTGCACTTATTGTAGGCCCTATCTTCAGACGCTTCGCACAGAATGAACGTTCCCTCTTCGCCTTTCTTAATTCAAGTGAACCTTATGGGCTACAAGACTTTCTCAAAAACAAACATTACAATGGAGGCGCACCGCCGATGTTTTCGGTCGCCGATCTCTATGATTATCTCAACACTACTATAGGAAATCGGCTCTCCGCTGCACGCGACGGTGATAAGTGGATCGAGATTGAGATGGCTATTAACCGACTGACAGACCCAGCACCGATACTCGTTAAACTCATTAAGACGATAGGACTGTTCAGTATCATCGGAGAGGTGAGTACGAACTTGAAAGCCTCAGAACGTATACTTCATTATGCCTTAAATGACCACACATCGGAATTCAATCAGGAATTTGATACCGCACTAAAGACACTGGAAAAACGTTCAATTGTTACCTACCGCCGCTACAATGATGTCTATGCACTCTGGGAGGGAAGCGACATTGATATCGAGAGGTTGTCTTACGAAGCGGAAGGACACCTCGATCCGAACGAGACACTTACGAATTATTTGTCAAAATTGACATCGCCGCGGCCCCTGATCGCCCGCCGACACCTATTTGAGAAAGGCACGCTCCGCTATTTTGAGGTTCGGTACACCGATCTCGAAAACTTTGATGCGAATCTGAGTGAACCGCTCGGTGATGCCGACGGGCTGGTGCTTTATGCCCTACCCGCAGGTGAAGATGAAGTAAATCAGTTCGCCGAAAAAGCGAATGAAAAAGACACCACAGAACGTCAAAACGTGCTGATCGGTATCCCACACGCCACCCGTTTTCTCCGCGATGCCGTCACTGAACTCGCCTGCCTACACTGGATTTCGGACAATACGCCCGAACTCGAAGGGGACGCGGTGGCGAGACGTGAACTTTCAATCCGATGGGTCGCAGCAGAACGGGATGTCGCTGATCAATTAGCAAAGATTTTCGGTGGCGACAGCGATGAACCTTGTAGATGGTTTCATAAGGGACAAGAGATAGATATCAATTCGCAACGCGCAAGAAACGAGTATCTATCGGAAATCTGTGATACGGTTTATCACAAGACTCCACTTATTCGGAACGAACTCATTAATCGACGGAAAATCTCTGGCGCAGTAACGACTGCACGAAAGAAACTTATTCAAGCGATGCTTGAAAATAGCGATCAAGAGAACCTCGGTATCACCGGTTATCCTGCCGAAATGAGTGTCTATCGCTCACTTCTTTCAGAGACAGGCATACATCGCGAAAATGTAGGGGTGTGGGGTTTCTATCCTCCGAAAATAGATGATAAAAACCAGATAATACATACATGGAAAGCGATTGAGGCTTTTCTCGATGCATCTGAAAGTGAACGACAACCTGTCGTGAAACTCTATGAAACTTTGATGAATCCGCCACTCGGTGTTCGGGAAGGTCCACTTCCGATCCTCCTATGTGCTGTGATGCAGCACTACAAAACAGAAATCGCACTCTATGAAAACGGGTCCTTTATAGCAGATTGGTCCATGCCAGTTTTTGAAAGGTTTCTTAAAGCACCGCAACTATTTGAATTGAAACGGTTTCGGATAACTGGAGTCCGTTCGGATCTGTTCTCTCAATTTTTGGGCGCATTTAAGCAACCCTCAGAAATTCAAACGCCTGATCTGCTAACAGTCGTTACACCGTTAATACAAACGATTGCGCAACTGCCGAAATATACTTTGACAACCCAGGAATTGAGTGATAACGCAAAGAATCTCCGTAAAGTTGTCTTGAATGCACGTGAACCTGACGAACTCCTCTTTAAACAGTTACCGGAAGCGTTCGGGTTCTCAGATTTTGGTACAGAGGCAGCAACAAGTACCGAAGCAGTATCGGAATTCTTTGGTATACTACGGGATGCACTGTCCGAATTGGAAAAGGCTTATGAGGTTTTGCTGAATTTCATCGAGCAAATGCTGGTAGAAGCCTTCACCTTAAAGCCATTAAGGAAAAATCCCCGTGCGGATTTAGTCGAAAGAGCGGAACCGCTGATAATGCTAACAATTGAGATGGACCTTAAAGGGTTTTTAGTCCAAGTCTGTAGCGGTGGACACGATTTCAGCAGCTGGCTTGAGGCAATCGCGACCTACCTCGCGAAAAAACCGCCGTCAACGTGGTTAGACACTGATAAAGTGCAATTTGAAAGCAATCTCGCGCAACTTGCAAGGAAATTCAGGCATTTTGAAGCGGTGTCTTATGAAAAGGTAGCACATACTACATCATCAACAAGCGAACCCATCCGAGTCGGTATCACAACACCGAATCGAACCGAACAGGAACGAGTGGTTACATTGACACCGACAGCTGATGCACAAACGACTGAAATGGAAAACGAGATCAGAAAAGTATTCGACAAGTTTGACATAGACGATAACCCAGAACTCCATATCGCAATCTTGGCGCGAATTTCACAAATGTGGATGCAGCAACTCGATGAATAGAGAGGTGAAAAGATGGCAGAAAAAATCCGCCACGTCCTTGGACTCTCCGGTGGTAAAGACAGCTCAGCACTCGCCGTTTATATGCGGGATAAGGTACCGGAGATGGAATACTTCTTCTCTGACACCGGCAAGGAATTGCAGGAGACTTACGATTTTTTGGATCGGTTAGAGGCATTTCTCGGCAAACCGATTGTACGTCTCAATATGAACGCCGATGCCAACAGTAACCGCGATTTCGATCATTGGTTGACGGTCTACGGTGGGTTATTGCCGTCGTCTCAAATCCGCTGGTGTACCGTCAACTTGAAAATACGACCTTTTGAGGAATACATCGGCGAAGATCATGCGTATCACTACATCGCCATCCGTGCCGACGAAGATCGCATCGGTTACAAGCCGCCGAGCATCTCCTCTCTCAATAATATCGAACCCAAATATCCGTTCAAAGAGGACGGCATTACAAAAGAAGATGTCTACCGAATACTCGAGGAGAGCGGACTCGGTCTGCCCGACTATTACAAGTGGCGGACACGTTCCGGTTGTTACTTCTGTTTCTTCCAACGTAAATCCGAGTGGGTCGGACTGTTAGAACAGCATCCAGACCTTTTTGAACTCGCCAAGCAATACGAGAAACCGAACCCTAACGCCAAGACAGGAGAAGTATTCACATGGTGTCAGGATGAAAGTTTAGAGGAATTATCGCAACCGGAACGGGTTGCAGAAATCAAGGCAAACACTGAAAAGGCGATGGCATCCAAGAAAGCCGCAAAACCGAACCGTCGTTTAATAGAAATCCTCACCGATGTCCTCGACGACGAGGATGACGAGGAACCCTGCTTGCCTTGTCATAAGTGAGATCAAATAACTTATCAGTTATTGGAAAAGATAACGAATAATTGAAATGGGATATATTATGCGTCACGGTTGGACACTTGAAAAACAAGAGTGGGATATTTTACCACAAGTCATAGAGGGCACAAGTTGGTCAAAAACAAAGTTAGCCCAACTTTATCGGGACCAGGTGCCTAAACGTTCAGGGGTCTATATTATTTGTGTTAAGATACCTCATTTCAATCAATCGCCTTTTAAATCACTATACAATGTCATTTATGTTGGAAAAGCCGATAGAGGCACACTATATGACCGTTTTCTCTATCACTGCAACAATCCAAAACCAGAACTCGTGTTGGCGAGACAATGTTTTGGTGATAATCTCGAATATTGGTACACTGAGGTAAATCCTGATCAGGTACAGGAGCTCGAAGCACGCCTGATAGGATGCTTTGGCCCACCGGCAAATCTCAAACAGGAAAGTATTCCTGCCAAGACTGCAGAAGGTCGTCCTGCTTGATGTTTACTAACTTTGAAATATAGTGGAGGATTATGCTAATGAATTTATATCCAGCTTTACGATCAAAAATGGGTGAATGGAACTACTACGTCGTGAAAATGAGTGCCCGCGAATTGGCTGATAATGTCCAACTTGCATCCGCTGTGTATGACGAAAACATTCTTGATGAATCAATTCAACGGACTTTAGACGAAGAAATTCAACGCACATTACGAGAAACCAGAGTTTACAAAGAGATTGTAGAATATTTAAAACGTCAACCGTATCGATTCTTTTCTTCACTTGTTGTAGCTGCACTTGAAGGAAACCCTATGTTCTATCCAGTTGAGATCACAGAAGATCCACAATTTGTCATTTTTCGTGATGACCAACGACTTAATGAGGCGTTTGGCCTTTTGAAGTTTGATGGAACGCAGAAATATTACGCTTTAGATGGTCAACACCGATTATCAGCGATCAAGACGCTATTAGACCGAACTAATTCATTGTCTGACGGGGCACCTGAAGATTTTGAAAATGATGAGTTTTCTGTCATAGTTGTTGTACCAAGTCAAGCGGATTCCAATCAAACGTTCATGCAAAAGTATCGGCGATTATTCACAAACCTCAACCGCTATGCCAAGAAGACAGACAAAGCAACAGATATTATGATGGATGAGGACGATACATTTGCTATTCTCACAAGGCAGCTAATAAATAAAAACGACTTCTTTAAATCGCCCGAGGGAAGACAAAAGGAGTCAACGCGGATTAAAACAAAAAGCAAAAACCTCTCGGTTAACGATCCGCATTTTACTAGTCTTGAGACCTTGTATGAAATGAATATTGCTTTGCTAAAATCGGAACAGAGAGAGACTATAGGATGGGGACCCATCAGTACTGAAGGCGAGAATGAAAACACCTTCAAAAGGTTCCGTCCACCCGAGGAATACGTTGAAAGTCTCTACAGCGAATTGGAAATGTATTGGAACGCCCTGTTAGCAGAGCTCCCTGTGCTTCATAATGAACCTACTACCAAAATGCGGATCCATGAACTCCCTGATGCGGAAACCGAGGATGGAACTGATCATCTATTGTTTTGGCCTATTGGACAGCAAATGCTAGCAGAAATCGTGAGAACGTTACTTGACAAACGCCTTCCTGATCCCGAAAATCCTACTCCTGACGCAGTCCGCGAGACTTTAAGCGGACTTAACCAACTAGAATGGCGGCTTCACCACGCACCGTGGCGTTATTTTTTATTGATTCGTTCAGCGGCAAATCGCTGGAATATGCGGAGCGAAGAGAGAGCAAAGGCAGTCCGGTGTGGACGGATCATTCAACAGTGGATCTTGGGATTGGAAGAACTTGACGAAAGTAGAGTTGAACGGTTAAAAAAAGATTGGGCAGGTTTCCTAATTCCGGCGCAACCTGAAGAGGAAATCAACATGATGTGGCAACAGATTGAACAGATGAAAGTCTCTATATCTGGGTAATTCGTTTGTAATAGAGCATTTTAAGAGGTTTAGGGATATTTCCCACAACTTTCAGCCATATACTATAGTAACCCAAGTTGCTACTAATGGGTCTTGGGCGTTTCAACACGGTTTTCAGGCCTTTCCCCACCCCAGAGGGGTGATATATCTATAGAAAACAGCGTATTTAACCGCTTGCACTCCAGCGGAGTGCTATGTGTATAAACAGGTGGCAACTTGCGTTATAGTAAAGTCAAGAATTAAAAAGACATTTTAGTGATTTCCGAGACCAACCCTCGTAGGGGCGAGGTCCCCTCGCCCGCTGTGAAGTGTCTCATTAATTATGAGATCCACTATAAATGCTGATAACGAAAAAATCATCAACCCTAATGGAGTGTGACGCTTATGAATGTTTATCCAGCTTTACGTTCACAAATGGGTACGTGGGACTATTATGTCGTCAAAATGAGTACCAGTGAACTAAGTCAAAATGTGAAGTACGCTTCCGAAGTTCATGATGACCGTACTCTTGACAGAGCGATTCAACGACGATTAGATGAAAGTAGGGTCAAAAAAGATATTGTAGAATATTTGAAACGCCAACCAAATCGCTTTTTTTCGGCAATTGTTGTTGCTGCACTTAATGGAAATCCACGATTCTATCCAGTTAAGATGACAGATGACCCGCGATTTGTCATTTTTCGGAATGATCCGAGGTTTAGTGAATCATTTGGCGTTTTGGAGTTTGATGGAACACAGAAGTACTATGCCTTGGACGGTCAACACCGTTTATCGGCAATCAAAACACTTTTGGATCAAAGTAACTATTCATCTTCTGATAGCATACCCGAAAACTTCGAAAACGACGAAATTTCTGTCATCGTCGTCGTGCCGAGCAATGAAGATTCTACTGAAACTTTCATGCAAAAGTACCGTAGACTCTTTTCTAATCTCAATCGCTATGCTAAACCGATGGATCAGGCAACGAACATCATTATGGACGAGGACGATACATTTGCTATTCTCACGCGACGATTGATTACGGATCATACTTTCTTCCACTCAGATGTTGAAAGACAATTGGAATCAGAGAAGGTTAAAACTTCAAAGGGCAAAAACCTTAGGACTGGAGATTCATATTTTACCAGCATTGAAACACTATATGAAATGAATATTAAATTGCTGAGTTCCTCAAAAAGAGTATCTATAGGGTGGGGGCCAGGCAGTAAGGAAGGGCCGGATCTGCAAACCTTTAAAAAGTTCCGTCCACCTGAGGAATATATTGATAGTTTGTATAACGAATTATTGATGTACTGGGATGGATTACTTGCAGAACTTCCGATTCTTCGCAGCGATCCGATGAAAATGCGCTTCCACGAAATTACAGATAAAACAGACAAAGAGGGAACAGATCATTTGCTGTTTTGGCCCATTGGTCAACAAATGCTAGCAGAAATAGCACGGAAGTTGCTCAACGACCGACTTTCGGCCCCAGAGCATCCTATCGCTGACACTGTGCAGTATGCGTTACAAGGGCTCGGTCTACTGGAATGGAAACTTCACCAAGCTCCATGGCAATATTTCCTATTAATCCGGACCATGACGCGTACAGGCAAGTCCAAATGGGTAATGCAAAGCGGGGCAAACCGGACTAACGCAGTTAATTGTGGTAGTCGAATTCAACAATGGATTCTCGGTTTGAAAGACAACAACGACAAAGACTTTAAGCCTGAGATTCTTAAACGCGAATGGAAAGGATTTCTGACCCCCGCCCAATCTGATGAAACAGTTGATGAACTATGGCAACAAGTTGAGGATAGGAAATCTGCTATGGCCTGGTAAGTTACCAGTAATGATGTTTTTCAATAGATATAATTATAGTTTGGACAATTTCTATGAGACGAATGCCCAATTTTCAAAGCATTTCCGATTTTTCTCTAAGTCTTTCACACAAATACAACTCGTAGAAAATAGATCCGGATGTGCGAAAGAACAGCCCCAGCGGGGCGAAATGTCTATAGAAACGCCATGTGCCCCAAGGTCTAAGCCCCAGCGCGGCGAAATGTCTATCCCGTAAAAAACTGTCCAGACTATTGTATCAATTACAATTTTTTATTTTTTTTCGGTTAGTCGTCTCGATATCTTTGGAATTTCCTTCAAATCGGGGAGAACGAAAGTCTCACAGCCGCATTCAAGTTTATGGTATTGCCAGTATGAATTAAGTGGTATAGAATCGTAACGCATCTTTTGAAAAGTGTTATGGGTGCCATCGATATCAACCATACGTATCCAGCCAGGTTTGTCGGGTTCCAAAATTCTATATCTCTGAATACTTGGATCAAGCGCGAATTCGTTATGAATATGACCATAGACATAACGATTAGCAAACCTATGGGAAATACCAACCAGCATCCATTCTGGGTCGCAATTCGGACAATGTATTGGATTGCCAATAGTATGCGCGGTTTCGCCCCTCCTTTTATCAAATAATCGATACATCTTCTGCACCACTTCAAGGATATCTGGAGCATCTATGAGATAGAGACTTTCTGCCTGCTCTCTAATAGCAGTAGGAATACCGTGTAGTGCTTCAGCAATGGGACCAGCAATAGCAGCAAGGGTGTCTGAATCACCACCTAAAGATATCGCATTACGCACAGCATCTTCAAAATTCTTCGACTCCAAAGCACACGTTATCGCTTGAGGGACTGTTCCCTTGCTGGTCATATCAAAAGCATAGTCAGGGCGAATCTCGTCCACAGCCTGAGTTAAATCATAGTCGTATTCAGTGGCAATAACTTGACGAATGTCCATAGGATCCTGGCCCTGAAACGCGAGCCAAATAGCGTGTGTTGTCGCGCGCGCGCCTTTCATACCTTCCGGATGATTGTGTGTTAGCTCAGTCACCACATCGGTGGCAGTTAAAGCAGCACTCAAACTACCTCGATTCAGGAATGCCGCTGGAGAAACACGCATTGCCGCACCATTTCCGGAACTTTGGTATGGCTTAGGAATATCAGAATTGATCCACTCTTTAAATTTTCCACTGTTGAGTTTGGGATAACGGCGGCACCACGCCTGCATCGTTGTCGCTGGTTGACGGTCGTTCAATAGAATATCAGCAACAGCAGCAGTGCACACTGTGTCAATTCTAAAATGACAAGCATCACTAAAGAAGATAAATTCTTTGGTTTTAATTCGCTCCCGTTCACGATAATAAATAGAACCCACAATGTTCCCTATAATCGCCCCTAACATATTTTCTCCTTTTATTTTTATGCCTTCAAGTTTATGAAGTGCCAACCTTTATTTGCACCAAAAAATCAGTAAAGTTAAGACAAGTTTTGTTTCTCAAATTCGACAGATGTGTCAAATACTTTAACGCTGAGTGAGGACGTTTCTATTTACACACCTGTTCGATAAAATGACCGAGGCGTGTTTTAACTTCGTTATACCCTCATATCACTGAGATTTTTATTATATCACAATTTTAATTTGGACAGTGGTCCAAGTTTCCAATGGCAGTACACCTCTTAACTTACCACTTATAACTCAAAAAACACCTATGACAAAATGGCACACACTGCCCACCTATTTCTTTAATGCGACAATATGTCATATTCAAAAATCTGCCAAAATGTCACGCTTTCCAGCCCAACCTTGATAATATAAGGGTTCTAAAAATTGGCATGAAATTTGCTTACATAATCACAGAGGCGTTGTAGCACAAACTGTTAGTTTGTACGGGATATAGCCCAAATTAACAAGTAGACGCTACATAAGTCCAACTTTTATCAAACTCACGTTAATTTATTAATAGGCACAGCCATGAAATCCGCAGAGATTTACTTGATAGGTGCGTCGCTGGTGAGAATGTTACCCTTACCGACGTACCAAGCACAGTATATTAGGTAGTGTTTACGTTTCACCATCAAAATCGCAGGGAAATCAATGAACATCCAATGAACATCAAGTTATCCTCTGAAGATTCAGATAGATCCCTGCAGAACCATCGAAGTCTTACTCGGACTGGATCCGAAGTCAAAATGTAAACACAACCTAGTAACCAAACGCTTAACCACAATACAATTTAGGAGGTAATATTATGAGTATAGAGTCTATCTATCCGTTGATTCCAGATCATGAAGCCTTACTGGCATTTGAACCAGAAGAATTAGCTGGTATTATTTTGGAATATTTTAATTCTAGGGGCACCAAAGGAAAAAGAGTAGTGGTAAGTTGTTACGGTAATTTCATTTCACCAGAAGCACTAAGAAATTACCCTAGTGGATATGAAGATGATATCCGCGATGCTCTTGTAGAGGCATTGGTGTGGCTGGAAAATGAGGGACTTATAGCACAAGACCCCCAACAAAACAGCAGGCACTGGTATTTCATCACGAGACGCGGACGCACATTAGAAGATAGTACTGCCGTAGAAGCCTATCGAAAAGCAAACCTATTACCCAAAGGACTCCTTCACCCAATAATGGTTGACAAAGTCTATCCTCTATTTTTGCGGGGTGCTTATGATACTGCTGTATTCCAAGCCTTCAAAGAGGTAGAGATAACAGTTCGCGAAGCAGGAAAGTACGCTGAAGAAGATTGTGATGTCGAATTGATGAAAAAAGCATTTGACTCTCAGACAGGAAAACTGACCGACACAACTCAAACAGAGGATGAAAAACAAGCTACATCCGCTTTATTTATTGGGGCTATGGGTTTATACAAAACTCCCCCCTGTCATCGAAATATAAACTTTACTGCTGAGAGAGCAGCAGAAGCGATTATTTTCGCGCACCACTTGTTCAAGATTGTTGACTCTAGCACATCAGCATCAACCGCACCATAGCGGAACTAATCAAAACCAAAAATATTATTGGAGGTATTTAAGAAATGAGAGAATACGAGTATGATGTTGCTTTATCTTTTGCTGGAGAAGATCGCCAGCACGTTGAAGCATTAGCAGAACTTTTGGAAAATAACGGTTACAAAGTATTTTATGACAAATATGAACGAGCCCAACTTTGGGGAAAAAACCTCTATACCCATTTGTCATCAATTTATAAAGATAAAGCACGCTACTGTGTCCCATTTTTGTCTGAGCATTATGCCCGGAAGTTATGGGCAAATCACGAACTTGAGAGTGCTCAGGCGAGGGCGTTTGAGGAAAATGAGGAGTATATTCTTCCGGTTAGGCTTGATGATACAGAAATCCCTGGAATTTTGGGAACAGTGGGCTATCTTGATCTGCACTCAATGTCCATTGAAGGGATATATCAGGCCCTGATAGAAAAGTTGTCAGATTCACCATCACAACAAACAACTGCCCCATCAACTTCTCCTATAGTTGAAGACACCTCTATAGAATTTTCCCTATTAGGTTCAGAGGACGGGAAATTATATTTCTTCCCTCTTCAAGAGGTTCGTCGAGATTCAAGCGAAATGTCCCTTGAACTTCTCCCAGAATCCCCCGAAAATGTTGCTTTTTTGAGGACCTTGCAGGACAAACTTAGTAACCGATTTTCAAATTCTAACACCCTTGCTTGTGCGTACCGAGAATACGCCTCTTGGGTAACACCACAGGACATTGTTGAAACCTCATCTCATTGGGAAATCCGTCTCAGCTCAGATACCAGAAGACATAATTACGATTTTTTCGACGAGACGACAGTCAACGGTATTCCACCAGACCAGATTGCCAAAATGCGTGCACGAAGAATTTTACTTGATGAAAAACTGGAAGATGTCAATCCAGCGTTGATTCCAAACGATGTATTTAGTCAATCAATGCTAGAGACATATATCCGTGGTATGTCCTCATCCTCACATGAGCCTAGATTGCAAGTGACTGAATCCGCAATCCCGAAACTCTATCAACAACTTAGACAAACCCCAGAACGATTCAAGAAATACGCCCGTCTGGTTTCAATCCTCCATCTGAAACTGTCAAACACAGTTGAAAACGTCCTTCAATTAGATTTAGAATTATTAGGACCTACACAATTACAGGTCAGATTTAAGGGGATCCGTCCTAAATTCTATTCAAACATACCCGCTTCAACTATTGAATTTGAGGGAATCTGTCCCTTGCTTGTCTGAATGATTGCGGACATTAGAGAAATAAGAAGATTCATAGAGATGTTATTCATCGCATGTTAAAAAATGGGAAGGCAACGCGCCATTCCCATTTTTTGGCTAAGTTCGGAAACAGTGTCGGAGGTGTGTACACTGATAAACCTCCACACATTTCCAAATCCCATCACAAACACCCTCCAAAAAACCAAATATTTCCCTTGACTTTATACTTTATATATGATAAACTTAAAGTATATTATGTTGAAAGTCTGAGGAAATCAAAATTTAAACAACTTGCGGGAACAACTGACAACCAAAATCGCAAAAGTTACACTTTCCGTGGCAACTTTTTTTGCAGCGCGGCGAACCAGAAAAAAAACGCCTATAAACCCTTACTGTGACTGCGTTTACAACCTAACTCCAAAAATTACAAAAAAACAAAAAAAGATACCATTTGGTATCTTTTTAGGTCAAATTGCATCGGCACATTACCAGTCGAAAATGTGGAATGAAAAGGCTATAATCCTAAATCAGTCAAAAACACGAAAATAACCCTTCCTCGAACAGAAGGAGGAGAGAACGGAGGCACAGTTAAAACGAAACCATTAACCGACACACCCTAACCCAGCAGAGAAAAAAATACAACGCAGATTTTTGCGTACAAAAAAAATTAAAGCGCTTTTACGGCCAACTCATAGCGAGTAAGCACTAAAAATTCAAAGTCCATGCGGATCTGAAAATGTAACTCACATAATCTCAGCCAGAAAAGCAAATAAATTAGAAGAGAGAAATTACTATGAACATTTGGAACTGAAAAACCTCGTCCTCGCATGAAAATTCTAATTAGCACAAGGCGTGATAACTAATAATTGACATCCATCCTTTGGATATGTTATCATTTTCATACACTCGGAAATCAGTAGCCTCCTAAAGGAAGAAATCTCCTGACGATGAGAGAACAACGCACACTTTTTGATCTGACACAAAACGGTTTGGTTCTCGGCAAAAAGCTCCAACGCATCTATCATCAGGAAATAGGACACAAAATGAGCATTAACGGAATTTTCTTTGACTTATATGGTACACTTTTAGTGTACGGAAATATGGATGCCGCATGGTCTGATTGGTTAAACGAGTTTCATGAACAACTTAAATCACACGGATTAACGCGTTCCATCGAATCATTTGCGAAAACCTGCGATCAGTTCTTCGGCAAAAACGAACCCACACCGCGACAACACAATATGACAGTGTTTGAACAACGTATCCAAAACCTCTGCTCCGATTTACACCTGAATTTAACTTCTGAAGATATAACAGAGATCGCAAACAAAATTGCCAGTGCTTGGCAAAAACATATACCCCTCGATCCTGAGGCACGACACGTACTGCAAACACTACATCGTTCCAAAAAACTCGCGCTTATTTCTAATTTCGACCATCCGCCGCACGTTCACGCTGTTCTCAGCAAACTCGGTCTGACGGATCTTTTCGACTCAATTGTTATTTCCGCTGAGGTGGGCATCAAAAAACCGGACCCACGAATATTTGACGCAGCACTTGCACAGACTGGAATGAAGCCTAAAGAGGTCGTTTATGTCGGAGACACAGAAGATGATACGAAAGCCGCTCGCGCCGCTGGTATTGTTCCGATACTGATACAGAGGGAAAATGAGGGCAATGCATTTGATTTTAGCGTGAATAAAAACAGTTCAGAGAAAAAAGAATTCAGGCTTGATGTCAAAACGATAACCAAACTATCCGACCTTACAACACAGTTTGTTTGATCTCGCATCCGCTGATAGCCGACGGCTGACAGCCAACAACAGGAGCATCTACACATGACAGGTGAAGAAAAATTTCAGGTAGACCTTGAAGGGTATCTCGTTATAAAGAACGTCTTGACCGACGACGAAGTCGCTGAGATGAACGAGATTATCGATAGCGGCGACCGTAAAGGACCGCCGAGCCTCTGGGGTGAACCGTTCAAACGGCTTATCGACCATCCGACGATCCTCCCGTATCTCATCGAACTGTTGGGACCGCATGTCCGACTCGATCACGACTATTCGCTCTTTATGGAGAAAGGTCAAGGACGCGGCGGGTTGCACGGCGGTGAAGACGGTGGACGCGCCGGTGGACACGTCGGCGATCACTGGTATAAATATCGCGACGGTGTCATGCGCAACGGTCTGTCCGTGATGACCTACAATCTGGCGGATGCACCGGCGGGTGCTGGCGGGTTCGCTTGTATTCCGGGAAGTCATAAGAGCAACTTCGCACCGGAGATTCCATCAGAAGTCCGTCGGTTCGAGCGTCCAGCACACTATGTCGTCCAACCGCCTGCCGAAGCCGGAGATGTGATCTTTTTCACAGAAGCATTGATCCATGGAACGATGCCGTGGACTGCCGATCATGAACGCCGATCGCTGCTCTATAAGTACAGTCCGGGACACTCGGCATGGTCGAGTAATTATTACGACATCAGCAAATACGAGGGGTTGACAGCGCAGCAAAAACGGATGCTAATGCCACCCTCCATCGGTAGAAGACCACCGGTTATTGAGAAAAATTGAGAGTAATAAGAGGCGGGGTTACAAATATCGGAAACCATCGGCTATCGGCTATTATGGTAAATCATAAAAATATATTGACATCTACAAATGACCCAATTCCCCCCTGATAAGGGGGGTTAGGGGGGTTTGTACGGAAAGAAAATGTCTAATTAATTCTAAGGTTTACCATAGTTATTGGCTGATGGCAATCGGCTTTCGGCTGAAAGCCCGAAAAAAGGAACTTTAACCATGACAGGTGAAGAAAAATTTCAGGTCGATCTTGAAGGGTATCTCGTTATAAAGAACGTCTTGACCGACGACGAAGTCGCTGAGATGAACGACATCATCGATAACACCGAACGCCAGGGACCGCCGAGTCTCTGGGGTGAACCGTTTAAACGATTGATTGATCATCCGAAAATCCTGCCCTATCTCATAGACCTTCTGGGTCCGAACGTCCGTTTAGATCACGATTATGCTATCTTCATGGAAGAGGGTCAAGGGCGTGGCGGGTTGCACGGCGGTGAAGACGGCGGTAGACCCGGCGGCCCCGAAGGCGATCACTGGTATAAGTATCGCGACGGTATCATGCGCAACGGGTTATGCGTGATGACTTACAACTTGGCGGACGCACCGGCAGGCGCAGGCGGGTTCGCCTGTATCCCAGGTAGTCATAAGAGCAACTTCTTGCGAGAAATTCCGTCAGAGGTACGGCAGTTCGAGCGTCCAACGCATTATGTCGTCCAACCAGCACTCGGTGCAGGCGATGTCCTCTTCTTCACGGAAGCACTCGTTCACGGGACGATGCCGTGGACAGCGACGCATCAACGCCGCTCGTTACTGTATAAGTACAGTCCGGGACATTCGGCGTGGTCCGGGAATTACTACGACATCAATAAATACGGCGAGTTGAGCGAACAGCAAAAACGGATGTTGTTGCCGCCGTCTATTGGGAGTCGCCCGCGCGTCGTAGAAGCAAAAAAGTTGGCAGGATAATAAACGCTCTACGCAACTGACATCCTTCCGCTTACTTAGACATCCGAAGTGCTTGCTTTTTCAAAACTTTTCGTGTATACTCTCATATAAGCAAATCCGAAAGTTACCAACGAGGGTGCAGCAATGAACGACTACACAGATATTATCACCGTTGAACCGGGTAAACGCAGCGGGCAACCGTGCATTCGGGGCATGCGGATCACTGTTTACGACATCTTTGAATATCTTGCCTCAGGTATGACAGTGGCGGAAATTCTTGATGATTTCCCTTATTTGACTGAAACGGACATTCGTGCCTGTTTTGCATACGCCGCCGACTGGAAAAAATTGCAGACGATTGTTTACACGAATGAAACTCCTATTCGATCAAAACCTATCGCCGAATCTTGTGAATCTGCTGACGGATCTGTTTCCTAATTCCATCCATGTCCAAGATGCTGGATTAGATGCGGCAGAGGATACCGAAATCTCTGATTTTGAAACTTCATACAGATTGTGGTACAAAGGGGGCATAAGGTAGATGCCAAAGATTCAACTCACTGGGAATCAGAGCGATTTCCTGAAAATCGTTGTCGCAGCGGCAGGGCGCGGCGATCTCGAAACCACCCGCCAACTGTTGGATGATAACCCCGCATGGCTTCACACCATCGGTTCACACGGTCGGACGATGCTCTGGGAAGCCGCATACCGCGGGAAACTGGAGATGGTGCAATTCCTCCACCAACGCGGTGCCGATATACATCTGCCGGGATGCCATCTGAGCCAGCACGGTATCGAAATCACACCGTACTGTGTCGCACGGTACGAAGGACGCAACGCGGTTGCAGACTATCTGCTCGCACAAGGTGCAGAAGTTGACCTCCATACCGCCGCCTACCTCGGAGATTACGATACCGTCCGCGACCATGTTGATCGCGACGCAAGCCTCGTCAACAGCGGATACCTCCAATCCGTCATGTTACCCTCAGGCGAACCGCATACCGTTGAACACAGAAACACGGAATGGGCAACCCCGCTCTGTTATGCCATCATCGGCGGAAACGTAGCGATTGTCGAATTGCTCATCTCACGCGGTGCGATCATCGAACCGTACAGCGAAATCTTGTTAGATTACGCGGTTGGCGAGGATCGGGTGGAGATGACCGAGATGTTGTTTGAGAACGGGGCGGATCCGAGCAAAGCACCGCGTCTCTTGGACGACGGTTCCGAAATGAGCAGCTTGCTCAAGGCACACGGTGTTCCATCGGAAGATATCAATGCACAAAATCACATGGGGTGGCCCCGACTTGTCTACGTCTGCCGCGGCGATAAAGGCGAACATCCGGAAAATGTGCTACGGCTTTTAGAACTCGGTGCAGATATCGATGTTCGGAACCACAAAGGTCAGACAGCGTTACACTGCGCAGCAAAGGCGGGGTTTCTCAGCGTCATCAATTTGCTGATTAAGAAAGGTGCCACTGTTGATGCCGTTGATAATAAAGGTGAAACTGCACTCTTTGAGGCGATCCGATCAACAATAAAGAACGGCGAAAAACAGCGGGCAGCGTTGGAGGCACTGCTCGTTAAAGGTGCGGACCCGAATCTGAAGAATCGGAAAGGGCAGACTCCGTTACAAGTCGCGCAACAGATGCGACGGGCAGACGCAGGAAAAATCGTCGCGTTACTGCAAGCACATGGTTAAGTATCCAAAGAACCACCTTTGTGTCTCTTCCCATTGCGTTATCGAAAAAAGAGATTGAGACACCGATCAGCATGGCGATGAAATAGCCGATCGCTATTCCGAGGAATGTCCTGAAATGCGTGCGATAGAGACTAAAAATGGTGCCCAGCAGTTCACCGAATCCCATTGCACGCAGTCTTGGGACTCTATTCCCTGTTTGCAACGAATTGTTAGATGCTGGTGTCCCTCTGCCATCAACCACTTGCGTTTGTCCTCGATGTCTTGAGCGCGTAGATTTCTTCTAAAAACTTCTCATAACTTATGGAACCGCTACCGCCCATCTTCTCAACGATTGGACTGGCGATGGTGCGCGCCAGTTCAGAACGCCGAAATTTTGGGAGCGTCCCGCGGCGACTCAGATATTCACGGATGACACCAAATTCCGTCTCTGTCACCAACTCCAGTCGGATCCATCCGGCATACTCAAACGCCTCTTGTGGTATGTTGACAGTTGGCACCTGTACGGTCTCGCTTGTCCCGGTAGGCTTCAAGTCCGTACGTGCCGTTTTGACGACGAGTGTTCCAGCGGCTAAATCCCCTAACCGTTGCCAGTTGCCGTTTATTAGCATCGTCAATAAACCAGCACCATAAAAAAAAGGCAGAAAATCGACGACGCGAACAAGATTACGGATTGCGGAATCCGCGAAGCCGATCGGATAGCCACCGTCTTTGATGACCCGTAAACCGAGCACCCGTTTACCGAGGGTTTGCCCGTTTGAGGTGACCTCAAACACCATATAATAGCCCCAGAAAAGCACGAAAACAAGGATACCACCGATCGCACCGAGCCAGTTACCGAGGGTGTCGCCAAGCTCCATGATGAAATTTCGGTTAACGTAATACCCGACAAAGAGGATAAGCGCGAGCAGCCCCGTATCAATAAGTGCCGCATAGAAACGCGACCCGATACCTGCCTTCTGAAAACTGATGTCAATCTGTTCCGGTGTTTCTATCGATAATTGTTCATTCATCTGTAAGAGGTGATCTCCTTACTGCATTAAAAGACTTGATTGTGAACGTAAAATGGTGTTTAATTGAGGATGTTTCATATTTTCTACCACAATTAAATCCACCTCATTACGGAACCGTAAAAATCATGACAGCAACAGAATTCATCGAAAAAAAACAGCTCACATGGAAAGAACTTGAGACACTACTCAACCGACCACGGAACGCAAATGCAGCACAGCTGAACCGCCTCGGCTATCTCTATCGGCGAATCACTTCAGATTTGGCGGTTGCGCGACGCGATTTCCCGCAAGACCGATGTGTACCGTACCTCAACGAACTCGCCTCCCGCGCACATGCGACAGTTTACCAGACCTCCCCGTTCAAACGCGGCACATTCCGGCAATTTTTCCATTTCCGGTTCCCGACAATCTTCCGAGAAAATCTCGGTTTCATCGCGGCAGCGTTCCTGATGTTTGCCATCGCATTCGCAGCATCGTACTGGATCGGACTGACAAACGCAGAATTGGCGGAAAAACTGATCCCTGAACGGTACGTATCGCATATCAAAAAATTAGAAGACGGCGCATGGAACGACACCTCAGCAGAAATGCGAAACCTATTCGCCTCCTTTGTAATGACGAACAACATCCGAGTCGCTTTCCTCGCCTTCGCGTGGGGCATCATGTTCATGGTCGGCACCGCCTACATTTTAGTGTTCAACGGTATCCATATCGGCGCGGTCGCCGGTCTGTGCCATGCCAACGGTGTTTCTCTCGCACTCTGGTCGTTCGTATCGCCACACGGCTATATCGAACTGACAACGATTTTTATCGCCGGTGGTGCCGGACTGAAATTAGGATACGCACTCATCGCGCCGTCACACTTTACCCGTAAACGCGCTTTGACAGACGCTGCCAAAGTTGCGATCCAGATGCTCGGCGGTTGCGTCGCCTTGCTCGTCGTCGCAGGGACGATTGAAGGGTTCGTGTCGCCTTCCCAACTACCGAACACCGTCAAAATCGGGTTCGGTGCGCTGACAGGGATTCTCCTGTTCACCTACCTTTTCGTGATGAAGGCCCCGAACACCGAAACCGAGTCGCAGACACAACGCAGCTCGACGATACCGAGCCTCAAACCCGAGACTTCGCCTTAAGCTCCAAGTACTTGTTCACGACTGCCATTGTCAACCGATGCGCGGGGACATCAATCGTGATGACCCCTTGACGACGCAAAATCTCCAAGGTCGCATGCTTCTCCTGTAATAACCGCTCCGCAATCGCCTTCTGATAAACAGATTTGGAATCCGTAGACTTCTGCTCAGCCAGCTCGACAATGCCGGAGTCTGTCAAGGTCACGCAAACCACGAGGTGGTGCTTGGAGAGTTGCGAGATGTATGCGGCGATGCCTGCGGCGGAATCGCTGTCCAAGATGTCGGTAAAAAGGATGATGAGGGCACGTTTGCGCTGTTTGGACGCAAGATATTTGAACGCCTCCGCAAAATCCGGTTCAACCGAGTGAACCGGCAGCGCATAGATGGTCTCTAACATTGTCAAAAACTGCTTCTTGCCCGGCTTCGGTGCAAGGTATTGGTGAACCGTATCCGCAAAAGCGATCAAACCGACTTTATCCCCCTTGAGCATCGAGACATAAGCGGTCATCAGTGTTGTATTAATGGCGTAATCCAATTTATGCATCGCCTTCTGTGTTAGCGATGCTGTGGCGTGCAGCGTAGACGTTTCCAACAGGATCGGCGATGCCATAAGTCTACCGGTATCCAACATAATCACAACGTCTTGGCTGCGTTCCGTCTCAAACTCCCGGACGATCGGTTTCCGCTGACGCGCAGTGGCGTTCCAATCAACACGCCGAAAATCGTCGTCCGGTGAATACTCGCGTAACCGTTCCATCTCTGTACCTTCCCCGAACTGCCGCGAAGTCTTAAGCCCGATTTGGTGGAGCATCCCGCGTTTCACCAAGAGTTCGTACTGTCGCACCGCCTGTAGGTTCGGATAGACCTTTATCTCCGCCGCCGCAGAAAACCGCCGCCGCCGAACAATCAACCCTAAAACACCCCAGCACTGTAGATGCGTGTCCGCAAACTGATAAATTCCGCGTCGTAGCGGCGTCAGACGATACGTTACCTCTGCATCCTGCATCGGTGAAACGCGACAGTCGTGGAGCACCGTTTCATACAAAAATTCGTCAGGGAAGTCGTCTTTGAGACGGAGCCTTAATGGATGCCGAGATCGGTTGACAATATGTAGCGTCACAACGTTTTCCACACCCAACGAAAACTTTGAATTCATCTCACGACGCACCTCGACCCTTTTAAACAACGGATTCGTAACGTAATCTATCACACCGACAATAACCAGCAGCACCAGATACGCACCACCGATGAACAAGAGATTCGGCGAGACTTTGTAAAGCAGGATCGGAATGGCTATCGGGAATAAGAAGATGAGCAGACGGTTGCTGAGATGCATGTTTGAACCTAACGCGGGATTTCCGCCTCTGCAAGCAGCCGATCGATAACATCGTCCGGCGTTAATCCTTCAATTTCCGCTTCAGGCTTCAGAAGGATACGGTGACGATAGACATGTGGTGCCAAGAACTTGACATCATCAGGCAGGATATAGTCGCGGCCCTGCAGCGCAGCGTAGGCCTTGCTCGCCAATAAGAGCGAGATTGAGGCGCGCGGACTACCGCCGAGAACCAACTCATCGGAATTACGGGATGCCGTGGCTAAACTGACAATATAATTGAAGATCGAATCCTCTACGGTGACGGCTTGGATTTCCGATTGGCACGCTTGAAGGGAGGCACTATCAACGACGCTTTCAATACCGACCGCCTCTAAGCGAGTGGCGTTGAACCCGTGGTGATAGTTCATCAGAATCTGTGTCTCTACCGCTTGTTCAGGGTAATCGACGCGTAATTTGAACAGAAATCTGTCAAGTTGTGCTTCGGGGAGCGGATAGGTCCCTTCGTATTCAATCGGGTTCTGCGTTGCCAGCACCATAAACGGCGGTGATAACTCGTATCGGACACCGTCGATGCTGACCTGCCGCTCTTCCATACATTCCAAAAGGGCGGATTGCGTCTTCGCAGGCGCGCGGTTGATCTCGTCAGCGAGGAGGACATTGGTGAAAACGGGACCGCGCTTGAGATTGAATTGGTTTGTCGCTAAGTCGAAAACACTGGTACCAACAATATCCGACGGCATTAGATCGGGGGTGAACTGGACACGGCTGAATTGACCGGAGACGATCATCGCTAAGGTTTTCGCAATGAGTGTTTTCGCGGTGCCGGGAACACCTTCCAACAGAACATGTCCACCTGAAAATAGACTGACAACGACGAGTTCAAAAAGTTCTGTCTGCCCGACGATGACTTTTTGTGCCTCTTGTTTCATCTGCTCAAAAGTTGTCTGAACGAGATTGCTCATATATTACGCCTTTTCGTGAGGGTGAGGTTATTTAGCTACTTACGTCGATTGATTTTTGCAAGGTCACGGTAGGCTTCAACGCGATGTGCAAGGTCGCGCAGCTGCGCCTCCGATATAGTGGCTGATGCCGCCAAGTCGAGTATCAGGTCTCTGAGTCGATTGTCTTCATCAATAGCACCGCGCGATGTGAGCGCATCTAAAAAGGTATCTGTATCCAAATTCGGATCGATACGCCATCGAGTCGCGAGGTCCGCTTTGAAGTTATCTCGAATATGCTTTAAGATATACAGGCGTGTGTTCCCTTTCTGATACAGAGCGGTCATGGCGTGGACGTATTCGGAACTCAAACGCCTGTTTTTCTCCGCCGCATCAAGGGGTTTCCCGAACCGGCGACCGCGTAGCACTAAGAAAACGAAGAGCGTCAAACAGATATACACGGCAGCCAAGCCACCCGGCGTTCGGAACATAAGCGACATAAAAGGGTTCGGCGGTTGCGTTTCAAGCGTGTAGTACCTTCTCTCAGCCAGTCCGATCCGTGCGTTACGCGGGAGCGTTGACATCAAGTTGTAGAGAAACGCTGCGTTACCATCATAACGCAGTCCACGCCTACTGAACATAGCGTCGGAAGCGATGAAAAAGGCGCGTCCGTCCCCGTCCTGTAATGTTACGATTGACGCATCGTTCTCTCTCGCATAAAGCACTGCGACCTCACGGCCGAAAGGTTCAATCGCCATATCTGTAGCGGTGCGAATTTCGTCAACCGGATTGTCGGGAAAGAGCGGTCCCTCCGGTATCCGTTGCGAAAAGAGCATCCGTTTCGTCAGTTCCTGGAGTTCTAAATCATACACTAAGTACAGATCCGCTAAACCTTCATTGGCCCCTGCCACAATTAAGGTACCGCCGGTGTTGACGAAATTTTGGATGTCTCGAACCTCCGTCTCTGTTGGTGCTTTGCTGAGTGCGTGTAAGAACAACACATCGTATCTATCCAAGCGCGCCGGATAGTCCGCAGATATTTCTGCGACTCGAAACTTTAACTTGAGCAGAACCTGTTCAAGGACAGGACCATATCGCGGCCCATCACACGAGACCAGAAAACAGGCAAGCACAATTAAAACAGGCGCGAAAATAGAGGTTCGCGTGATTCGGCGTGTGGGATTCGGTGGTGCAGTTCTGATGTTTTCAGTTCCTCGCATAGACTTTTTGTAGTAGACTCCGGTAACTGGCGACGGTCTCCGCATCACACGGTTTATAGCCGTACCACACCTCATCGAAAACTGTGATTGCCGGTCCGAGTGCAGCGTACAGGTCAACGTCATTTTGGGCTTCGTGGAGATATTCACGGTTGGTGAGACTCTTATCGTAAGGAAGTACACCGCGTTCTTGCAGATGCAAGATCGCTGAAAGATAGAGGTAGCGGAGCGCACCGCGAAAGTCGCTCGCGGCTTCAGCGGTCTCCGCGTGTGCAAGTGCGGCTTTCTCGGTTTCCACACGTTCCAACGCGGTCTCTATCACTTCGTCGTCCGCTTCGCTAACGAGGTTCATCCGAATCTGCCGAACAAAAAAGACAACCATAGCACCCAACGCTGCAGCTGCGAGCGGAAACAGGACCCATCTCAGGTCGGCATCCCATACGCGTGGATTCAGGATTCTCTCTAAATCCTGACGGTATATCTTATAGGAGACCTCCGCACCGGCACGGCGTGTCTCCAATTCTTCGCGGAATGCTTGCTCCTCTGCCGCTCCTGTGAACGGGATAGAGAAACTCAGTAGGTAGATTATGACCCAAAAATAGATGCGTTCTCTCACAGTTATGTCGCCTCTTTCATTGCGTCTACGCGCTGAAAATAGAGATGTGTTGTTAAAATTGCCCATATCGGCACTAAAAATGTGGCAATCAAACCCTTGACAATAAGCACTACTGTCGTAGTAGGAACGCTCAATAACGCTGGTAATACGACGATAATATCGCCACCGATGAAAAGTGTCAGAAAAGTGACCGGAGATAGTGCATCACGAAGTGGCGCGAGCTCAGGCAGAAAAATAGAAAACGCTAACAACGCAGTACCGAGCAGCACAGAGGTAACAACCGAAGCCAACCAACCCGTCAGTAGGTAAATCCCCAAAAACCGCCACCGAGCACCTTTGACCAACGCGTGGCTCCGGCGAAAAACACCGACAAGCGAGCTGTTCTCAAGGATGAGGCACGGATTGTAGAGACTCAATGTCACAAGGAAATAACACTGAATAAGCAGAAATATACCAAACAGGCATAGCTCGAACACCACGTCTGGTATACGATGAAAAGGTTGATATGTATGCCCGAACCATAAAATTAATGAACTTACATCCCTAATTAGCACGTAAAGCAGCGGGGTAAGCAGAACCGCCAACGCTTTACGTCCAGTTTGCCGCCACATATTACGGGCGTTTAGAGGCGCGAACGCCTCTGAATCCGAACTTCGCGATACCTGCGCAACAGCAAGAGATAATGGACAAAGCGTCACTAAAAGAAGAATGAGAAAACTATAATCAAAAATTTGAAAATCGAGTTCCCATTTCCATGTACGCCCTTCACTATCTGTTGAACTAAAATAGGGGACCGGAAGTAGCCGCCAACTCCTGTCAGGTGCTGAAGTATCTGATGGAACCCTCTCCTTTAACAACGATAACTCCGGATATACACCGTCGATTGTGCTAACACCACTGACGGCTGTATAACCATTTGCGCTGAATGTTCCACTATTGGACCTTTCAAGTCGCGTAATACTATAAAAAAATATCACAACATTTAACGCAATCGCAACAATAGCAACAGGCATCATAATACGCCAGAACACGCCGAAGTTGTCCCGATACTGTGTGAAGATTGTCCGTGCAAGCTTAGCGTTGTTAGCCATGGCAATTTTCTCCGCGCGCGTCTGGAGGAGATAGACATCAATTTTTTACTGGGTCGCCTGCATCTCGATGTCAAAAGCCTCTTTCCGAATCCGCAAGTCAAAGTAGAGGAGCGCGGAGCCGATGGTAGCAATCGGCATCGTAAGCCCACTAATGATTAATGAACCCAACGCGTGAATTATGTACAACCCCCATCCAATTTCATTCGGTGTCGGGACGAACATTCGGCGAAGCGTGTCCAGGAAACCAACCTCCGCTGCACCCTCAGCACCCGTTAATGAATAGAAGATGATCGCATAAGAGGTCTGCAGTATAAATACTATCATAAAAGCGATCAGAGAAACCGCTATCATAATCCCACACACACGCCACCAAGTGCCTTTAACCAATTCCGTACTCCGTCGCAACGCGTTCCTTAGGGTCGTCTCCTCAAATAAAATAGGAAACGCAAAAAGCCCCCACCGAAAGGCAAAATAGATGGCGAACGGGATACCAATAACCGTAATTGACAAGCAGACCACAACTAAGTAGTAGAGGAACATACTGCCGAGAAGTCGTAAATAACACCTTGAGGATCGTTGTAACGCTGCTTGAGAGGTAACATCTCTGGTTAAGTATACCTGCGTGCTCGCGTAAGCCAATCCCCAACCGATCCAATAAGCAAATAAGACACTCACTATAGAAGCCAGGACCGATATTACAACAGCTGTGATCGATGTGTCACCCATAACGACAGCCGTAGAAATAAGGTTTATCAAGAATCCAAAAACGAGATAAACCCCGACGATCCTAAAAAACAGTTGAAAGTGACTTCGATAGAGGCTGAACATGCCGTCGAGAATATCGACAAAAGACATCGGTTGAAGTGAGGTAGAAACAGTTCCGTTGCTATCTGACTGCGCTAAATCATTGTGTTCGTTCATGGTTCCTCCAAATCAAGAAAAGTCATCAAAATCTTCGGTGTGGAGACTCCCACGCTTTACCGGGGAGGGGTTATTGACCGTATACACACTATTTTATCACATTTCGCGCTTGCATCTCAATATCGAAACCTTTCTTTCGGATGCGCAGATCGAAGTAGAGCAGCGTCACACCGATCCCAAGTAAAGACCCAACGTAGCATCTAAAATACCACCAAGCTCCATCGGTTGCGGTATCGCTTTATCGCTTTTATTTGATTGTGGTGCCTCGGTTGATCCTAACATCCGTCTCCAACTTTGTGAGATATGTAGTAACTATGGCACTATTTTATAGGTTCTAAGCCATTTTTGTCAAGCGTATAAGCATTCTCAAATACACGAATGCATTGCCATAGACGCACAGATATGGTATACTCTATCTATTATCAGATACTAAAGACCAAGGAAATATGGAATGTCGAGTGCACGCAGTGGATGCAAAGACAGGTGTATATATTGGATAGTCGCTGCTTTCGGTTGGTGGTGCCGCTGCCTGCCGAAAGGGTGGGCAATGCAGATCGGACGCGGCATCGGGCTGTTATATTACGCGCTCGTCAAGAAACGACGAGAGATCGCCTTAAACAATTTACACATCGCATTTCGGAACGATCTCACGGCAGCACAACGCACAGAAATTTGTAAAGCGAGCTTCGTCAATGTCGGCAAAACCTGCGTCGAATTCCTTCGATTTCCTAAACTTAACGCTGAAAATATCTGGGATCACGTCACTGTAGAAGGTAGAGAAAACCTATACGCGGCTTTAGAGACCGGGAAAGGTGCGATTGTGTTTCTCGCGCATTTCGGGAACTGGGAACTCCTATCCCTCGTATACGGCGCGCTGATACCGGATCGCGCGAAAGCGATCGCTTTTCCACTGAAAAACCATCCGCTCAACACTTATATTTCACAGCACCGTGAGCAGCTGAGCCTGAAACTGATTCCACGGAACCGGGCTGTTCGCGAAACATTACGCGCCTTGAGAAACAATCAAGCAGTCGGATTTTTTGCCGATCAAAACGCTGGTCCAGAAGGGGTCTTCGTTAACTTTTTAGGGAAACCGGCTTCAGCAGTGCGCGGGCCTGCCGTTCTCGCACTCAAAACGGGGGCACCCCTCATCTTCTCACTGAGTATCCGCCAACCCAACGACCAACACTACGTCTATATTTCACCCGCAGTCCAGCCGAAACCGACAGACGATTTTGAAAGCGATGTGGAACGCTACACGACACAGATGTTGAAACAGTTAGAAACGTACATCCATAAATACCCGGAACAGTGGCTGTGGCTTCACAATCGGTGGAAAACCCAACCGCCACCGGATCGGTAGGCGGAAACGCGGCGTTACAAACCGAAAGTCGAAGTTCCCATCCCCCATTCCGCTGAACGGGTGCCTGCAAACGGAAAATAAAAAATATATTGCGTTAATCCTGAATCCGTGTTAAAATAACTGGAATAATCAAATCCAAAAACACTGAGGAACCTGTCATGAAAAGATACACATTGTCCTTCATTGTCCTGCTCGTTGCAATTGCCACCCCACTTCTACTTATCAATCCGAGGGAAAAAGATGCAATGAGTCGGGACGGACGCATCACCCGTGATATCCTAAACGCGACGATTACAAGAGCGATCCAAATTGCCGAATCCCATTACTATAAACCTATAGAAGATAGTAATGAGATGTATCGAGGCTCGGTTAAGGGTGCGCTGGCAGCCCTGAATGACCCTTACACCTTCTACGTCTCCGAACGCGAGCATCAGCGCGCGATTGAAAATCTCTACAACGCAGAATACGGTGGACTCGGGATTCAGATCTACGAAGACCATCGAGGTTTCATCAAAATTTCTAAACCCTTCCCAAATACACCTGCAGCACAGGCGAACCTCCAAGCAGGCGACTATATTACCAAAGTTGACGGCAAACGCATCCACCTCAGTGAAAAAACCGGTATGACACTTCAGGATGTTGTCGATAGACTCAGAGGTAAACTCAATACGGATGTGACAATCACCGTACAACGTAAGTTCCTTGACCCTTTCGATGTGACATTAACCCGTGGCAGGATCTCTATCAATAGTGTTAAGTCAACTACCCTTGAAGACGACATCGGTTATATCCGTATCACCAGTTTTATCGGTAGCAGACGGACAGAAGGGACAGAAGTAGAGTTTAACGAGGCACTCGAAGCACACAAAGCCGCTAATATGAAGGCACTTATTTTGGACCTACGGAACAACCAAGGCGGCCTGCTTAAAGCTGCCTATCACATCGCTAATGCCTTTATTAATGAAGGACTTATCGTCTCAACAAAAAGCGAAACAAACAGCCAATTTAATGAAGAATACGAGGCGACATCCAACCTGCTCTGCCCGCCTGACATCCCGCTGATTGTCCTTGTCAATGAATACAGTGCAAGCGCATCGGAAATTGTGGCGGGCGCAATCAAGGACACACGCCGCGGTATCCTCGTCGGACAGAAAACCTACGGTAAAGGCGTTGTACAAAAACGCTACGAACTTCCAGATGGCGGCGCCATGTCGCTAACCATCTCTACCTACTATACACCAAACGGCACATCAATTAACGAAGCCGGTATCACGCCGCAAGTCTCTATCGCTGACGATGAACCTGACGACATAGAAGCAAGCATGCTAAGAAAAGCAGAAACAAGCGACACATTCACGGATTTTATCACAAAATGGATTGATGACCACCACATACGTCCAGGCGAACTCCCGAAAGATTTCTCTCTGCTCGAAGCCGAACTCCCGATCCTACAGCACCAACTTGAAGAAGAACGTATCTATGTCAGTCTAAAGTGGCTGAAACAGAGAGTTGAACGCGTATTTAATCTTCATGTCGGTATTGAACGGGTCGGTGATTTAACATACGACCGGCAGCTGCAGGAGGCAATCCGTATCATCCAAGCCGATGAAGTTGCAAAGTACCTCAACCCGTCAGAAACGACAGAACAACCTTCAACAACACACGCGGATACAGTCGTGTCACCGGACGCGACAACCGCAGAATAACAGGTGTTACGACTATAGATACGGATTATGAATTCCAGAACTGCGAACCCGCCGGATGTCGTTACAAAAAAGGCACTCGTTGTCGGATTAATTTTAGTCATTGTCAACGCTTACTGGGTCGGAATCGCCAGTGAACTCTGGTATGCAGTCTACACGCTGGTTTCACCGTTTTCCAACGCCGTTTTCACGCTCGTTGTACTCATCGCCTTTAACGTCCTGCTCCGAAAATTCTCGCCACGCATCGCGTTCACACCAGCAGAATTGCTGCTCATCTATATTATGGTGACGATGGTCTCCACGATTTCGGGGCACGCCATGATGGCGATCCTCATGGGAACGCTCGCACATCCCTTCTGGTTCGCGAGCCCAGAAAACGAATGGGCACAACTCTTTCTCCACCACATTCCGCCGTGGCTCACAGTACACGAATTCGAGTTTTTAACCGGTTATTACGAAGGCGAATCAAGTATCTATTGGATAGAACACCTCCGCATCTGGGTGAGACCCGCACTCCTCTGGTCTGGATTTATTTTTATTCTCTACGGTTCACTCCTCTGCTTAGGACTGCTCCTTCGTAAGCAGTGGATGGAACGTGAAAAACTGAGTTTCCCGCTTACGCAGCTGCCGCTGCAAATGACAACAAACCGAAATTTCTTCCGATCCCGCACACTCTGGTTCGGATTCGGGATCGCCGCGCTGCTACGGATAATGGCAGGATTACACGATATTTTTCCTGTCATTCCGGCACTCCCCTCGAACTATAGGCTCGACCGACATTTTACCGAGCGTCCATGGAACGCTATCGGTTATGCCTCTATGTCCTTTAATCTTGCGATCGTCGGACTGACCTACTTTATGCCGCTTGACCTCGCATTCTCAACATGGTTTTTCTTTTGGCTGACGCGGGCGGAACGGGTCATCGCGAGTACTGTCGGTATCACCAATATCAGCGTTCTACATCTCAACGATCGAGCGTCCGGTGCCTGGGTGGGTATCGCTGTGTTGACGCTCTGGATGGCGCGCCGTCACTTCGTCAACTTCTTTCAACAGGTCATCGGACACAAGCAACGCGACGATAGTCGCGAACCGCTCTCTTACCGGACACTCGCAGTTTTGACGCTACTGAGTATCGGACTCGTGTTCGGGTTCTGTTACGCAGCAGGGATGTCGTTATGGGCAATCGGGGGCTTTTACGCGCTGTTCATCGCCTTTGCGATAGCGATTGGACGCGTGCGTGCCGAACTCGGACCCCCGTACCATGAAGTTATCGGTATCAATCCACGCCAGATGATGGTCAGCATGTTCGGCACACGCCAGTTGGGGGCCGCCAATCTTACGATCATGACCTTCCTCTACGCCTTTAACCGTTGCAACCGTTCACATCCGATGCCGAACCAGATTGAATCGCTACGGATCGGAGAACGTTCAGGGATGCCAGGCAAAACCTTAATCTTCGGAATGGCACTCGCTATCGGTGTCGGGGCGTTAGCGACGTTCTGGACGTATTTGCAGGTGGCATACAAATACGGCGTACTCGCGCAATGCCAAGGCGTTGTCGGACGATTCGGATGGGAGAGTTTCAACCCACTTCAGAGTTGGCTTCAGCATCCGAGAGAACCCGATGTCAGCGCGATCGCTTTTATGACCGGCGGATTCGGTTTCGTGTTCCTCCTCCATTTCTTACGGACCCGCTTGCTGTGGTGGACACTTCATCCGTCAGGGTACGTGCTTTCAGGCGCATCCTGGGGCGGGTTGATCTATTTCTGGTTCCCGGTGATGGTGAGTTGGTTCATCAAGTTTCTTATTCTGCGGTTTTGGGGATGGCAGACGTATCGAAAAGCGATCCCTTTTTTCCTCGGACTCGTTTTAGGCGATTATATACCCCGTAGCCTGCTAAGCCTCATCAGCTTCGCTTTGCATCTCTATATGCCATCGTCCGGCGCGGGACACTCGCTTTAGGAACGAAAACTGAATCGCACAGCACTATAACTTGACAAAACGGACACTTGGACGTACAATTATAATACTAAGAGAGCGATCCAAAACAATAAGGATCGCCCGCACGGCTTGATCCTACAAAAAGAGAACATGTTTGCCAGTCAAAATAGAACTAAATCGTAATGCCTACACCACTACTTACAGTAAACGCACTTACAAAACGGTTTCGGGCTAATCAATCGCCAACCGTTAAAAATATCAACTTCAGTGTATATCCGGGTGAAATTTTCGCACTCTTGGGTCCGAGCGGCTGCGGAAAAACAACCACCTTGCGGATCATTGCCGGTTTTGAACAAGCAGACGCAGGAACGGTCGTCATGGATAAACGGATACTCACTGGTGACGACATCTATGTGCCGCCGGAATCACGCGGTATCGGTTTCGTGTTTCAGGACTATGCCCTTTTCCCTCACAAAAACGTCTTTGAGAACGTCGCCTTCGGCCTGCGAAAAGCGACGAAAAAGGATCGGCAGGAAAGGACATTAGAAGTCCTAAGTATGGTCGGCATGACAGACCTTCAGGCCCGTTTGCCGCATCATCTTTCTGGGGGCGAACAGCAGCGCGTGGCATTGGCACGTGCGATCATTGCACGCCCCAAACTGCTGCTCTTAGATGAACCGTTCTCAAGTCTCGACCCAGGGCTACGACAGACGACGCGCGAAGAAGTCCGCGCACTTCTAAAGGCAGAGGGTATTAGTGCTATACTCGTCACACATGCACAAGAAGAAGCGTTAAGTTTCGCGGAACGGTTGGGCGTTATGAAAGACGGAACGCTCGAACAGGTCGGCACTCCCGAAGCGGTATATCAGCAGCCGAAAACGGCTTATGTCGCGGATTTCCTCGGACAGACGAACTTCATCGAGGCACACGTGAAAAACGGGTTCGCACAAACACCGTTCGGACACGTAAAGGTGACAGGTGAAGCCGCTGGCGACGCACTCTTGTCGATCCGTCCAGAATGCCTAAAAATGCTGGCATCCGATTCTTGGAGCAGTGGAGCGAAAACGGGACGAATCGTCGGACAGGCGTTCAAAGGACACGATTATACACATCGAGTCGAAGTCGGCGGACGGCACTACTTCGTCCAGAACGATTACAACTGCCCCTTCCAAATCGGGGACACTGTTGTGTTAATAGCAGTATCAGCGGTAGCAGTTACACCCGAAACCCAACAAACCGACGGTGAAACAGATAATGTAGCATAGGAGACCGTTAGCCTGGGCATGCCCATAACTTTCCACATTTTTCGAGGCGTTCCCTATAGGTGAAACTCACAGAAAATGGACTTACCTTTGAAAACATAACGCCGACGATAAAAGTGATGTCCAAACTTTATAGGACTTACGCATATCGCTCTTTTGTACCACAATCTGTTAGATTGTGACGCAAAAACGCTGTGTTTTCAGAAGAATTTCATCTAACAGAGCCACCTATAGCCAAAAGTGCGTAAGTCCTGCTTTAGTAACTTGCAATTTACAACATGTCCACGTCTCGTCCGATCACAGCATTTCTCGGATTGCATTAATTCCTTGAATCATTCGTTTGAACGCTGTCGTTAGCCTATCGATCTCTGCACGTACCTGCTCACTGTCGCCTTGCTCAAGAGCGTCCAAAACGCCGGGAAAAACGACCGCTGCATAGCCTGTATTAAGCCCCGGAGCATAGACCAGATGCTTAAACCACGGGCGCGACGGCAATCCCTCCTCATCAATCAAACGCCGCTCTAATTGATAAAGCCTCCGATTTATCTCTGCTATGTCAGAAAAGTTCCCTGAATCAACGTAACGGGCGAGACCTCGGTTCAATAGACCCGCAGCCTGCTGCCACTCGGTCAGTAACGCATCCAACGCTTTAACCTCTTTGGCAATTTTGATTTCGGAACCCGAATTCTGCAACAACTTCACAGGAACCATGAGGGATGTTGCGTAAGTTTCATAATCAAACGGTAGAACGTCGGCATTGGCGAGTTGTAAGGCGATCGTTCCCCAAATTTTGGACATCGCCACTTGATACTGAAAAGTCGGATCACCGAAATGTTCCATCCAATAGAAGTTATCCTGCATCGCGTGGTAGACACCGTAAGCACCACCGAACCCCATACTAACAGCTGAAATCCCGGCATGTCCGACAAAAGGTGAATGGTCTGAACCGCTTCCGAGGTTCCCGATCTGTGGTATTTCCCGATCTTGTCTCGTCTTCCAATTCTCATAGACCGGTTTCAGTGTTTTCGGATCAATGACGTTCTCGGTTACATCGCGTATCAGTTCGCGTAGTGACGGTGTCGCGCTGACATAGAATCGGCTGCCGGTTGCGGCAATATCTACGTTAAGATAAGCGACGGTCTTCTGTTGGAGCTCCGTCTTTAGCTCCTCGACCCACTCTGTGGAACCGAGGATACCGAATTCTTCAGCGTCCCACGACGCAAAAACGATTGTCCGCTTCGGACGCACACCTTCCTCAGCGAGTTCACCTAAAGATTCGGCGACCTCTAACAGAGCAGTTGTACCGCTTCCTGGATCCGCTGCGCCGTAAACCCAAGCATCGTGATGGTTGCCTAAGATTACCCATTCATCAGGATATTCTGTCCCCTCTAACTTCGCGATGACGTTGTAAATCGGACGCGTGCTGTGTTCGCAACGCACTTTAATGTGCACTTTCGCAGGTCCGGGACCGATGTGATAAGCAAAAGGTAAACCGCCTTGCCATTCCGATGGCACATTAGAACCCGCAAGCGCTTTCAGAAACGGTTCGGCATCCCGGTACGCGATCGGAACAACAGGAATTTGCGGTAAATCGGTGGCTTCAGCAATCGGTATCCTCTCAGCATCTTTGGTAGCCGCCCAGCCTGGGGTTAGCGGGTCACTGGCGTGTTGAAAAATATATTTCACCGTTCCGCGTTGGATCGCATCCGCTGAACGCCAGGGACCCCGTGGATAGACATCGCCGCGCACATATCCATCATCTTTCGGATCCGAGTAAAGAATCAACCCGATTGCACCGTTATCGCCTGCGACTTTCGCCTTCACACCACGATAACTGCCCCCATACCGAGCAATACAGATTTTCCCTTCCACTGAAACACCGAGCGCATTGAGGACTTCGTAATCTTCGGGCAACCCTCTGTTGACATAGACGAGTTCCGCCGTCACATCACCATCGGGGGAGTAGGCGTTGTATCCGGCGACAATCTCCATCTCATAAGAATCTTTGTCCCACTCCCAACCCAATTCTTTACTAACAGCGAGATGTTGTGTCGGTGAGACGAGTTCTACATGAACCTCAAGCGGATACGGTAGGTAAACGTGATATTCATAGACCTGAACCTGTAACCCATAACTCTCAAATTCGGCACGAATGTATTCCGCAACTTTACGGCTATTTTCGGTTCCAGCCAGATGCGGTTCTTCCGTCAGATAACGTAACTTACGGCGACTCCTTTCCACTGAGAGACGTTCTTTAAATTCAGTCTCATACCGTTTCTGCGTAATTGCATTCTCCGCTGCGAACCCACGCATAGCGAAAACGTCCTGAGAGCTCCAAGTAAGTCCTATAAGCAGAAAGATAAAACGCAAACTGAATGTCCAAGTCCACTTTGATAAAATAAACATATTTTTTAGCAATTTAATCGGTCGTCACCTCTTTTCGTTTTACAGCAATTAGGAAAATATCAGGTTTCATATTTTTTCTTCATCTGGTGTATTTGAAAACAGCACCAAATTAGATCCGGCGTAAAAGTCAACCTAAGCACAGAACATTATTATAAATAATAGCACATTCTCGGATTGTTTTCACTATTTTTTCGTTTCTCATTCAGGCGGACACGGCAAATAAGTTTACACACGTAGCATAGACTGTTAGTCTGTGCCAAACGACTTGTTCCAACGCAAACCTACACTGTAGCATAAACTTTATCGACAAAATGTTTACACACCCGCAAACCCGCGAAACGATTTGATATAAACCGTAAACTATGGTAAAATATTGGTGCAAGATTAACAAATTTAATTATGGAGGATATTATTATGGTCAAAATAGTTGCTAATCCAAGAATCCTTGGCGGAAAACCGATTGTTGAAGGCACGCGTTTGAGCGTTGAACATATATTGGGGTTATTGGCAAGCGGTATGTCATACGAAGAGATCATCGCGGACTATCCGATTTTAACGGAAGAAAGCATTCGGGCTGTCCTTGGCTATGCAGCAAAAGCCCTCCGCAATGAAATTTATATTGATGTTGTCTCAGATCGGGCTGGAGATTCTTAGCGATGCTCCCACCACTTGTTGCTGATGTCAACATTGCTTCTCGGGTTGTTCAATTTCTGCGGTCGCAGGGTGTGGATGTGGTATCTGCTTGTGAGGAGGGCTGGGGCCCCTACGAGGATGAAGATATTCTTGCAACAGCACACGCGATGAACAGGTTTGTTTTAACACATGATTCCGATTTCGGGACACTTGTTGTTCATCAGAAACACCCGAGCACTGGGATCATCCACCTGCGGCCAGGTGGGCGTACGGCATCAGAGATTATTGACGACTTGCAAGATCTACTCAAAAAGCCTGTGGATTGGACCCCGCCGTTACTTGCGGTTTACCAATCCGGCCACTTGCGGATCCGCAGACTTTAGCGGAAATTCACAGAAACCTGTTGCTCGTTCGATCGCGAAAATTAACTTATCGAAAAATGTCAGAAAATGCCCTAATACCCATCCGTATACCAAAAGACATGATGCGACTGGATGCCTTGTGATAAAGATTGCGGTTGATTGTGTAATAGATCCGGGATTGAATCATAAGAATAGGGAAGCGCATCCGGTTGATTGATGCGATACATTGTACTGCCGTGTTCCTCAATGACGGGCGCATTGAAGCCGTCTGCAATCGCGGCAGGATAGATAACTTCAAGCGACTCGGCATCTATTCGCGCTACGACATTAGAGAGCAGCTCTTCAAAAAGCCGCTGACCCCGATCCTCAGCAAAGATGGGCTCTGAAACGAAGAATTCCTCAACGTTTAATCGCGCCTCACGGTGGACGACGGAGACATAGCCTTCAATAGTGCCATCACGTTCAGCGACCCAAGCACTCGGAGACTCCATCCGCACCCATTCTGTCCAATAAGCCATAGCATCCCTGACAAAAGTGCCGTTGAATTTGCGTGCATAAGCATCATAAAGCGCAGCGATCCGCTCCACTTCGGCGTGATCATCGAAATTTGCCGGACGCACATCCCACGCCACCAGCTTTCGGGCGGTCATGGATTGTTTCGCATAGTAGCGAGGCACCTTCTCCCACCCTTCGACCGAATAGATACGTTGGCTTCCATGAAGTGAGGAGGTAACAATATTACGGGACTCCATGAACCCGATCGCATCCTTGAGGAGCTGCGTCGCAAGTCCGCGCCGACGGTATTCCGAGCGCGTGCTGACTTCGCCGATACCACCGACAGTTACCGGTTCACCGTGTAAATACATCTTGCGGATAAAGACGCGTACCGTGCTGACGATTTTCCCATTATCAACTGCGATACGGATACCCTCTGGGTCCCGCCACGGATCGTTGTGCCAATGATTAGAAAAATATCGACGGCCCCCAGTAAAAACACTCGTGACATGGTCTAACCACGTCTCTAATTCTTCAGCATTAAGTGCTCGAAACTCCATAGTAACAAATCCCTCAAGCTAAAGTATGTCGCTTTTGACATCGTCAAAAGCGGATATACGGGGAATAGTGTTCATACGCAACGAATCTGAACGAACGCTTAGCGCATGGACAAAAAATCTCAAAACTTTATGGTCAATTCGCCAAGGAACTGGCGCGCCTGATTACGACTGCCAAAGACCTCGTAGAGATCGCCGGAAACATCATAGAACCTGCGAATAAAATTGCGGCTCGTTTCTGCGGGATTCAGATCGGCATAACGAAGCCATAGGTTCGTCCGCGACCAGATATCCCAATTGAGTTCAATAACCGTAGAACTCGCGTCCCCGGTATCAACTCTACGCTGTTTGTTGAGATCGACGTAGAGTGCGTCCTGAGTCAAATCGGATGTACCGTCAACACGCCCAACCGATAGGTTCAACTCCTTATAGCGATACCGGTTCGGGTTGGTGATGAACTTCAGGTTCGCGGCGAAAGCGTTCTCTAATGCCTGTGTCCCAAAGTCGTAACTGTCTTCCTTCTTTGCCGGCGTGATATACCGTTCATCTTGCTCTGCGTAGGTCAACTCGTCAAGAAACGTCAAGTGCCACCGTTCAGAGAGGCTATACGTCAATCCCAATAGATTTTTAAACTCTAATTGGTTGAGTTTATCTTCGACATCCGTTAAAACATCGATGTCCTCATAATCCTCAGTGTAGTTGTTCTGCAGATTCGCAGCGCGTAGACTATAAAAGCCGTTTATATGGGACGGTTTGACGGTAAAGTTTGTGATAGAATATTGCGCAATGCTAAAATCGCTGTCGTCCCGTAAGTAAAGATGTCCCGAAGCATCAAGAGCCAAGAAGGTTTGGTCGTGTTTCTCTTCGCTGAGTTGATCCGTTTCGTAGATGATACGTCCGATATACTGACCGTTGCTGTCAAATTTTTGGACTCTTGAAATTACGTTGTGCAAAAGCGTCAGGCGTAAGTCTTTACGTTTCAGTTCTTCAGCGAGTTCTGCGTCGTCTTCCTCATCGGTTTCACCGGCGTAGTAGCGGCTGTATTCTGCCTCTTCCAGCAGACGGACGCGTCTATTCAGGGCAGCAGTATCGGCGGCGGCTACTGGATTTTGGACAAACGGTCCATACTGTGCACGCGTTGCGTTGTTAATTGTATCGGCAAGTTCGGCTTGCCCAGGCGCGCTTTCCGTCAACTGCGTTAGTGTCGGTGAAAGTACAACAATCTCCGGCAACCCGCCAATTTTTCTGCGGAACTGACTGGCATCTTTAACAAGGACTTCCCCAGTAGGCAGCGTCGCGAGTGCCATCGGTTTCGTAAATTCACCGTTCCCGCGTCCTTTCCGTCCGAAACTGCCGAGCGATTTACCGGCTGCATCAAACCTTACAATTCGATGATTACCGGTATCCGCGATGAGAACGTTCCCACGGGCATCAATTGCGATGTCCGCTGCATCCGTATCGAATTCGCCATCACCTGCACCGTACCTACCGAAAGTGGTCATCTTTTCCCCGTCGGTACCGAACTTATGGATACGTCCGCGTTCGGCATCTAAAACGTAGAGTTCATTTTCTGCATTGAGGGCAACACGAAGGGCTCTATCATACCCTCTCGGCTGAATCGCGAAAGCCGCCTTTCCGTCTTCATCAAGGATAAGACCCGCTGTCAAAACCACTTTCGGATAGACATCTACCACGTCAACAAAGTACGTATCCAAGAGCTTACCCACCGGGCTGAATTTGTGGACGCACGGCGCGAACATATAAATTTTCGGATCGGTCTTTTCGGAGATATGATGTGCAGTTACATCGGCAACATAGATGTTTCCAACACTATCAACAGCGAGGTGTCTCGGTTTCCGTAAAATATTATCTGGGGATTCGGGTGTTTCTGGGATTTGAAACAGAAATTCTCCAGTCGCCGACAACTTCTGAATAAGCCGGTTTTCGGTATCACTGACGTAGATGTTCTGGCGATCAAAGGCGAGGTAAATATCCTTACTGAACCGTCCGTCGGTTGAACCTTTGCCACCGAATTCACGCTCTAATTGGATAAAATCTACTGAAAATGCGGAGGGCAATCCGATGCCTAACAAACAGAAAAGAAATAGAGATCGTAAGATACGGATATGTTTTTTCATAATTTCCTAATGTTGTTGTAATTTAAAATCTTCCTATTGCGAATTGTCTTTTTTATTAGGACTTACGTATGATGCTCTTTTGTACCACAAACTGTTAGTTTGTGACGCAAAAACGCTGTGTTTTCAGAAAACTTTCTTCTAACAGAACAGTCTACAGTCAAAATTGCGTAAGTCCTATTTATAATACGCGGTATTCATCCGAATGTCAAGGTAAAACATTTGTAAGAGGGATTTTGAATCCGTAACGCTTTGACTTATAGTGAAACCTAAAAATAAAGAGACACTTTCCTCCCCCGGTAGGTTCGGTTTCCTAACCGAACCTATGCAAAGTGTTCCATTAATTCTAAACTTTACTATAAATACAAGTATTAGGCGGATCCTCAATCTGGCAAAATCCGATATCCTGTGCTGACTCCAGTAATCATACCGATAATCGCCCAGAGTCCAGCACACGTCATCTCCCCGATCACGAGTCCAAGGAACACAGGTCTTGCACTCCGATAGGCTTTCAAACCGCCATATTTCACGATACTAAACTTCAGTCCCCATCCCAAGAATATGGAGAACCAGAGTTTAAACGTCGCCCAAGAACTCAGCATTGTATAGCCGAGTGGATGCAGGGGCCACCACACAAAGGTCTGACGCATCCATATTAAGAAAGCAGTGAAGGTGCCTCCGACAACCATAAATCCAGTATTGGTCCAATTCGTGCTTGTCTTTGGACTCGTTAGGAGTCCCTCAAGTTGTCGCATGAACCAACTGCCGCCGGTATAAGGCGCACCGTGCGCGTAGCTAATTTTGATCGCGGAATAGTAGGACACCGCAAGTCCGATAACCATTGCGGCCGCCATAGCGATCAGAAGCTGCCGCCGTTTGATACGGACCTCGTCCGCTGCTTTCAAACCGTTCATAATGTTCGGCATCATGAATTCACGGAGATCTAACGTCAGGCATACCGGATGCATCATCATCGATGTCAACGTGGATGGATGGATTTTTGAGGTGCCGAGCGTTGTTAAGAAAAAACTCTGCGGTGAAAAAGAGGGGTTGATGAACGGGATACCGCCGTTGATTACCTGCCATGTCAGCACGATATACATCGCCAGCAGAAATAAGACGAAACCGAGCGCGAATAAGAGCGACATCCCCATCAAATGATTGAAAAACACGAGAACACAGATACCACCGATGAGACCAAAGATCGTAACGCTATGCGGAAGGGCTTCATCAGAAGGACGGAACTGGAGCATGTTTTTGATGTGATGCCTCGATTTCCAGAGTGCGATGGCGACAAACGTTAAGCACGCACCTGCCTCCTGCGCCGCACTAAACGATTTACCTGTCCACTGTACACCCGGGCCCGAAGTGAGTTGGAACCCGAACATCACGCCTAAGAGGCACTGCAGTTTGTAAAAGAGGAAGAAGAACCATATACTAAACGACACCTCCAAGGTCAGCAGATAACTGAACCCTACCATCGACCAGAAGATGACAATCTGAAATGGACGCAGCGCATTCCACGGACGATCGACGAGATGCGGATCAAGCCAAAAATCGCGTGGGATATGTGGCGCGGCAGGAAAAAACGTGTGTAAGCCGTTCATCGTATGCCAGAACACAGGAAACGCAAACCCGAACCAGAGCGCGCTATTCTTAAAAAGCGGACCGAGGCTACCACTGCCTTGTGTCGCCATTTCTGCTGGCAGTTTGACAAGCGGGAAGGCGCAACGCTCATGCTCCACCCACTGCTTACGAAGTAGGACAGAGAGACATATCATCACAAAATAGACAACCAGCACATAAGCACTCCACGTCAGGATAGGGACCATCCAAGCACGCCACGGCACCGGTTCATCGGCAAACAATCCCTCAAAGAAGGAACTCGCAGCACTATGATCTTGGACCACCCGCCAGTATGGGATATAGTGGTGAAATAAGGATTCCCAGTCGTTTTCCGGTGTAGCGAGGTAGCGATAAGCCACCATCGGGCTGAGTGCATAGCGCATCATTCCCGATGACGGGATGCCTGCAGGTGCAAGCATAATACACCAAATCGTGACAAGTTCGCCCGCAGAAAACGCCGAGGTCGGATAAAACCGTTTCAAGAGGACATTGACACCCAACACAAAGATTGTCAACACAAAGAAAGGAGCAACCGGAAAGTGACCACCTGCAAGGAAAATGTTACGGATAACGTAATCGTTATAAGGCGCGAGAAGGCATTCGGTAGTGGCACACGCCAAACCGATCAGCACCGCACGCCACGTGAGACTCTCTCGTACCTGTCGTTGAATCAATGCATCGCCTTTCCTGATTCTATGATTTCTATCTTTCAACAACCAGTATACCACATCATTATCTTTCTCAATAGAATAATCTTGACTGAGGGAAATTTAAAAATAGGGTAAATGAAGACAGGGCCATTCAATTGTACCTATTCACTTTATATATATGGATACGTCTTCCTCTGTAGGAGCGAGCTGCGCTCGCGATCTTTCCTAAGAACGGGCACATATGTAAAGCAAAACCATGATCCAAATCGTACAATTGAAT
>JAJDXV010000113.1 GCA_022823085.1 Candidatus Poribacteria bacterium
CATTCAATTGTACCTATTCACTTTATATATATGGATACGTCTTCCTCTGTAGGAGCGAGCTGCGCTCGCGATCTTTCCTAAGAACGGGCACATATGTAAAGCAAAACCATGATCCAAATCGTACAATTGAATACCCCTGACGCCGCACAAGACTTTTTCTTGACACATTTGTAACTTTGATATATAATGTACTTATACATTTGTAAACTGGAGGTAAAAATTGATGAATGAGAAAGTGTTTGAAGTCGGCGGCGTTGAACTTCACGTTGACGAACGCAATTTCGGATCAGATGGCGGGCCCTCTGTACGGGTCTACGGCGAGGTGGACGGGAAAGATATTCAACTGCTCCGTTTCGACTGTTTCCGAAAAGATCCACATTATCACTATGACCCCTCTGGGAAAAACGATCAGCGGCATCTCGATAAAGCGAGTGTGCCGGATTCAATCGCATGGACGATTGAACAGTTAGGACAAAACCTCGTGGAGATGATTCAGACAGCAGGCTATGGCAGCGTCGCTGGCACTGTCGATCAGGCAGCCGTCGCCCAAGTCCTGCCTGAAGTGGAATCCTTAATGCGAGGTGAAAATTAACCTTGTATATTCAACTTTAACGCACTAAGGAGAAATTTAACGTGACGAAATCTATTACTATGAGTGTGTCCCTGCTCACGCTGCTTGTATGTTTGAGTGCCTTCGCAGGAACACCAATAGACTGGGGAAAATGGAAAGAAGGAGAACTCCTCCTCGAAAATCATAGCTTTGAAGAAGATTTGGAAGGTTGGGAATTAGAAGATGGTGCCTGTTGTGACCGTGGCGGTCTCTATACCATGGAGATTGACAAGAGCAACCCACAACACGGAAAACAGTCCCTCAAGGTCGTTGGTCATAAATCGACCGGCACCGATTGGCATGCGAAGGTTAAGCAGCGGGATGTTTCAATGAAGGCCGGCGAGACATACACCGTGATCTTTTGGGCGCGTTCTGAAAAACCACGCGAGGTGACGCTGAGCGTCCAAATGCAACACGACCCTTGGACCTTCTATCAAGGCGGTGCCATCAATCTATTGGGAGATGAGTGGATGGAATACCATATCACCTTCCAATCCGGTGCTGATGTTGAAAAAGACATGTGGGTAGGATTGTCGATTGCCCAATCCGATGAAGATTTCTGGCTTGACAACTTCCGATACTTTGAAGGCGAACCCGAAGACGATCTGAACCGTGAAACACCCTTCCCTGTTGATGCGAAAGAAAAATTGGCGACGCAGTGGGGTGAGATTAAAAGCGAACGGTTCTAACAAGGTTCATTCATCCGATTTTATAAGGCGCGGTCCTTCGACCGCGCTTTTTTATTTATTCGGAGATACTTTATTACCGCAAATTTAGGCATAGTAAAGTATCTCATAGTAGACGGTACTATTGTGTCGCAAACCATTTATGAGTCTACAATAAGAGAATGTTTCAACATTTGATTCGGTTACTTGACTTTTGAACATCGACAGGCGAGTTTTGAGCTTTTCCCACTTGCCATACAATTTCAAACGCCGAGCACCAGATAACGATTGATGAGCAGGATTTTGGTATATGAAGCACACTTTATGCTGACTGTATTCCTTCATAATTTGAATCAGCACATCGGATAAGTTATTGACATCTAATGTTGGACTCGAAAAAAAATAACAGAAATTAAATATAAGCTGTGTCCCATCACCGTTTTCAATGTATTTGCCCAATAATTTCGTCAAGCCATCGTAACTATAGTCGTGAATTAACGCAAACTTATCAAAAAAAGGCTCTTTATACTCGTTGGGGCCATATTTGTTGATTGTAACTGCCTTATTCAGCATAGTACGTGAACTATCAATGCCTAAATAAGTAATGTCGCGCTGCCCCGCAAACGCGTGAAAAGCGATCCCTGAAGTTAATGGACCACAACCGAAGTCAATGAATACAACTTTATTCTTGTCGTTTATCGACGACTTCGTAAAAACGTGATAAGAACCAAAAAGGTGCCTGGGCATGTGATGGACACAATAGATAGATACCTTGTCCTTTGGAAAATAATATTCATTGGATGGTTTATCAAAGGAGACTTCATCAAAATTGCTCTGCCCCTGTTTCAGGATGCGCGCTATATCTTCCCAATAGTATATTCTGTTATTTTTCACGGCTTCCGAGAGTACCGGTAGATCGTGTTCAAACGGTCGTACGATTAACGCTTCAAACAGATTTTTTAGACTTTCACCCGGTTGATAGTGGTTGTTAGGGGAACAATGGATATAGTGTTCTGTCATTTTTATTTTACTGGCTTGTAGGTTGGGTTGAACGCAGTGAAACCCAACACCTCTACGCTGGTGCAGATACAGGACGCTCTTCTAATTCACCCTGGTATGCAAGCAGGATCGCAACAGCGATGCATGTCCCGACAACACCGACCGGCGAGAAGTTACCGACCGAATCTACCATCCATCCGAGCAAAGGGGCGAGGACGATGGTCGCTAACGATTTCGATTGCGCCTCAATAGATAGGATTGTCGCACTCATCTCCGGTGTCGATTGGGCATTGAAACGGCTAATCAATCCCGGGCGCCAGAAATTCTGGAGCATGGCGAGCCCAACAAAAAGCAAAATTATTGCCGGATACCAATTGAACCAGAGCGCCGGAATCAACAGCGCAAAAAGGGCAAGGTCTATCCACCACATGAAGCGTGCAGCACCTTCGTCGCCACCCCGCCAATCCGAAATCCGATGCGAGTTTCGAGAAGCGAAAGACGATAGGAAATGGAGAATAAAGTAGATGACAGCCACCAGCACTGCAGATCTTTTTGACGCATCCAGAGCTAAAAATAACGGGAGCGCCAGTGCCGTCTGTTTGAGGATCGGTTGGAGAAAGTCTTTGCTCGATTTATACATACCTTCGAAACCCATACCTTCAAAAACGAGACGACGGAGCGGCGCGAATTGAACCGACTGTTTCAAGGCACTGCCGAGCATCCGGGAAACCGCTTTAAGCGAAAACTCGTGCTGCTTATCACCATCTAACTGGGAGGGATAGCCGAGGAAATTGATGATATTCAGCGCGTACGGAATGATCGTAAAATAGAAGATGTCTGTGAAATTACCACGATAAAAAACCAGACCACCAGCGATGAGACTTGAAATAGCGGAACCCATCTGCGACCAAGATCGCGTAAAGCCGTATACTTTTGTTTTTTCATCTGACCGCCCCTGAACGCGGAGCCAATCGAAGATCATTGCCTTGTGCGTACCACTACGAAACGCATCGCCTAAACCGAAGAAAAACATCGCAGCAAAAAGCGGGAACAGCGACGCACTCTGAGCGAATATCACGTAAGAGACGATATAGGCACAGAACGAAAAAATCATCGCGCGGCGTCTACCGTAAAGGTCGGCAAGCGCACCGGAGGGAATTTCAAATAGGTTGGTGCATACCTCGCGAAATCCGATCAAGATGCCAATTTCAAAGTAGGACAACCCCTTCTCAAGGAACACCAGATACAGAAAAGGATCGTAGTAACGTTGGTTCTTCAGGAACCCGTAGAGCGAAAAGCGAAATAGCATCGGTATGCTCCTGCCTTAACGAATGGATGGAGGCAATTGACGAGACGTTCGCACCGCAATTGAGGTGCAAATAGAAATCTTTGTACGCAATCGCTTAGTATGATAGCATATTTGGAAAAAGTGTCAAGAAAAAATTGATTGGAAATCGGAAGTGCCTAAACAATGTCGCGTCAGATTCGTATGTGCGACACTGACGCGACCGAGGTGTTCAAACCTGTAGACTGGCGACTAATTCTTCTTGATACGCGAAGATAGCAGGCGTACCACCTGTGTGGAGGAAGATCACGGTGTCGTCGGGACCGAGTTTACCTTGTCGGATATGGTCGATGAGACACGCCATCGCTTTAGCAGTGTAAACCGGATCAAGGAAAATACCTTCTGTCTTAACAACAAGTTTGAGTGCATCAATACATTCCGGTGTGAGGTAGCCGTAAGCCTGCCCGATATAGTCATCTGTGTTCTGAATATCTGTATCCGTGACGCGGGTCTCTAAATCCAAAAGCTCGGCCGCACTGTTCGCAGCAGTTCGGAGACGATCCTCTTTATTTTCCCAACGGATCGGCGCGATACCGTACGGTTGCATTCTCAATCCGAGCGTTTTGGTGCCCAGAATGAGACCTGCCTGGGTACCCCCTACCGAACAGGTGTAAATCCAATTCGCGTCGATCCCTAATTCCTGTTGCTGTTGCGCGATTTCAGCGATACACCATGTAAAAGCGACAGCAGCGAGCGCAGTCGAGCGCGGCGATGCAACGACATACGGTTTCAAACCCTGCGTTTTCAGTTTTTCCGCCAGTTCGTATTTCACCACATCTAATTCGGCGCCGAACTCGGCATCAACAATTTCGACATCCGCATCCGCTAAATTGTCTAACAAGAGATTGCCTTGGAGAATACTTTTGTGGTCTCGGGCGAGTCGAAGGTAACACTTCAGCCCAAGCTTACCACAGGCAGCGGAAGCCTGTCTACAGTGGTTCGATTGCGAAGCTGCACCGTGTACGATTGTATCCGCACCTTGCGCCACAGCGTCCCCAAGTGTGAAAGTAAGTTGTCGGACTTTATTGCCACCGAATGCCAAACCTGAACAATCTTCACGTTTCATGAAGATGCGGGGACCACCGAGCACCTCAGAGAGGCGAGGACACGCCTCCAAAGGGGTCGGAAAATGTCCGATATTCACTTGTGGCAACTGCTCGACTTTCTGAATCAAGCGTTCGCTCGTTTCCATTCGTGTTACTCCGCTTCAATAACGACAGCCATCTGACTGACCCGTTTCCCATCCTTAGATTGTAAGCCAGGCGAAACAACTTCAACGATCGTGCCAGGTTCAAATTCACAAGCAAGCGCACCCTTGACTTTATGATGGTTCTCTGAAACTCTCGTTACGCCGACTTCAATCGGGATAACCTCGGAATCTACGAGATCCAAAAACCATTCGAGCCGTTCAGGTAACGCAGTACCTGTTAGGCTCTTTGTAACTTCAACAAAGAGGAAATCTCGGATAAAACCGATGAGGAACTTCCTAAAGATGATGACCTCAATCTTAGAAGCGTGTTTCCGCTCTTGTTCCGTCAACTTACTGGCAAAGCGCTGAAGGTAGGCATCACATTCGCTCTGAATTTTCTCTATGTCACGTTCAGTTTCGGCGAGCAGATCCGGGAACAACGTTGGCGACGGCGTAGATATACCGCGCGTCTGCTTGAGCGTCTGTCTGAGACGAACATCCACTTCATCAAGCGTCTGCGCAAGCACTTCTGTTTCAGGCGTCGTACGTTTGACCTCTTTACGCCAGGTGACCACCTCGTTCACCATAAGGTTCAGGAGGAGGATCGCGATTTCCGCTTCACGCAGCGTTTCGGCATCCCAATGAGAGAGATTCAGACCATACCCTTCATTGTAATCCCTTTCCAACTTAGCGAGTTGGTCTTGAAATTCATTCTGAATGTTTTCGCCTCTCTCCTGATAGTAAGCTTTGCCGCGTCTGCCACCAACAGTGAGACCCAAGGCTTGAGCGAACTGCCCAAAGACCCCTTTTTCTCGCCGTTTTGAAGAAACCTCCTTCGATTTGGTATTGCTACCGTTAAGTTTCGCAACTTCTGCTTTCCGTTGTTCTGCAAGGGCACTCGGCGGAAGGGACGGCACTTCAATTCTAAATTCGACGTTCGCATCCACACGGGGCAGGTCAGATTTAGTAGGTACAGACGCGGGGCTATCTTCTGTTTCTCCTGTCGTTTCGATCTCCGGCACAGTCGATACGTCTTTGGCGTTCGACGTTTCTAAAGGAGTCGAAATCGGATTCACGGGCTCCCCCGTTGCAGGATACACCCCTGTTTCCTCGGCATCGGGTGTCGCTTTGACTTCCGATACGGGAGGTTCATCGGTGTTGCTGTGAACATTTAAAGGCGGTACAGCGTTTTGGGGCGTTGTATCCTCTAAAGGCTTCGAGCCAGGATCCGGCACGTCAACTGCCTCTGGCGTTTCGGAGTCCGGTTCGGAAGCACCGAGCTCAGCCGTATCTGCCGGCGTGGTTTTCGCTGGCTCTCCATCTTTGAGGGTGTGCAATTCAGCCAATATTTTTTCCAGACGGGCGTAAACCGGTTCGGCGTTATCAACAAAAAAGGTTAAGCGGTATGCGTCAATAATCTCTGTTGGAAGACGGCGCGAGACGGGCGTGTCGTTTAGTTCAAACTGCGCCCAATTGGCGAGTCCACTCATCGAAAACTTCTGATACATCACGCGTACGCGTCTATCGGAATCCTTTAAATTCCGTACGCTCATAATGATGCAGTCACCATCAATGCTAAATACGATCTCAATATCTCGGAAACGCCCTGTTACGCTGTTCCTATCCATGTTACTTTTCTCCTTGGAAATCTCTCTTCTCTGTGATACATAATTAAGAACGAAAACAGGTTGGTTACACTGTGTCCAATTATAGTAAAATCGGAAAATAAGTTTACAGTTCGTCAAAGACCAAGCACCCCACCACCGCAGGCGAGGATTGCATCCTCGCCATTTTGTGAATGTCCAAGTAATTGTGGGTTTTACTATAATCCAATTTAACGTCCTTGTACCAATTTGCGTTACAAAATTTTTGCTGTTTCGGTGTACCAAGAATTAGAAATTCTGAGTTAATTAGGACTTACGCATATCGCTCTTTTGTACCACAATCTGTTAGATTGTGACGCAAAAACGCTGTGTTTTCAGAAGAATTTCATCTGACAGAGCCACCTATAGCCAAAAGTGCGTAAGTCCTGTTAATTTTTCGACAGATGTCTACTGTCCAGATAAGCGATGAGAAATCACCGTCGGATCAACATTTTTCGGGTCGCGTGGAAACCGCCGGCTTCAATTGAATAAAAATAGATCCCACTTGCGACAGGTTCGCCAGTAGCGTTGCGCCCATCCCAATAAGCGGTGTACGAACCCGCCTTTTGGTATCCGAGCGGTTTGGAATAGAGGCTTCTCCCTTGTGTATCGTAGATATGGAGGAATACATTCGCAGTTGAAGCGAGCTGATACGGAATCCACGTTTCTGGGTTAAATGGGTTCGGATAATTTTGGTTTAAACGGTTGACAGGCGTAGAATCCATTATATCAGGAGTCCAGGTAGATGGCATTCCTTCTTCCACTGCCAGCGATGTACCTTCCGGATGCACACGAAGGATACGGAGCTGATGCAAATCTGCAATATAGAGCGCAGTGTCCGTTAACCGCAATTCTGACGGAAACCAGAGTTCCCTGTTTTCGTAAACAAGCGACGAAGTCATTTCAAGCGTACGCGTATCGATCATCTGCACGCCTCTACTATCAAGTAGATAGAGAGAGTGCCCACCGACCTGTGCATCGATAGGAAGGACATCACTCTCGTATGTTCCCTGCAATCTCGGTTCGTGCGGTTCAGATACATCAAGGACGGCAACACCGACGCCGCTATCCAGCAGATACACACGATCTTCCGCAAACGTAACACCCGTCGCATTGCCACGCGTCGCATAACTTCCGACAGGACGGGGCACTGCAGGTTCTGCTATATCAAAGATGTGCAACCCGCCATCAAGCGCAGCAACATAGACAGACGATGCCCCCGCGTCAACAACAACACGGTACGCACTTCCAGCCACAGCGCGTTCGGAAACGATGACGCTCTGTTCAGGGGCTCGGCTATCGACAATAATCACTGATTCCGCACAAAGATACGCGTAACCATCATGCAGCATAATATCAGAAACAGGGGCAGCTGTCGGTATATGTGCCACAATCGCATTCGTCCCCAGATGAACGATAAACAGCCCTGTATCGGCACCAATGAAGCCATACCCGTTCTGGACACGGACTTTGGTGCAATTTACTGACCCGAACGGTTCCTCAAAAGTCGCCGACTGCGTAGGAAAGCGTAGATTTTGTGTCAAAGTGCCTTGATAAGGCGTTGTAAATTCGAGCGTGCGCAACCCACCGACACCGTTTGCGACGTAGACAGTCCGTTCGCCTGCTGCTGTCTCGACGACATCAATGCCGTAAACAGTGCCATCAAAGGTATAGTGGTGTAACCACTTCGGCGATTCAGGCTTGCTAACATCAATCGTCTGGATACCGCCTTTTCCATCAGCGATATAAGCCAAAGTACCCCAAACGACCACATCGGTTGCGCTCCCGAATATCGGTTGTGCAGAAACGCGTCGCGGTTGCCGTGGGTCCCCTACATCAATAATGTGGAGTCCGGCTTGTGCGTCCGCGAGGTAAATGGTATCGTTGAGAAGGTGAATGTTGGTTGCGAATCCAGGGGTGTTTAATCGGGTACCCATTTCAGGGTTCTCGGCATCCGTAATATCGACCAGAGTGAGGTTGCCGGAAGCGACGAGAGCATAGACGGCATCCCCTGTCTCCACGATCTCATAAGCGTTAGCAAGGATCGGGACAGCACTTTGGAAAACAAAATCGCCGAATGGACTCTGTTCAAGGATATATAATCCGTGTCTGTCGTCACTCACGTAGATCGTCTTGTCGCGGATCACAACATTCAGCGGTGTACCTGCCGTACGGAAGAAGCGTCTGGGGCGAGGCGTTTGCGCGTTACGGACATCGTGTTGATTGTAGACCAGAAGCCCGCGCGCTGTACCGAGCACATATAGATTATCGCCATCCGTTTCGACGCGGCGCGCATCCGTGAACCCACCAAGCGTTTTGACAACCTTCGGAATCGTTGGGACTGAGACATCTATAACATGGACACCCGCGACACCGTCAGCGATGTAAACCGTATCTCCATTAACAGCTACAGCGCGGGCTTCGCCGGGTGTCGCCAGTTCACCGATACGGACAGGCTTCGTCGGGTCAGCCAGCGATAAAATCTCCAGACCCCAAGTACTCGCCGCGTAAAGATACGGCACCTCTTCTTCACTAATTGTAAGATCGGTATAGTCACTTGCAAGATGGATTTGCGTCATCGGTTCAAGCTGCGTTTTCGGTCTGAGACCGCTACGGAACAGACTCGGTTGGGTCCGGTTATCAAGCGCAGCCGTTATAAAATCCGGAACGGTATCCGATCTCCGCTCACGCGGTATACCTATTACAAAATCGGCGTGCCTGTTTGCAGCGGTATAACCGAACATCTGTGGCGTATCCGCCGTCAGCATCAGTATAATCTCATCATTCCGATTGAGACCTTCCCGCCGAATATGACCCCTATTTTGCGTGTCAAACGGAACAGATGTAACGACGGGGTGCCCATCGGAGGGGAGATAGAGCGTTGTGGCGTAGAGGTTACCTGAACCTATGCCGGTTATTGATAAGTCAAGCGTTTGAGGTAGATTCTCGAACTGAACATAGTATGCACCCCACTGATCTATAGCGACACCGTTCGCCGCGTGCGGATAGTTGAAGACACGCGGCACGGAAGCTGTTACCCTTCGGTTTCGCAAGCCGGCATAACCGAGTTTTCTGTTTTCTGTTTGTCTGTTCTGCCAATTCGCGAGCCCCCACTCCAGAAAAACATCGGGAAAGCGTTCGCTTCTACCACTGCCTGCCAAAGCAGCGTCGATCGCACCCTCACCGAGGGTGTCTGTCCCCACAATACCGCGTACAAGGTCGCGCCCCCCATACTGCTCATAAAGATAGAGCATGAGCATGAAAGCACCGCCATAATAGACATCCCACGTGTTCGCCGACGCAAGCGAAACGCTCGGATCCGTGAGGTAGCCGTCAACAAAAATGGTGTGTACTGTGCCGTAAACTGCCCATTCTACGAAGGATGCCGTCCCTTCCTCTAACCACCGTTGATCAGTCGTCCCTCCGTTTTGAAACCAATTGACGAGGTGCGCAAACTCGTGTGCCAGACTGCTATAAAAGGTATGTCTCGGACGCTCCCTGAACTGAAAGATGTCCATATAGAGCATCTCACGACGGTTACTCGTCGGCATCGTAGGTAATTGATCCGCAGGCGCGAAGTACCCACCGTATTCAAGTCCTGATCCATTCATACCGACATCGTGCATTAATAATGTGATGCGATTGTCTCTGTCGAGTCCGGGTCTCCATTCAGTTCCCATCCAACGCCGAACGTTCGGATAGATACGTGTGTCAAATTCACGGGCAATTGCGGATGCCTCAGCCGCGGTGAGCATACCCCGCACCGAATCCTCGATGTAGACGTAGAGATGTTCACTTTTGGCAATGCAGGTGGCTGTTACCTTTGCATCTGGAATGTGAATGAAAAAACGATCTGTCTGTCCGATCTGGACGGGTGCCGCAGGCGCAGCAGCAACTTCTTCAGGGGCGTGTTGCGCGAGGTGTTCTTGATACAGGAGCGGTGTCCCACACAACCACGCCTCTCCACAAACAGGTGGCTCCGGGGCAGCAAACACGAAGCCGCACACAAGAAAAAAAATAAGACTGACTGATAGTAAAAGTCGCATGGAGTCTACTAATCCTCCAGTGGATACATGTTATATAACCTGCAAGTCTAATAGGTCTCACTGTCTATTTTACAACGATTGCAGTGCAAATTCAAGCAATACCCAAGTTTCTGCACGATATGACCATTTAGTTTTACACATTCATTTTATATCTGTGTATAGTCTCCTCTGTAGGAACGAGTGTTTTGGCTGGGGTGTTTCTTATGCTCGCGATCTTCCGTAAGCAACCGTCCACTTATGGAAACGAAAACCAGAATCAAACCGAAAACTAAATAGTCCGGCCCGCGACACACTTTTTTCTTGACAGAATTTTCAATAAGTGATACTATATTAAAGGTTATTTTGTCGGAAATATCTCAGAAGTGGGAGACACGCCTAATACATGCCAAAACGAAAAAGAAAACTCCAGAACACACCTGCCTCGGATGCGGTTGGCGAAGATGAGATCTTACTACGGGCAACAGCACCGTTGCAGCTCTGCTATTACGGAAACCCGGCCCTCCGCAAAAGAGCTAAACCGCTGGCAGAAATCACAGAAGCAGAACGTCAACTCGCTGACCAGATGCTGGAGACACTCTATAACACAGGCAACGGGATCGGTCTCGCCGCAACGCAGGTCGGTATTTTGAAACGACTTATCATTATTCACATAGGTGAGGATGACGACGAGACTTGTGAACCGCTTGTACTGTTTAACCCAGAAATTCTGAGCGTTGAGGGAGAAGTTGTCGCAGAGGAAGGGTGCCTCAGCATCCCAAATGTGACAGCAGAGGTGAGACGTCCGGAGAAAGTTGTTGTGGATGGGATGGATATTCGAGGTGAACCTATCCACATTGAAGCCGACGGCTTGCTCGCACGTGTACTCCAACACGAAATCGATCATCTCAACGGTGTGCTGTTTATTGACCGCATCAGCGGGTTAAAACGGCAGTTGTTAAAGGACGATTTGTTATGGATACAACAGGCTGAACGACCCGCTTAAAACCCGAAACCTGCGCCTTGATATGTGGAGGCTTTTTCGGCGCAACTTGTCCGCCGAAACTCGCTATTCAGAAATATGTCAAAACAGAAACTTGAGCCAATCCTACACACAAAACTTGACCAACTTTATGAATGCTTGCACGCATATCAGAAGGTTATCGTCGCTTTTTCAGGCGGCGTTGATAGCACATTTCTCGCAGAAGCAGCACAACACGCTCTCGGCGATAACGCACTCGCTGTGACGGCTATCTCTGATTCCTATCCCATCCGAGAAATGCGAGCCGCACAAGATATTGCCAAGCAGATCGGGATCCGATTCGAGACTGTTGACACCCAAGAATTGGACCTGGAGGGGTACGCAAGCAACCCAACCAATCGGTGCTATTTCTGTAAAACAGAACTGTTCGATAAACTGCGTCCGATCGCTGAAAAATATGACGTCGGGACGATTGTCTACGGCGCAATCCCAGACGATGTCGGCGACCACCGACCCGGAATGGATGCCGCAAAAAAAATGGGGATCCAAGCACCTCTGATTGATGTCAACTTGACGAAGGCTGAGATTCGTCAGATTTCAAAGGCGTGGAACCTCCCGACATGGGATAAACCGGCATTTGCTTGCCTCTCTTCACGATTCCCTTACGGGATGCGTATCACGCGTGAGTTGCTACGACAGGTGGATGCCGCCGAGCAATTTCTTTACGATTTAGGGATTCGTCAATTCCGTGTCCGACACCACGGCGAACTTGCACGAATTGAACTCGAAGCACAGGAGATTTCGAGACTGCTTTCAAAAACTGTACGGGACGACATCAGCACCCACTTCAAAACACTCGGATATGCACACGTAACACTCGACTTGCAGGGATACCGTTCCGGGAGCTTAAATGAGGGCGTTAAAATCTCTTAACAATTTATGTCCAACCAACAAACACAACCGCTTATCGGTGTAGACACCTTCAATTGGAAGAAATGGGACGCTTGCACACACTGCGGACTCTGTCTACCCACCTGTCCAACTTACCGAGAATTAGGATTAGAAACGGATTCTCCAAGAGGAAGACTCTACTTAATGGGAAGTGCCTTCAAAGCGGAGGACGCCACCCCACTCAACGAGGAATGGTCGGAATATATCTACCGCTGTTTAGATTGCCGTGCCTGTGAGACCGCGTGTCCGTCCGGTGTCCATTTCGGAGAACTGCTCGAAGAGGCGCGCGCCATCTATGAACAGAACGCGCCACGTTCAGCCGCTTATCGATTCTGGACGAACCTTGTTTTCAAACAACTCCTGCCGAATAAAGAACGGTTGGACCTCATCTTTGAGCTGATGTGGCTCTACCAACGTCTCGGCATCCGATGGCTGGTTCAGAAACTCGGTGTTCTGAAATTAATGGGGCAGCTCGGTGAGATGGAAGCGTTATTGCCGAAAATCCCACCGCCGCAACTGAAGTATACCATACGCGACATTACATCCGCCAAAGGCGAAACCCGATACCGTGTCGGGTTCATCCCGGGATGTATCATGAATCAGGTCTTTACAGAAACCAACCTCGCAACCATTCGCGTCTTAACAGAGAACGGTTGCGAAGTCGTTACACCGCGCAGGCAGACCTGTTGCGGCGCACTACATCTTCACAACGGCGTGCGAGATGTCGCTTCAGACCTCGCTAAACAGAACATTGACGCATTCGCAGAGGAGAATTTAGACGCTATTATTATCAATTCTGCTGGATGTGGCGCAACGCTTAAAGAATACGAATCACTCTTAGAAAATGATCACGCTTATGCAGAAAAGGCGGAACACTTCAGCCATAAAATGCGCGACATCAGCGAATTTTTAGCCGAAATTGAGATGATACCGCCGACCGGAGAAATCAAAAAACGTGTTACCTATGACGAACCGTGCCACCTCCTTCACGGACAACGTGTGCAAGCACAACCGCGTACAGTCCTTCAGGCGATACCGGGTCTTGCGTTGATTGAACTAACAGAATCCGAATGGTGCTGCGGGAGCGCCGGGATCTATAACATTACACAGCCTGAACTTTCGCAAGACATACTCGAACGCAAAATGGCACACATCGCTGAGACCCATGCGGACATCGTCGCAACGGGCAACCCCGGTTGTCTCCTTCAAATCCAACTCGGCATCCAAAAACACGGCTTATCTATGAAAGCGATGCATCCGGTTAATCTCTTAGATTACGCGTATCGCGGCATCGATCCGGAGACGTTTTTATCTGAGCAATAGTGGAGGGCGGAAAGAAAATCATGTTTTTATCAGATAGAGATATTCTCAAATATATGGAGGCAGGAAAAATTAAAATTTCACCGGAACCTGACCTTCAAACCCAACTCGGCAGCTGCTCTATTGATTTCAGATTAAGCAATACCTTTCGTGTGTTTGAACATAGTAAATATCCGTATATTGATCTGCGCACTGAGATAGATACCAACGATTTGATGCGAAGGGTTGATGTGCCCGATGGTGATGCCTTCACAATACAACCCGGTGAACTTGTCCTCGCAGCGACGCAGGAAGAACTCGTATTAGCAAACGATGTTATGGCGCGGCTTGAAGGGAGAAGTAGTTTGGCGCGGCTCGGTATTATCGTCCATAGCACAGCAGGACTCTTTGACCCCGGTTGGACAGGTATTCCTACTTTGGAGTTGGGGAACCTCGGACGTATGCCCGTCAGATTATATCCCGGTATGCGAATCTGTGCTTTTACTTTTGCACAACTTTCATCGCCCGCACGCGTACCCTATCAACTCAAACCGGCAAACAAATATGCTGGACAGGACGGACCCGAAACGAGTCGATTCGCTAAAGATGTTGAGTTCGCTGACGAATGACATCAAAGAATCGCGGTTTGATAGATATACCAGGCTACGCGCAAAAAACGGGCAATACTATGCTTAATATTTTAGCAAAACCTTGAAGTTCTTTAGGCAGAGAATGCACACAATTTCGTTGCAGCGGACAATTTCACGGCTCTTTTTCGTCTCGGCTCCCTGTAAGTCGGGATTTTACACAGAAGTTTTCCTGTTTGCGTCAATTAATGCCGTGCGATGCGCAATTACTATGGATTGGCATAAATTTTGCTTAGGTATTCAATAAGGTGCTTGTCAAATATGTGAGTTGCGTGTTCAATTGGCGAGCCTATCACATTTTTTTGAGTTATTAAAACTGGAATTTGGGGAAACCACCGGGCTTCGTGCTATGTTTTCCCTATGCCGTTTTATTAGATTGTCGTCTCGGTCTCTGGATCGAGAGCGTTTATTAATGACAAGTTTCGGCTCACAAACGATGCCGAAATAGGAGGATATGTAATGACACCAAGTGAGGTGATCGCACTTGCTAAAGAGCATGATGTGAAAATAATTGACCTCAAGTTCATGGACCTGCCGGGGATGTGGCAACACTTCTCGATGATGGCAGAAGAGTTAACCGAAGACCTCTTTGAAGAGGGCGCCGGTTTTGACGGCTCGAGTATCCGCGGTTTCCAAGCCATTAACGAGAGCGATATGCTACTCTTCCCAGACCCAACGACAGCTATCATTGACCCGGTCTGTAAGGTACCTACACTGAGCATCACGTGTAACATCAAAGACCCCATTACGTTGGAGAATTACACGCGCGATGTCCGACACATCGCACAGAAGGCAGAAGCCTATTTACAATCCACTGGAATTGGCGACATAAGTTATTGGGGACCCGAAGCTGAATTCTATCTCTTGAACGATATCCGCTACGGACAGAACCAGAATTCCGGTTTCTATCAAGTTGATTCTGTTGAGGGGAGTTGGAATTCCGGCCGTGAAGAGAACCCGAACCTCGGTTACAAACCCCGCTACAAAGAGGGATACTTCCCGGTACCACCTTCGGACACACTTCAAGACCTACGCTCCGAAATCTGTCTGAAGCTCATAGAATCCGGTATTGATGTAGAGGTTCACCACCACGAAGTCGGAACTGCCGGCCAAGGCGAGATCGATATTCGTTATGGCGAACTCACATCTACAGGCGATAAAATTGCCTTGTATAAGTACATCGTCAAGAACGTCGCCCGCGAGAATAACTTGGTCGCTACCTTCATGCCGAAACCACTCTTCCAAGACAACGGGTCTGGGATGCACGTCCACACAAGTATCTGGAAAAACGGGAAGAATATCTTCTACGATCCACAGGGGTATTCCCTGCTCAGTGAAGACGCACTCTACTACATCGGTGGCCTGCTCGCACACGCGCGTTCGCTCTGTGCAATCATCGCACCGACAACCAACTCGTATAAACGGTTGGTACCAGGGTATGAAGCCCCCGTCAATATCGCCTATTCACAACGTAACCGTAGTGCCTGTGTTCGTATTCCTGTCTACTCGAAGAGCGAGAAAGCGAAACGGGTTGAATTCCGGACACCGGACCCGTCTTGTAATCCCTATCTCGCCTTCAGCGCGTTACTTATGGCAGGGCTTGACGGCATACAGAATCGTATCCATCCGGGCGATCCCTTGGATAAAGACCTTTATGACCTTGAGCCAGAAGAACTCGCAGACATTGAATCCACGCCAGTATCTCTCGGGGACGCACTTGATGCATTAGAAGAGGATCACGAATATCTCCTCAAGGGCGACGTGTTCACGCAAGATGTTTTGGACGTCTGGATTGATTACAAACGTGAGAACGAGGTAGATGCAGTCAACATGAGACCGCATCCCTATGAATTCTTCCTCTATCACGATATTTAGACCGTGGAGAGAGGCCCTGAAAACCGTCTGGAGGGCGGATACGCGTATCCGTCCTCTACACCAGTTCGTAAGTATTGAGCGAAAGAGCGTCCGCCGTGATTAAAAAAGCGAAAGTTGCTACACAACTCTATTCACATTCAGTAAGGAGAATCGCATGAAAAAGCTGGAATGTATAATCCGTCCCTTCAAGTTGGAGGAGGTTAAAGAGGCACTCAGTAATGTTGGTGTCCGAGGCATGACAGTCAGCGAAGTTCGTGGGTTCGGACGTAGCCGTGGACATACCGAATTATACCGCGGTAGCGAATACACGATTGAATTCGTCCCGAAATTAAAAATCGAAATTGTTGTCGCCGAAGAAAATGTTGACAAAGTTGTCGAAGCCGTTCAAACGGCCGCTGCCACCGGAAAAATCGGCGATGGAAAAATCTTCGTCTTGCCTATTGATGAAACCATCCGTATCCGTACAGGTGAAAGAGGGCCCGCTGCCGTTTAACATCCTATACTATTTTCCCGCGGAGAGGTGGGCACGCGTGCCTGCCTCTTATTTTTTACCTTTCAATCCAACAAAGAAGCAACGAGTGCTTCCATCGCTGGCACTGTCCCAACATCTGGTAACGACGACATCGCCGCCCAAGTCTCGTAACCACCCTCCTCTCTTAACGCATTATCCGTACAGATATAACCGATATACCCGTTTGCTAAACTCACGAGGAACAGCGGTGTCGCGTCAGATGCCGATTTGATGTTAAATCCTGTTTCAACGAAAACTTCTCCAGGGAGTGCCACAATCGCTGCCCCACCAAGACGTAGCACCTGAACAGGGGCTGTCATTTCAGCTGGGAGTTTGGCGATACGTTGACATTCTCGAGCGTAGACATCAACAAGGGCTTGCGGTATCGGCTGCCCAACCACCCAACTGAACGGACCCGTCTCGTAAGCGTCGTAAGTCCCTTGCGGCACCGCCAATACCTGCTCAGCGACTTTGAGATCCTCAAGACTAACCTGTTTGCGCGGGAACGCTAACGTCGCAAGAGAGCCACTGAGCTCAAGCCTGTCGTGCATCACCATGAACTGCATCTCCGTGATAAAATGTCCAGCAAGAACATTTGCCATCTTCACTGCTTGTTTATGGCCCCGTGCCGTCCATTTCGTCTGTCCGCTGAAGTCAATATTGTTAATCTGTCCCGATGCAGCATTCCAGAGGAGTGAAATACACGTATCACCGAGATAGCGGCGCATCAGCCGATCGAAATGACCGAAGTAGTCCGCGGAGAGCGCGTTACCGTTGTCAGTACCGATATAGTGGAGCGAAAAATTCGCGACAGCAGCGATCGGAATACCGTCTTCCCTTTCGACAAACATCATCGCCAATTCAGGGTCTATGGTCCCTGTCGGTTCCACAAGATCGGGGTTATTGACGCCCGGATTCATGCGGACGGTGCCATCTTTCATACGCCAGCGCCGATTAAAGGTGATACGATCCTCGTTGACACTGGCGAACCCGACCCGGGCAGGCTGAAGTCGCCGCACAGCGAGTTCTACCGCATCCGCGATTTTTAGCGGCACCGACTTGATATAGGTATCATCTTCATCAACGCCAAGCAGATTCGCAACAGCCACACCCGTATGTGTATGTGTTGCGTTCACCATAACGTGCGCTGGCGGGATCTCACATCTATCAGCGATGCGGGCTTTCGCTGCGTCTGCTATCTTCTCAGGGATCGCAATGAGGTCACACGTGACAACTGCCACGCGTGTTGAGCCGTTGTCAATGACGACGGCTTTAGCGAAAAGTTCATCGTGAACATCTTCAGCGTATCTCGGACGAAAACTGCCCGGTATCCGCGCACCGAGCGGTGGCGTGATATTCGCAGTCGCGCTTCCTGCCTTAAGTGTTGTTTGCATTGTCCAGTCTCCTTATAACCAATCTAATCTAATGGGGATGGATAGATTCGAGGAAGACCTATACCGCCCGGTTTAATCGGACGACAATAGGACCAATAGTCCTTAACAATTATTTTTCTCTATTTTGCCTTGATTGTAACCTTGGAATGCCACTTGAGGCATTCGGTTCCCGGTCAATACGGAATGGATGGATGTCAAAATCGGTTTCACCGTTCATGGCAAGTTCGCTCATAATCCGTCCGACAAGAGAACAGAACTTGAAACCGTGTCCTGAAAAACCGGCAGCAACCAACACATCTGGGCAGTGTGAGTGTCTGTCAATAATAAAATCTTCGTCAGGGGTTTCGGTGTAGAGGCAGACTTCGGCATCCGTGGCGCGCCCGAGTTCTGGCATGCGTTCCTGAACATAAGCATCAATGTGGGCAATGTAATCTGTATCCGGTATGCGCTGACATGTATCCGGAGAGACGAGTTCTCCCCTTCCGTGACGGGCGATCTTTACGCCAGACCCAAAAGCCGGGATACCGTAGAGAAATTCGCCATCCGCTGTCATCTCGGCAAAGACTGGAAACCGATCCGGTTTGAAACGGTCAGCATCTATCGGTTGGTAGTAGCACACCTGTTGCTTTGTGACAGTGAGCGGGAGATCCAATGCCGCAAGGAGCTTTCCTGTCCACGCCCCGGCAGTCACAACAACCTTTCTGCCCTGGAACTGACCGGCATCCGTACAGACAATCGGAAAGTCGCCCTGCCAATCAATCTCGGTTACAACGGTTTTCTCTTCGATGGTCGCCCCGTGCCGTTCTGCCAATGCTAAGTGCGTCTGAATGCACTCGGCGGCATGGAGAAAACCCGTATCCGCCTGCCAGAGGATGTCCATATCGTTTGATACTCGGAACTGGGGAAACCGTTCCACCGATTGCGTCGCAGACCACCACTCAGATTTAACGCCTGCAGCATCCAAACTTCGCCGCACAGATTGGCCATAGGAATTCCCGCGTCCACCGAGGCACACGCTACCAGTGATGAAAAGCAGCGGCTTTCCTGATACGGATTCAAGATCGCGCCATTCAGCGTAAGCGGTTTTCATCAATTCGGTGTAGAAAGGCTTATCGTAGAAAAAACGGATGATGCGCGTCGCGCCGTGCGAACTCCCGAACGTGTGTCCACGTTGAAACTGTTCTAAGACAAGGACATCTGCACCACATTTAGCCAGATGATACGCAGACGCACTCCCCATCCCGCCAGCACCGATAACAATTGCATCGTAAATATTTTTAATTTTTCCTTGCGGTTCGGTCAGGTAGATTTCTGCATTCACGTGCCTTCCCGTATATCCGCCCTCCACTACGTTACGGGCTGCTTCATCTGAATTATATGGCTTATGCTAAATAACTTTTTGTAAGATATTGTTTTACATAAGCAGAACGTTTGCCCGAACTCCTCATGGATTGGAACGCTCTTTAGTCCCGTAGGGACGATATGTTTATAGAAAAACGTCTGGCACTCCTCTTTAGTCCCGTAGGGACGATATGTTTATTTCGGGAAATGAAATCTTGGTAAAAACAAATCGTTAACTGGCACAAGTCGTTCCTTCCCGTATATCCGCCCACCATTACGTTAGTGCGGGAACGGATTTGGCACAGTCGTAAAATGCTGGTATCGGTCTTCACCGCGTAGGAGTATCGGTTTCCACGGACGTTTTAGTGAGTTTTCGTCCGCCTGCTTCACTGATGGTGCAATATACCGAATCGTTAATCCGCACCGTCGCCTCGTCGAATGGTTCGGTAAGCTGCCGTGTATAATCTGTCCGTGATGGATAGACATCTCACCGGCTTTCAACACCAGATCAATCGCACGCGCTGCTTCCGCTTCAGTGACGGGCGCCTCCTGATTGATGCTCAGCAGGTTGCCTGCCTGTTCAGATTTTCCGTGTTCTTTGATACCACGCTGATGGCTTCCCGGAATTACCCGCATGCAACCGTTGCCTATGTCGCTATCATCTATGGCGTACCAAGCCGTAACCGCATCTGGCGGTTCGAGGCCCCAATACGTTACGTCTTGATGCCATGCCACGAACTTCTCGCGAGGTCCGTATTTACAGAAAAAATGGGTCGCCAATAACATGACATCGGGCCCGATGAGTGCCGCAATCACATCTACGATCCTCGGATGGGTGGCGAGTTCCCAGATAAATTGATGCTCAAAATGCCAGTCAATGAGACCGATTTCGCATTTTTCTTTACCGACTTCTGCTTCTAACGCATTGTATGCCTGCTGATAGCCTGCCGCTTCGGTGGTATCAGCAATACGGATGCCTGTCAAAAATCCGTCTTTTCGGTAGGTTTCAAGGAGTTGTCCGTTTGTCATTTCCATTTTTTAATTATTCCTTGCGGTTCGGTTAGGGCAATCGGATGAATAACGTTGATTAACGTATATCTGAAGAAACATCGTTTTTGCTGGGGCGTTTCTTAAGCAAAAACCCTGCGCCGTTGTTGCAGGCTATAATTTTCTATCTTCCTTTCAGGAAAGTTCTGGGAGTTTACACTGCCGAAACCACTGCGAATCTTCAGGGGGCGATTCGTCCGGATTTTTCATCGTTTCAAAAGTTTTCAATGCCGGCGTTACTGTCTCTGTCCATATCTGCTCGACTTCTTGGAAAGTTACAGGACGGCGTTCGGAAATGTCCTGTTTCGCGTAATCTTCCAACAATTCCGCCATCTTTTGACCGAGCCATCCGACTTCATCGTTCACCATACGTTCACCGACGCGTCGGTCCGATTCATAAGCGTTTCTCCCCATTGCGAAGTGCGGTCCTTGTGCCTCCGCTTCAGGCATTCGGGACATATCAACGCATTCGGGTTCCAACGCCCAGAGAAGCGAGGTTTCAACTCTACCCGCGTGGTCTCCGCCGTTACCCTGTCCGTCAAAACCCGGTGTATTCGCCTCAAAATCTGGGAGTCCATAGAGCCGCATAGCGAAGTGCGGTTGAATTAACGTCAGAAGTGTCTTGAGGTCCTGCCAGTTCGGCCCATAGTGTCCTGTGAGGAAGATAGCAGCATGGAATCCGAGCGCATCGGCAGCACGGACATGGTAGCAGACGTTTTTGAAGTGTTGCCACGCCGGCATGGCGGTGAGCCAACTCCGCACTTCGCCGACATTCTGGTACGCCCAATTCGCATACATCCCGTGTTCATGGATATGCCAATAATCCGGCGGTGCAACGATGCCACCGTGTGCCTGCGCCGTACGGCAAGCGATCGCATGTGCCTTCAGCGCATCCAATCCAACTGTGTTTTGCGGTCCGTGCGGTTCGCAGAGCCCGTAGGTGAAATAGACACCCGGACATTCATTCAACGCTGCTTCTAACTCATCGGGGAACATCCGTTCCCAACGTACCTCTTTTCGCATTAGGATTTCCTCTTAAATCGGTGTCGATCAGGTTAACCTTTTACTGAGGTTGGTCTGCCAACTAAAGTGCAGCCTACTAATTTCTTATGTTTAAAATTCGGCAGATCTTCTTGGCACCAGTCAGCCGCGGTTGCAGTTCAAACGCCATTTTCAAAACAGTTCGCGCTTGCGGATACCGGTCAATCTCAACATAAAATTCGGCGATTTTTTTGTATATCCACGCCGTTTCCCGCTTCGGCAGTTCTAACGCCCGGATTTTCGTCAACGGAATGTCAGAAGTTTGATCGTAACCTTCAATACTGAAATGGTAGAGATAGATATATTTCAGTCTGTCCTTGACTTCCCTGATAAAGTGTCTGAAGCACGGACGTTTTACTTCTGCCGATAAGAGAGATTCATATATCAACATCGCCTGCTCAATTTTTTCGTGTCGCTCAAGCGTAGAAGATGCGTCCCCATTAGAGAATCCGAGTTTCTGGTAAGCTTCGGCAATAAGAAATTCGCAATCGCGACTCTCTTCGTAACTCAAGAAATCGTCAATCCGCCACTCTTGCCCAGTTTCTTCGGTGTGGTCGCGGAGCTGCTCATACATAGAGATGCCGGTTTCGTAGTTCTGATGCAGCAGTGCCTCCAGCAGCAGTTCTAACTTCGCGTAACTCTGGTTGAGTCTATTGAGTCTATCCAGATAAGTTTCGTGTTGTAGAGTACCCCTTGCAAACCCATCTCGAAAAGACTGCTGCCGTTCGATCGTCTGTAGCACCCGGTCGTAATCGGATTTCTGTTTCGTATTCTGGAGCGTACTGTAGGCGGTACAGACTTCGCGGAACATCTTCTCCGCAAAAGCGATCCGCTCAGGATTTTTGTCGGGATGATAGCGCTTGGCAAGCTTTCGGAATGCGCGCTTTATCTCATTGGCGGTTGCATCACGCCTAATCTCTAAGATTTGGTAGTAATCTGGAATTTGCATTATGGATACGATGTTCTTGAAAGATATGGTACTATAATTCCATATATCCCAAAATTTGTCAAGCGGAAATTCGGTTTGCCTGAACCAGCGGAACACCTGAACGTCGCCTTTTGACAATTTAAGTTTTTTGTGATATACTATAACTCACTTTTGGGTCGTATCTATCCAGTATATTTTTACTATGACCACAATTTATCTGTCAGCGAATTTATAGAATTGACAGCACGTTATTAGAACACGTTTTGGTTGATAGGTTACGATAAATAAATTAATCGGTTCCTCGAGATACAAACTATAGTTTGGACAATTTTAAGAATTAAGATGACAATAAACAGAAAAAAGGGTATCCTTTCATAATAAATCATAAACCTTGAAAGGACATATCTAATGACCCCTCTTTCCTGCTTAGAAGACATGTTATCAGACTTTAG
>JAJDXV010000082.1 GCA_022823085.1 Candidatus Poribacteria bacterium
CTTTATATATATGGATACGTCTTCCTCTGTAGGAGCGAGCTGCGCTCGCGATCTTTCCTAAGAACGGGCACCTATGTAAAGCAAAACCATGATCCAAATCGTACAATTGAATACCCCTGATTAACCTTCCGAGAAGTCTTGACAACTAAACGTCCAAATCGTATAATATCGCTAAATCAACAAAGGGGACGAGCATGAAATTTAACATTACAAACTTTGATAGCGGTTTCTGGGGTAAGTTGCAGTGTGCCAAAATGTATAAAAACCGACTAAAACTTGCTAAAATCTAATTTGACAAATACCGTCAAAATGTAGTATAATTAGCGTACCAAGTTGGCAGACATGTCAAGCGTTGCTGCAAGGCAACGTGTCTGCCTACCCACTTGACAGGGGTTAAAGACTTGGGACTTGGTAATCGAAATGAAACGCTCACAACAGATAGAACTGAATCCGAACAACAAGCAATCTACGCGCATGGCACAGCACGCCGGGTATGCCCGTGTTGCGTTCAACTTTGCTTTATCGTCATTTAAAGTCGGGTTAGATAACGACGAGTGGCGGACCTACATTGACATCAAGCGTGAGTTTAACGCTGTCAAGCGTGATAAGTTTCACTGGTGTTCCGAACTCTCACAGAATGCGTCTAAAAATGCGATTCACAATCTTGGTGATGCGGTAACCCGCTGGAAAAAAGGACAAAACAACTTTCCTGTCTATAAGAAACGATCTGATAGAATATCCTATCAAGCCGACAATGGTGCGGGAACTGTTGAAGTCTACAAAAAACGTATCAAGTTGCCGAAAATCGGTTGGGTTCGCATGCGTGAGGCACTCAAATGGACTGGTAAAATCAGTAGAGTGGTCGTATCGAAACGCAATAATCGCTGGTTTGTTTCTATCCTTGTCCATTGTGATAGCAATAACTATAAGCATCAGCCCCCGCTCTTTGACGAGAAACAACCGATAGGTATTGATGTAGGTATCAATACGCTTGCGACCTGTTCTAATGGCGATACCTACGAGAATCCGCGTCCTCTGAAACGCTATGAGCGGAAGTTAGCCCGTGCGAACCGTTCTCTTTCTCGTAAAGTGCTTGGTTCGCAGAATTGGCAGAAATCAAAGAAACGGCTTGGCAATGTTCATTATCGGATCGCCTGTATCCGGGAAGACGCTCACCACCAAGCGACGACAAAGATTGTTCGCAAAGCGAGTGCTATCGGTATAGAGACGCTAAATATCAGTGGACTCCTAAAGAACCGAAAACTTGCGAAAGCCCTCTCTGATTCGGCACTCTCACGCTTTCTAACGATGCTGAAATATAAAGCAGATAGACGTGGTATCCCGATAACTGAAGCGGATCATTTTTTTGCCAGTTCCAAGACTTGTAGCAGTTGTGGCGAAAAAAAGAAAGACCTAACGCTTTCAGATAGGCAATATCATTGCGATGCTTGTGGTGCTGATATTGACCGTGATCTCAACGCTGCTATCAATCTCTGTCCGGCTTGACCTTTAAACCGTCGCCCCGAGTTGCGAGGAGACGCTAAACGCCTGTGGAGTCTGTGTAAGACCTCAGAAGTGAGTGCAGTGGACGTTGAAGCAGGAAGTAGACACAAACTACAAGCTCCTGTAGGTTTTTAGAGGTTTTGTAGGTTTTGATAGGTTCTACACAACGGCGATGCATCACTCGCGCCTCAACCCAGATATCCCGATCGCTTCTACAGAAACGGCAGAAACCGAAGAAGCATAGAAGTATACACCGCATGGATCAATTAGAGAGACAGAAATACGCGCAAGAATATTTAGAGCAGTGTCGGCACCCTGAAATCCAAGCACTCCGTCCCGAAACAGAAGACACCAAAGAGGTATGGATACCGACATCTGAACAACTCCAGCAACTTTTAACAGAGAAACTCCCGTACCCCGACCGGTCGGTTTTGCAACGCACCGCAGACGGTTGGGAATACGAGACCTATTTTCGTGAATGGGCTGCCGATTACGGCACCTATATTGATACGCATCGACAGTTTATCGGACCTGATGCCGAGAGCGCGCTTTTGCAAGCACTGATGGCACTGCTCGGTATTAGCGGACGATGGATGGTATAATTTGTATGGTACAGTTTGAAACAGAGACAAAAGAGAGGACAATACGATGAAATTTGAAACCTTAATGAAGACAATTAATAATTATGGAGAGGCAGGCCTTGTACATCTGGACACGCTGACAGCACTGTTGAACAATACATTTGGTGATTGGCTCATTTCGCAAGGTGTGAGCCGTGTTGACCTGCTGTCGCCCAGATATTTGTGGTTCAGCGTGCAAGGCGAATTAAAACAAGCACAGGAAGTACCGGGAATTAAATTGTATAATCGGTTTTTCGTCGTTGACAGAGATGAGGTGCACAATAATCCCGAAGCGATAGCCGAAGCACTCAAATGCTATACTTCAGAGGGTGATGGCGCTTATGTTTGGGTGATCCCGGACGGCTACATGGCGGCACTAACGCCAGCAGAACAGGAATGGGAACAACACGGCGGCGGCTATTTCTCGCACGAATCTATCTGTATCTCCAACACCGCCGATATAGATACCCGTTGCCGCCTTGAAGTGCTATATGAGGATACGGCACTCGAGAACGTCTCCTGTGAATTTGACGTGCCTGCCCATCGTTCCGTACATTACCGACTTGATAAACTCGAGGACGAAAACGGCGAACCCTTGATCGCCAAAGATGCCCCAGTCAGCTACAAGATCACGAGCCGTGATGCCCGGATCGTCGTCCAAGGCTCCCGTATCCTCACAAGCGGCGAGAACAGTATATTCGCCAGTTTCGGAACCGTCATGGCATGGTCCCCACAATAGGCATTTTTACTATAGGTAACCCAAGTTGCTACTAACAACTTTTGCACGTTTCAACACAGTTTTTCAGATGCTTTCCCCACCCCAGAGGGGTGAAATGTCTATAGAAAAAGGTATATTAACGTCTTGCACTCCAGCGGAGTGCTATGTGTGAAATAGGTGGCAACTTGGGTTATAGGTAAATACTTAGACAGATACCATCAAAAATCTTTGCATTTGAAAGGGTGGATGGTGTATACTAAAATGGACGCTCCCGTAACTACGATATGAAGTTTCTGATTTTAGGTAAATCCTAAGGAGGCAAACGATGGATGTGCAAGACTATTTTGAGTTTATTGATGAAACCAGCATCCGCATCAAGGGGCACCGCGTCTATATCGACGAGGTGTTAGAAGAACGTTTGCAAGGCAAAGAACCTGAAGAAATCTTGTGCCGTTTCCCAAAACTGCCCTTAGAGAAAATCTACGCTACGCTCCTCTACTATGAGGCGAACAAAACCGAGGTGGAGGCTTACTTAGAACGTGTAAAAGAAGAAAAAAGAAAAAAAGAAGAGAGAAAAAATGGAACTGCAAGACTACTTCGACTTCAACAGCGAAATTGACATCCGCATCAAAGGGCATCGGATTGCTATTCAACACGTGTTGAACAAGTATCGGCAGGGCAAAGGACCCGATGAGCTGCTGTGCCTTTTCCCGACTTTGTCCATTAAGGAAATCTATGCCACTATCCTTTATTACCTTGCCAACAAGGAAGAAGTAGAGGTTTACCTTGAACGTGAGAGGCTCATGGATGAAGAAGCCGGGAAACTCATAGAAGCGTATGGCAGAACCCCTACTCTCATTAATTGGGACGAACGCTTAGAAGCAGCTCGACAAAAACTGATCGCCGAGGGAAAGGACCCCGTGATGCCAAAATCAGCGTCGGAAGACCCTGTGCTATGAGAGCACTCGGCACCTGAATCACGGATTGGCGCGGATTTATCAGATTTCGCGGATTTCTGAGCCTCCTGAGTGTCGCTTGCTTTTCGCAACGGATTGGGGTTCGGGCATTACTTATAGTTTGTATCAAATGACCCCATGAGTTATACTTTTAGTATGAGTCAACCTAACAGGTATCTGAAAGAAGATGCCAGCGAATCCAACTCAATCCACTTATTAGCGATGGATGACTGAGAAGCTAATAAGCATCAGCATTCCAGCTATCCTATGGTCATTTGATACTATTTCACTATTAACATCTTACCCGTCCCTGTGAAATCGTTAGCCGTCAGTGTATAAAAATACACACCACTCGCGACAGGTTCACCGACCTCATTCTTGCCATCCCAATACGCAGCACGGCTATGACTCTCATAGATGCCTGCAACCTGATGTCCTAACGCCAACGTCCGAACCAAAACACCATCGGCAGCATAGATACGCACCGTAACATCCGCAGTTTCCGAAAGGTGATACGGTATCCACGTCTCTGGATTGAACGGGTTCGGGTAGTTCGGCAGCAACGCTGTCTCTTCGGGGAGCAGCGCTGCCAAAAGCCGTCGGAGATTCTCTATCCCGTGTCGGAATGCGAGCGAACCATCATTCTCAACCTCCGCCTCCGCAATCCACTGGTGAACCGTTGCGGAGTCCAATTCCAAAGTCTCTATAGCAAGGTATGAAGGTGCGGCGGCATCGATTGCGTCACCGAGATTTTGCGCAACAACGATCAGGTCTAAAACATTAATAGTCCCATCGCCATTGACATCAGATTGCCGGTTAGCGGAGGCATCTTCCCCCAAATGTTGTGCCACGAGTATCAGATCGAGAACATTCGTAATCCCATCCGCATTTATATCCCAAGCCGGATGAGCGCGATCTTCAATAGTGATGACAATTTCGGGTGCGTCCGAAGATATGGTCTCACCGCGACTGGAACCGGCAAAGAAGTTATGCAACGTAATTCGGGTGTCGCCAGTCGTTTTCGGCATAAATACAACCGATAGCAGCGTTCCTGTGCCAGTGACACCGCCGCCCCTCGTGCGTGTCGAACTGATCTTGGTAATCTCGCCTGCCGTGTTATTAATCCTGCCTTGAAGGAAAAAGGCAGTGCCGCCTCCCGATTTCAGAAAATCGCCCTCGCTCATTTTAACCGCTTCAAGCACATCTGCATCATAAGTCATATCCACCTGCCATCCCGCCAAATCAACGACATCCTCTGCCCCGAAATGAAGCGTGAAGGTCTCGCCGAGGCGGACAAGCGTTGGCGCAGTGGAAAGGGAGAAAAACTTGGTATCGCCGACAACCGAGATGGAGGGTTCTCCGACTGTGATGACAATATCAGGCGCGCGGGAGGGGGTCGTCTCGCCGAGGCTCGAACCGGCTTGAAACTTCCGCAATGACACTCGACTATTGCCATTCGCTTTCGCTGTGAATGTAACCGACAGCAGTGTGCCTTCTCCGCTCGCCCCACCTTCGGCTATCCGTGCCGAACCTATATCGGTAATTCTGCCTTCTGTATTATCAATCGTGCCTTTCAAAAAGTGGGTGCGTCCGCCGCCCTGTTTCAGAAAACTGCCCTCGCCTACGTTGTCTACCTTTAGCACTGCAGGATCAAAGATAATGTCAGACTGCCATCCGGCTAAGTCTGAGATATTTTCTGCTTTGAGTTGAAGGGTGAAAGTATTACCAACCTTAACTTGCGTCGCCGCTGTGGAAAATGAGAATCTGGAGCTCGGTGACAAAACCGTATATTCTGTACCTGTTTCAAACCCGAAAAAGCCGCTCCAACCGCCGCCAAGTTCATAAACAGCAACTAACAAAATGTTTGTCCCCTCTTTCAGAGTGACTGGAAACTGATCTTGGAAATCATCGGCACCGCGGTTTATGGAGTTATGGTGAACCAATTCACCGTTGAGCCAGACCTTGACAGCATCATCACTCCCAACAAGCATTCTTATCTTTTGCTCTCGCGGCGAATCCAAAGCAACCGAGCCATAAGCAACATGATTATCAATATCGCCTGATCCCAAGCCGGTATCATTTGCCATGTCATTGATATTATTTCCTCTTGTTGCGGATATATTCCCAATTGTCCACACCTTGCTCCCAACAGGACTGCCCGCAGTTGCTCCATTAGTGGCGATCTTTAGCTCCGTTACAGCACCACCGCTCATTTGCGAAAGAAAATCTATCCCGGAAGCGGAGGCGTTTGCCCCGCCCCTTTCTTCTGTCGGTGCAATCATCCATAACCAGGGACCTACTATTTTGCTCGCCCCTCTTAGAAGGGATCCCGGATTGCCATTTATCCGAACAAGCGTTCCCGGAGGTAATTTCTCTAAAGATGAAAAGTCAGATATCGAGTTGTTCCGAAGGTCTAACCGTTCCAAATTGGTTAATCCGGCAAGTGGTGATACATCCGAGATAACATTGTTCTCAAGATACAGCAATTCCAACCGTGTTAGTTTCGCCAGCGGCGACACATCCGATATGATGTTAGCATCAAGATTCAGGTGTTCCAAACGCTTTAGATTCGCCAACGGAGATATATCCGATATCTGGTTATTAATCAATTCTAACCACTCCAACTGCGTTAATTCTGATAGGGGGGTAAGGTCTGAGATGTTACAGTTGTGGATTTCTAAACGGTTCAGTGCTTTTAATCCCTTCAACGTTGGAAGCGCGGATATCGACCGGTCATTGCCGTATTCTATCCAACTCAGTCGTGGTAACCTTGCTAACGGAGAGAAATCGGAGACGGGAGTGCGCCAAGCGTCTATCCGTTCTAAACTGATTAAACTTGCAAGAGGCGACACATCTGATATAGGGTTCCCTGAAATCCCGATCCCGTTTAATTTCACCAATCCAGTGAGCGGTGACAAATCCGTAATCTCGTTCTCCTCAAGCCCTAACCAGTCTACATTGACTAATCCGGCGAGCGGTGATATGTCCGTTATCCTATTTCCGCGCAGCTTGATATTATTGAGTCGCGTCAATCCTCTGAGTGGCGATAAATCGGATATTGCGTTATGACGAAATTCTATCCGTTCCAATTGGGTCGCAGCCTCAAGTCCAGTTAAATTGTTAATTCCAGCCTCATCCGCCTCAATGCGCTCCAGCCGTGCCATATCTCCTGCCGTAATCAGAGCACGCGGTGCTTTGCCGAGTGCTGCTTCAATCGCAGCACGGAGATTCGGATCAGGAATAGTGACCAGATCCCCAGGACGTAGATCAATGCCGGGATCAACCGGTGGTGTTACCGTATCATCCGGCGAATTCAGCGCGGCAATGACTTGAATAAAATTAGCAGTCCAAGCATCCCGACTCACGTTGCCATCTTCCAGTAACCCTGTCAAACCTAAACTCCGTAAACGCTGTTTATCGCGAATCTCTTGAAGGAACGTCTCTGTCTCTAAACCGAGGGCAGCCGCAGCGTGTGCCGCATCCACCGGTTCTTGAAACGCCTCGTGGAACCGATGCACCGGTTCTATACTACCCCCAAATACGCCCCCTGTCTTCTCAAGTGCCAACCGATATGTTTCGGTATCCTTCGCGACATGCGCATCCATCTCCGCTTGCTCGACATACAGACGCAACACTTGATCTCTCTCAAGACTGTCGGGTGCCTGCATGAAAACCGAACGCACCTCATCTTCAAACGTCTTGATCCCCTCGGTGTGGCAACCGATACAGGACAAACCGTTGCGGACAGCCGGATTACTCGCTGCTGGATTAGAAACGATATTTGTCGGTGCTTCATCTATCCGATTCCCTAACGCATCGGAGATATAGTATCCCTGTAAACCGTTCGGCAGATTGAATACGACTTCACCGCCATCGTGTCTGAAAGACAACGGATGTGTAAAGATAAACTGTGGACCCACACTCCCAGCAAAGTCGTAGCTTTTCCAATACGCCCCATATCTCGAAGTGTGCCGTTCCACAACGCGGTTGTTTCTCGAAACGCCTGAATCGTTGAAACCGGCACGCCGGACGCGCACGCCGGGGGCGGTGTCAATATTTCGTCTAACATCGACTTCGAGTTGTGCTTCTAACTCGCGCTCTGTCTCTGGGAGGTCAAGAATATCGTGGTAGAGCGGTGGCAGCGACGCATTCGCAAGGAACCAATCGACGTGCACGAACGGCACTTCGCAATCCATCTCTGTCCGCAAATTCGTCAGTTTTTCGTGTAGGCCTGCTTGCGTCTGAGGATCAAAGTCGGTGCTGTACGGGTATTCGCGTTCAATCTGTGTCCACGCTTCGTTTCTGACATCCCACTCATAATGGCGCAAGTCGATATAAAAGATCGTCTCCTGTTCGTCAATCGGCGTTGGATTGATCACATCAACACCCCAAGAGAGACTATTGACGAGTTTTGAGAGTGCTATTTTATAGGCACGGCGGGCTTCAGGACTCTCACCAGCGTTATAGAGGTGCGTAAGCGTAAAATAACGGGCGAAAGGTCGATTAAATTCCAAGAGCGTTTCAAGATGTTTCTGGATCGTATCAAGCATCGCATCCGTGGTAATGAAGTTTATATCATACTGTACCTCCCAGTCGGGTGCACCGGCTTGAATCCAGCGGTGTACCGTTTCGAGCGCATCTGCTGAAAGGGCGGGTTGTCCCCACGGCATTCTCGGTTTTTCCGGTGTATCTTCAACCAACCGCCTATAGAATTCGGAGTTGTCAGGATTCCTCGGAACAACCGTTCCAGAAGCGATGAGTGCATCGCGGTCAATGATAAGGTCTTCCGTAAAGGCACCGTGTTCGCCATGACAACCGAAACAGCTCTGTTGAAAAATAGCATACACTTCCTGTGCAAGGTTATCTTGTGCGTGTGCCGTGCTAAATCCGAGTATGACAAATGTTAAAATAACAAGGGATATGTATTTCTCTGTTTTCATCGCCAATCTCCTCTCTAATCAATACAATCTATCCTTAGCCTATTTCTTTATTAGCATCTTGCGCGTTGCCGTAAAATCGCCTGCAGTCAATGTATAAAAATACGCACCGCTTGCAACAGGTTCACCGAGTTGATTCCGTCCATCCCAATACGCTGCACGCGTCCGTTGTTGATACACGCCCGCAGGTCGGTGTCCTAAGTCTAACGTCCGCACCAAAGCACCGCTCACTGTATAGATATGCAAAGTCACTGTAGCCGGTTCCGCGAGCTGGTAAGGTATCCACGTCTCTGGGTTAAACGGATTCGGATAGTTCGCAAGCAACGCAGTCTTTTCCGGTGCCAACACGGCTAAAAGGCGTTGAAGGTTCTCAATACCCTGTTGAAAAGCAACCGATCCATCGTTCTCAATCTGTGCTTGTGCTATCCATGCCTGTATTATCGCTGCGTCTAACTTTACATTATCCAGCGCGATGACAGGCGGCGCAGCAGCAAGTCCGCTAAGTTCGCCGAGGTGTTGTGCCACAAAAACAACGTCTGAGATATTGACAAGCCCATCACCATTTACGTCCGTTCGGGCGTTGGTCGGAGTGGTTTTCCCGAAGTCTTGTCCCACCAGAATCAGATCCAAGATGTTTGTTATTCCGTCTCTGTTTATATCATAAGCAGGCACTGCGATTGTGATTTTTTTATCGTGGGGGTTCACCGTATATTCTGTGTCTTTAGCAAAACCGAAAAAACCGCTAAAAGCCCCGTGCCCCCGATTGTCAACAGCGACTAACAAGACGTTTGAGCCCTGTTTCAGCGTGACAGGGAACGCATCTTGGAAATCGCCAGCCCCCCGCGTTACAGGGTTGTAGTGGACCACCTCACCGTTGAGCCAGATTTTTACCTCATCATCGCTTCCAGCAAGCATCGTTGTCTCCTGTTCACGCGGTGACTCCAAGGTGACGGAACCATAAACCACGTGATCATACACCTCCGAACCCGATCCCCAACCGAGCGCATCTGTCATTTCGTTGAGGTTGTCTCCACCGATCGGAGCGAGTGTATGTAATGTCCATTCGCTATCGCCGACAAACTTCCCTTCGGTCGCACCAAAGGTCGCCACCTTCACCTCTGTAACCTTGCCTTTACTCGCCTTTGCCAACAGATCTGTGTGGTCAAGGCGTGCCCCCGGCACGATCACCCATAACCAAGGTCCTTCTATTTTCGGACCGGCTGCTGGGAAAGCGGAGTTAACGAAGTTCGAGTGCGAAATTGATGTTTGCTCGGAGAATCTTTCCAAACTTGATATATCTGATATCGGATTTTCAGTAAGCCCCATCCAGGTCAAGTTGGGCAAAGCTGCAAGCGACGATACATCTGATATCCGATTCTGACTCAGGTCTAACCAAGTCAGGTTAGATAACGCCGAAATCGGAGAGACATCTGAAATCGCATTGCGGTGAAGGTCAATCCATGTCAACCCGTTTAATGTCTCAAGGGGCGATACATCCGATATTTCGTTACCCTCAAGACTCAGGCGTATCAACCCGGTTAAACTCGCCAAGGTAGAGATGTCGGCAACTTCGTTCCCAGGGAGATAGAGCTCCTTCAAACTTGCCAACCCCTCCAAAGGAGAAATATCCGATATTTCGCCACCACAAATGTTTATTACCTGCAGCTTTGGCGACTCCGTCAAAGGCGCGAGGCTTAATATAGGGGTGCCCCAAGAGTGAAAACCCCTCAGATTGATGAGTCCTGTAAGCGGCACCAGATCAGCCGCAGGATTGTGGCTCATCGTTATTCCTTCAAGTTTTACTAAACCCGCAAGCGGAGACCAGTCAACTACAATGTTATGTCCAAAATTTACGCCCCGTAAGTTGATTAATCCAGCAACCGGTGATATATCCGATATCAAGTTATGCGAAATATGTAAACTCTCTAAGTTGATTAACCCTTTAAGCGGTGATATATCGGATATAGTATTATCTTCCAATTCTATGCGATGCAATCTGACCAGTTCCGCGAGCGGTGATATGTCGGATATCAAGTTATGCTCAAGTCTCAGGTCCTCGAGATTTATTGCCGTTTCAAGTCCCGTCAAATTGCTAATGCCTCTATTATTCGCCTCAAGGCGGGTCAATCTCGCCATCTCATCCACCGTAATCCGGGCATTTGGTGCTTTGCCGAGTGCTTCATTAATCGCTTCGAGAAGGTTCGCGTCAGGGATGTCAACGGTTTGTGCCTTTGCCAGTAGTGGAAACACAAAGAGCAGTATGACAGAAAAAATAAACGTGTAAATAAAAATGTGTTGTCTGTTGGTTCGTAGCATGCAGTTCTATCTCCTTAGGTGCGTGCTTGTAAGCGTGCAAGTTCTTCTCGGAGCCGTTCAACTTCTTCTTCCGCTTTTTGGCGTGCGATGGCTTCTTGTTCCGCGCGTGTCTCCGCCTTTTCCACTGGCGTTTGGAGCCATTGCGCCGCAACCGGATCGTAAACCCCCAAACGCCTATCCCGGATATGAAAATCTAAACCCAGCACATCCGAATGCACCCCACCATCAACACCCGGCACAACCGGGACATAGACACCCTCTACCAACCGAAACCCCATCAAAGGCGAAGGCAGATAAAGTGCCTCAGCATCATAGAGGAGATAGTTCGGTATGCCGAGCGCAGCGTAGAGCTCCATCTTGTCTGTTAAGTCGTTTTGATAGGTGGTCTTGCTTGAGAATTCCATCACAAAGTCCGGAACCTTCCCCTCTTCCCACACCTTGTAAGTGTGGCGTCTCTTTTGCCCAATGCCAAAAGAAACCAGCACATCCGGTGCGACGACTGCACGCGGATCGCCCTTGGTGTAATATGTCAGAATATCGCCAGAGACATAGACATCCGGCATTTCGGCGAAGTAGGCCTTCAGCGTCTGTAAAAGCCAGATGAGGATTTCAAGGTGGAGGTCACTCGCTGCGATATGTTCACCGTCCGTTTCAGGGTAGATGTCTACTGCATCTGTAGGGGCGTAAGGCATATTGTGCCCATTTTTGTAGGTATCCATCGGTGATTCTCCTCGCCGTGGGATGTGTGAAAAACAAGACTAAAGTTTCGATAACTTAAGAGTACCTTAACATTCGGAGAATGTCAACACTTTTTCAAAAGGAAATAGGACTTACGCATGATGCTCTTTTGTACCACAATCTGTTAGATTGTGCCACAGAAACGCTGTGTTTTCAGAAAACTTTCATCTCACAGAACAGTTTACATCCAAAAATGCGTAAGTCCTAAGGAAATATGAGTTAGCAGGTACAATTTTTCAATCGCAATTCTGCGCTTAAAGACAGAAATCAAGTGGAGTCGTAATCGGAACTTTATCGGTGGGGTTGCACGAAGTTTGAAAAAATATGCAAAAATATTCCAGTAATCCTGGGACAGATGATTGACAATCAAAATCAGATAACCGAGTACTGACTGCCGACTGCTGACCCCTGACAGCCACTATGCCCTCTGCTTCGGGTTCCAGAACGCACAAATCACTGCCGTAATCGGAATCGCAAGCACTAAACCGAGTGTGCCTGCCAGCAACCGCACAATCTCTGCGGATACAACGCCGATGCTCAGGAGCTGCACCGGCGGCGATTTGAAGAAATCCAAATCCGGTGCGACAATCGTGACCACAAGCAACAACTCCACACCGAGATACGCGAAGACCAACGTATTCACCATCGTACCGAGAATATCCGTACCGACGTTGAGACCGGAGGCGATGAGCCGCCAGGTCGGCATGTTCGGGTTCGCTTTACGGATTTCCTCCATGCTCGATGCCACCTCAATCGCACCGTCAACCGCGACACCTAACACACCCATCAACATCCCCGCTAAGAGGATCTGAACGAAATCGAACGGTGGTGTACGCGTCGCCTCTATAATGTCCGCCGAAATCGCGTTCTCTAAACCGGAGAAATGGAGATGCTGCTGCGCAAACAAGACAATCAGACCCGCAACCAAAATACCGCCCATCGTACCCAGCACGGCTGAAAACGTTTTACGACTCGGACCGATAACGAATACCAGAGATACAAACGCCACAGCACCCGAGGTCAGCGTTACAATCAACACGGCATTCGCACCCCCCGAAATCATCGGTAGCATGAAGAAATAGATCACGGCAGCAGAGATTAACATCGCACACGCTGTACGGATACCTTCAATCCGACCGACAAGAATAATCAGCAGCAGCATCCCGCCTACCATCCAGATCAGAAAGCCGTCTCTACCATAATCTTGGACAATGTTGACGAGACTCACCTGCGTCGGGTCGCCACCCACACGACAGAGAATAACGTCACCCGGTTCCGCTGGGATACTCAACAACGGCATGTTGTGGTTCACGATGTTTCGGAACACCAAGCGTCTGCCTTTATACATCCCGCTCAGCATCTCTACTTCAAGGATATGGTGCTCACTTTTCGACTCGTAGACGCTGAGAACGGTTTTCGCCTCGTGTTCCAGCTCACGGACACTATAGGTCTGCTCGTATCTTATATCCGAAAGGAGCCAACGACTATCCTTCCACGGTTTGATTGTAACAGTGACATCGTCAGATAACGGGATATTCTCGTTATTGAAGGCTTCACGCAGCGCAACAGGAACGACGCTGTTGTTTAAATCGGTTACGGCACTGCTATCAATGTTAAAGAGGAAATTCGCATTCGATTCAAGCAGGCGGAGAACTCGACCCTTCGCGTATTCCGATTTGTTGACAAGGTTGCCATCGACATCCACCTGTTCTGAGATAGTCGCCGAGAGCTCATGCGTCCGGAAATAGACGAAGGCTGTACCGAGAAGGACAAAAACCATCGCAATAGGAACGGCGATTCGCGCCGCACTGCGAGGCGGATCCGCACGGAACAACTCCTCTAACTCTTCTTCCGAAGGCAGGTCTTCATGAATCTCGGATTTATCTACTTTCGCATATTGTGTGAGAAACCCCGCAACGGATGCAGCGATTGGCACTGTCAGCACCAGTCCGATCGTGCCTACCACCGCCTGAATAATCGCGACCGCTGTCGCTTCATCGTTGACGAGTCGGAGAAATGGGTAGATGATACCGACTTCCGGGAAGTCGATCTGTGGAAGCAGCATCGTCATCATGTGGGCACCAAGATAGGCGAAGATGAGCGTGTCTGCCATCGTACCCATAATGTCGCGCCCGACATTCAACCCCGCACGAATCGCTTGCCGAACAGTGATGTTCGGATTCACCTGTTTGACTTCATGGACACTCGAAGAGATCGACATACTGACATCCATCATCGCACCCACGGCGCCCAAGATGATACCAGCCGACAGAATACCGGTGAAGTTCCAGTGATGTGAGGCGGGGGTCCGCCACAGCGCAATGCCGAGTTCAAGGAAACCGAACTCTTGCGCCAGTCCCGTCAATGCCAGAACGTGTTGGCTGATAACAGACAAGACACCCACAGCAGCTAAGCCGCCGAGCGTGCCGAGCACGCCGGAGATAACCTTGGAACTGAACCCCGTAATCAGAAGGAAGGTCGCTAATGTCAGGCACGCAGCGATGAGGAGCGCAACACCGATCGGGTTATAACCACTGATCGTGAGCGGAACCAGTATATAAAGGACGGCGAGCGCAGTGACAAATAGCGTTAAGATCGAGCGGACACCTTTCATGCCAGCCACAAGTATCATCAGCACGCCTAATGTACCGGCGAGATACAGCAGGAACGGCGTACGGAAGTACTCACGCATCGATACCTTGTCAATTATCGGGTTCTTCGGGTCGCGAATCGGAATGTCAAGGAAGAGGACATCCCCCTTACGCAACACCCGGTCCCCGAAAGCGCGGCCCGTCCAGATGTTGTTGACCTGAACGCTCTCGCCACGAAACTGACCGGAAAGAATACGAAAGGACAACACTTGGTCGGCTTCATCACTCGTGTCTATACCGGTAACACGTCCCAAGCAGACGAGTACCTGTAACGCACCGTCGTACGTGACTTCCGAGAACCTATAAAGTTTCACATGCAACACCGCAACGCTCAATAGGATAAGCACGATGCCGATGATTTTGATGTTTCTTTCTCGCATGTTAAAGTTTTCAGTTTTCAGTACGGCAACTGCGTTGCCTTTCAGTTTTCAGTTAAGAGGTTTATTGTTTGACCAAGAACTCGATTTCCGATATTTAAAAATAGGCGCGAGTTCTTGGTCAAAGTTACAGTAAGTGTTATAGACACAAGTTGTTAACTGTTAACTGTTAACTGCGTACTCGCTCAGTCATCGCGACGGTCCGTCCGCTCAGATACTCGTTTTTCGTAACTGCCTTGCGTTCCGCGTCGATGTATTCTGCTGGTGTCAAATATGTTTGTGCCGCAAGCGTTGACATGCACGCCTCCCTGTTCTTGTATGCTCAAAACCTCAAATTATTTTTAACACCTTAGAGTATTGCTGCAAGTAACATGCCAATATAGTAAAAACCTTTTCTATTCCTAATGACATTGAAATTGCACGAATCGGTGCAGCTTCAGGAACAACGTTGCCCAAATCCGTGCAGAAAAATCTACAATCTCTATCGTGTGCAAAACGTTCAGAGATGCTTCCGAATATTTTCGGCGACGCTGCGTGGGATACCTTTCACAGAGAGCAGACCGTCAAGACTCGCTTCACGGATTGCATCGATAGAACCGAAATGCTGGAGCAGTGCCTGCTTACGTTTTGGACCGATATTCGGAATCTCGTCGAGCACCGATTCACTCAACGATTTCTGCCGGAGTCGGCGATGGTAGGTAACCGCGAACCGATGCGCTTCATCTCGCAGGCGTTGGATCGTATGTAAAGTCGGGTTATCCTCCCGCAACACAATCGGTTCCGATTTACCGGGCACAAAAATCTCCTCAATCCGTTTCGCCAATGCGATCATCGGAATATCCGGAAGTTGAGAGGACGCGAAAGTTTTCATAGCCGTTTGCACCGCACTGAGCTGCCCCTTGCCACCATCAATCAGCATCAGGTCCGGCAGCTTATTAAATTTCTCATCGTCGGCGAGCGCACGGCGGAAACGACGGACAATCACCTCTTGCATCATCGCAAAATCGTTTTGTCCCTCAACCAATCGGATCTTGAACCGACGATATTCCGATGAAGCCGGTTTCCCGTCCTCTAAGACCACCATCGACCCGACAGCGAACCGATCACCGAGATTCGATATATCGTACGCCTCAATCCGTCTGAGCGGTTGTTTCAACGCAAGCAGCTCTTGGAGTTCAACGAGCGCAGGTTCAACACTGCGACTATAGACCACATTCTGTTCACGTTGTGTCAGCAGAATCTCCGCATTCTTTGACGCCAAAATCTGTAGTTTCCGAAGCCTACCGGCTTTCGGGACATGTAACGCCACACGATTCCCACGTTTTTCCTTAAGCCAATCCTCGATGAGTTCTACCGATTCAATCTGCATCGGCAAGACGATCGTCTTTGGCACGAACACAGCGTTCTGGTAATACTGCGAAATGAAAGCACCTAACGCCGTTGCAAGCGATTCCGGGTCTGCGTCGTTAAGGTAATAGTGTTCGCGTTCGAGCAATTTGCCATCACGTACACGCAACAGTTGAACACACGCGATATCCGTTCGTGCCGCGATACCGATAACATCCTCATCTGCAGCGGAGACGCTATCTATATTCTGCGTCGTAATCGCTTGTTGAACGTCTTTAAGTGTATCTCGGTGTTTCGCCGCCGTCTCAAAATCGAGTGCCTCCGCCGAGGCTTGCATCTGTTCCGTCAACTCTTTTACAACAGCATCTGTGTCACCACTAAGGAACTGGCACACTTTCCGAACGATGCCATCGTAATCTTTCGTGTCTATTTTATCCGCACAGGGACCCGGACACCGACCGATGTGATAATCCAAGCAGACGCGATACCTGTTTCCTATCTGTCTTAATGGGAGCGAACAGGTACGGATCGGAAAGAACTTCGTCAACTGTTTAAGCACCTGACGTGTTGAACGGACGTGAACGAATGGACCGAAATACCGGGTCCCATCGTTCTCAGCAGTACGCGTGATATGGATACGTGGAAACGGTTCGTTCGTTGTTACGCGTAGGTAAGGGTAGCGTTTATCGTCCTTCAGTTTCACGTTGTAACGCGGTTGGTGCGCCTTGATGAGATTATTTTCCAGAATCAGCGCCTCCACTTCCGTCTCTGTGACGATGTAATCAATCTCCGTCACATAGCGTATCATCTGTGAAGTCAAGGCGTGCACAGATTTTTCACCGAAATAGGAGCGGACACGTGTCCGCAAACGGACCGCTTTCCCGACATAGATAACCGTACCGTCCGAAGCCTTCATCAGATACACCCCGGGCACATTCGGAAGCGACTGCCACAATTCCGGTTCTGTAAATTTTCCTTGCGGTTCGATTAGGGTTCTCGCGGTCATGACGTTGCTCTCCGTTTGTCTGTCGCTTTGAAGTTAACAGTCATCAGTACGTTCGCTACGCTCACTTTCAGTTATCAGTACAAGAGTCCTCTTAACTGAAAACTGAGTACTGAAAGGCGTACTCGCCGTACTGTTAACTGCGTACTCGCTATCAGAAACCATCGCGGAACGTAGTGGAGCGATGCATAGAAACTTAATAGTTAAAAAACGCGGAACGTAGTGGAGCGATGCATAGAAACTTAATAGTTAAAAAACGCGGAACGTAGTGGAGCGATGCATAGAAACTTAATAGTTAAAAAAGTTTTCAATTGTTCTTAAGATAGAGCCTTCTCATATACCGCTCGATAGATCGGTCTGCCCTCTAAAACATACTTCGCCTCATAGTGCGTGGTAATATCGCTATCCGGTTTGAGTGCTGCGTCAATGGAATGGAGCACTGGCAAACCCGCAAGCCGTTCCTGAATCTCTTGAAAATATTCTTCATGGTCGGTCACAATGTAGAGTCTGCCACCTTCTGACTTGAGTGTACGCGTCAAGGCGAATAAGAAGTCTCGGTTCCGAAATAGCCGCCGTTTCCGCTGTCGTTTCCTGGGCCACGGATCCGGGAAATAGATATGATATGCTTGCACGGATGTCTCAGGCACATATCGCGTCAAAAAGTAGTTGGCATCCGTCCGCACAAGTCGGACATTCGAGAATGTGCCGGACGTTCTATCGACACCGAAATGTCGGATATGTTTTTTAAACCGATCCTGCGTTATTTCCACATATTTCTGCGCGCGTTCTACACCGATATAGTTGACTTCTGGATGCCGTTTGGATGCCTCAAGCAGGAACCGTCCTTTACCGGATCCGATTTCGATCTCCACTGGATAAGTGTTCCCAAAGAGCCGTTCCCAATGAATCGGTGCATCTAACGCACTGAGCGGAATAACCTGTTCCGTTACGATGTCAATGACTTGCGAATGGGAAGTCGTATGCTGGTAGTAGATTTCGTTGTAGTTCGGATTTTCGCGCATTTTTCATCCGTTTTCCGTTTTTAACGCCGCCATAATATCAGCGTGCACCGCTTTCGGATCAGCAACCGGTTGAACGTAGAACCGGTCGATCGCTTGACCCCCTAACCCGGAACATTTACACATCTCAACGTTTAGCCCGAGTTGCGCTAAGATACCGCTGAAGTAGTGGAGGAACCCGACTTTTTCCTCGCCAACCACCACAATCTCAGAGTAATTCCGTGCCGTCTCAACACTGACAGCGTCTACCTCCCACGTCTCACTCAGATTGACGTAGTGCTTCTCAAAAATTTGCGAAAGTGTAACTTCCTCTGCAAGGAGACTCCGGACATCAAAATCGATGTCCCTTTTAAGTTCTTCATCAAGCGGCATCGGTTCGCCACGGTGATGCGGCGGTTGGTGAACAAGCCGATAAATCTCAAGCTCGATATTCGTGTCCTGTTTCGTATAGACCCGTGCATCGCGGACATCTATACCGTTCGCATAGAAGAGACCGCTTACTGTATGCAATTTACCGATTCGGCTCGGGCTACACAGATGCAATTCCGTAAATCCAGGGCGATCCACAAATTGGACGATCCCCGTAATTCCGGGCGTATCTTCGTCCGTTACAGAGACCTCCGCCTGCGTCGTCATCTTTATATGTATGGCGATCTCCTCTGGTGAGACCCCAATACGGTAGGAGACCGGCATGTGATGAAGGAATTGCTGAAATTCTTCAACCGGCGCGAACGCACTCCATTGGGTCTCCTCCTGACCAACAAAACGCGTACGCGCAGCCTCGTATAAACTCTTCAAATTATGCTTGACAACATGGCTGAAATTCTGTGAACCGTTGGCTTTAGAATCGCAATAAGTGAGCAGATACAGCGAAGTTAAACGTTCCAACGAGTTAACTTTCTTACAGAATTCGACGATCACGCTTTCATCCCAATGGTGATAGCGTGCCAAATCTATCATCGTCAGGTGTTCACGGATGAGGAAGCAGATATCGTCTGTCTGTTGCGCGTTGAATCCGAATTCGGGCGCAATACGTTCCGCTTTTTCAGCACCCGTCGCCGGATGCGTCGGATCCGGCTTGTCTATATCGTGTAGAAAGAGTGCCATATAGAGCGGACTCGAATCCGACAGCGACCGAAATACCGTATTGAGTTCCTCCAATTCCGAAGTCGGGGACGGCGACACTGGCGACCCGAAACCGGCACCACCAAACAGGCTGCTCGACTCCGTTTGACGGATCTCATCGAGGTAACCAATCGCAACCAGCGTATGTTTGCCAACCGTATACGGGTCGAGACTGCGTTCGCTCCGTGTCATCATCGCTTTTTCAAAAAGCGCGCCACCTTCTCCGAGGTGCGAAAGAATATCGAGTCTATGGAGGCGGGTGAGGGTCTTCGCAACATCGCCCGGTATGTTTATCAGTTCTGCCATCCGCTTCTGAAAAGAACGCCAATCGAACGCATGAACATAGCGCGAAATGAAAGTAGAGAGCGAGGCATCAATCTCAAAGTCGTATTGTTGGAAGTAGGTGAACAAAATAAAAAGTTGATCCGCATCAAGTTCACCGAAGTTGTTATCTATGCAATACAAGGTGTCGGTACTCGCCGCAAGGACATCCGAGATCGGAATGCCGTTTGCCAGCATCTTCCGAATCAACAACTCCGCCTTGAAATGTAGGTATTTCGCTTTGGCGTAGTATTCAGCCATGAACGCATAACGACCTTCGTCTGTTTCGTCGCTCAATCCGAGCACCCGCGCAATCTCTGCCTGCAGTGTATCCGCCTTTTCAGGATGATAAGAGAGATCATCATGCGGCGCATCCGCAAGGACATGCAGAAGATTCCGGACCTTGAACATGAAATCAAGCGAAGGTATCAGCTGTTCGTCACTGTAGCGTTCATAGAGCTCCGGAATCGACGTAAAGTCCGGCAGTCCACATATCCAGAGCGCGTACTGCAGCGTCCGAAGTCCACCACGCCCCGTTTTCACATTCGGTTGGTTCAGATAGATCGTGTCCTCAGAAGCCTTGAAAGCATCCGCCTTGGATTTCAGGAGGTCCAACACAAGCGATATGTCCGACTTTTCGGAGTGGACAGCTTTCCGGAAACGCTCCGTCAACGTCGAGGCACCCGCAATAAAGCGCATATCAATCAAGGCAGTCATGTCCTGATAGTTCCACTTCGAGATATCCGCAAGTGGACGATAGATAAAACTGAACTCAAACCCCGGAATTACCGAGTGGAGGCTATCAAAAAAATCATAGAACCATCGGATCAATTCAAGCGTACTCTCATCGTAAATATCCTCTAAATCTACCGAAGAGGTGTAAATGACATCCACATCCGAGAAATAGCAGAGCTCGTGCCTACCATAACTACCGACACCATAGAGCGCAACGTCCGGTGTCCAGCCCTCTAACTCTGCCGCTAAGTCGCTGGTATCAACGTCTGGAAGCTCGCTCAGCACATCGATCTGCTTCTGGAATTCATCCCGAATCTGAAAAGAGGCGACCTCATAAACCTTCTGAATAGCAGCATCCCACATCTGCGTATGGAGCTCGCAGGCATCGAACCCGCTCTCACCCTTCAAAATACGCGTTTTTAGATGCGCCCGTTCGGATTGGATGAAAGCCGCAAGCTGTTTTTGCAATACTTCAAAAGACACATCCAGGGCCGGCGCATGTGCATTGAGCCGTTTTTTGATTTGTATCGTGTCCATTTCATTTCACCCCCCCCATCTATCAGAGCAGCACAATTTTCGCGGCGTTATTACCGAATACGAAAAAGCAACAATTCAACATAAACGCATTATACATACAAGTAAGAAAAAAAGCAAGCGCGAATTAGGTGTCAGTCCTCCACTTTTTCCTTGACACACTTTCGCCATCCTGCTAACATGAAAAAACGAAGTCGTAATTCCATAACGGGGGAAAAACGATGAACGAAGATCAAAAATATCTATTCGATTTGACCGGATTCCTCATCGTCGAAAATGCTTTGACGCCTGAAGAGGTCGCGCAATGTAACGCCGCGATTGACCACCACAGTGAGGCACTCAGAGAACGAGAGAACTCATTAGCAGGCGGTGCACCGGCACTCGTCGGGACAGCACACCGCATGGATATGGGCGGCATGCTCGCATGGGAGAAACCGTGGTGTGAACCGTTCCGAAACCTCCTCGTACATCCGAACGTCAAACCCTATCTCGAAGAAGTATTGGGCAAAAAATACCGGCTCGACCACGGCCCCGGTTTAATCGCCATGGAGAAAGGGACAGAAGGCGGAACCCTACACGGCGGCGGAATTGAACGTCCTAACTTCTCCGAAGCCTACTTCTTCAAATACGGGAGAATATATACAGGGTTGACTGTCGTTGAATACATGCTCGCTGACGAAGGCCCCGGCGATGGAGGGTTAGCCATCATCCCGGGCAGCCATAAAGCAAATCTGCCGTGTCCGACCCACATGAAACGCTACGAACAATATCAGCATCTGGTACTTGAAGTCAACGCCAAAGCCGGGGATGCCGTTATCTTCACGGAGACTTTGACGCACGGCACGCTCCCCTGGAAAGGTGAGCACCAACGCCGCGCCTTGCTCTATAAGTTCAGTCCCGGATTCCAAGCATACAGTGCTGGCGCGCATCAGATCACATACCCCGATTACATTGAGGATATGTCGTCCGAACAGCGAGAAGTCATGGAGGCACCCCACATCCGACACTAAATCTGTTCAGGACTTACGCATTTTCTCTTAAAGTCCCCCTGATAAGGGGCGGGGAATGCCCATAAGGCATTCATACCGTTGATTCTTTAGGGGGTTAAAAATAAGGAGAAACCCGTGTCAAAACTACGCGTTGCTGTCATCGGCTGCGGCGGCAGAGGCCGCGGCCATACAAAAATCCTCTCAGCATTTGACGACACCACTGTCGTTGCCGTCTGCGATCCTGTCGAAGCAGCACGAAACAACGCTGCTGATACCTTCAACATCCCAAATCGCTACGAGAGCATCGAGGCGTTACTCGACAACGAAACTTTAGACGCTATCTTTGTCGCGACACCGGCACACCTTAACGGTCAAGCAGCACGCCCTTGCCTCGAACGCGGTGTCCATACACTCTTAGAAAAACCGCCGGGGATGAGCGTCGCAGAGACTATCGCTTTGCAAAGTGCCGCAGAACAGTCCGGCGCGAAAGGGATGGTCGGTTGGAACCGTCGTTTCCATCCGATCATTGTTGAGGCGAAACGTCAGGTCACCGCACGCGGTCCCGTGACACAGATCGTCGGCGAATTCCATAAGAGTATCAGCCGGTTAGCACAATCCGGCAAATTTCCTGAACACCTCATGGACAACATGTTCCTTGAAACACCGATCCACGCACTTGATACCATCCGCGCCATCGCTGAAGCCGATGTCCAAGAGGTACACAGCGTCGTCCAACGAACAATTTCGGATTACAAGGACGTACACGCCGCACTTATCCTGTTCGACAATGGCTGCGTCGCTCAACACATCGCCAACTATACAACAGACGCACGCCTCGAACGCTACGAGATTCACGGCAGAGACATCTCGGCATACCTTGAAGGAGTCTCACACGGCACCGTTTTCTCCGACGGAACGCAACACAAACTCACCGAAGCCGGGAGCGGCGGCACCGTTGAGCAGAATCGGTACTTCTTAGATTGCGTCAAATCCGACACCCCCGTTTCGTTCCCAGCAGCGAATCTTGACGAAGCCGTTAAAACGATGCAACTCGCTGAAGATATTCTAAGTGGGCTGCGCTGAGAAATTTCACGCCAAGGTCTCCACCCATTAAACTGGGAAGGGCTTACGAATACTGAGCCCGTAAGCGGAGCGGAGGGCGGATCTACGGAAAAGCACGTTCGATATCTAACCTATCTAACCGAACCGCAACCCAGGGTCTCCATCCGTTACTGGGAAGGGCTTACGAATACTGAGCCCGTAAGCGGAGCGGAGGGCGGATCTACGGAAAAGCACGTTCGATATCTAACCTATCTAACCGAACCGCAAGGAAAATTTAAAAATGTCAACGCTTGATGAACGCTTTGAGACTTATAAAACCGATGGATTTACGGTTTTTGAGAGCGTATTTGACGAATCACAGATGCAGAGTTGGCGAGAGAAACACGCAGAACTCTCTGCCGCCAACAACGGGCAAACGTGGTTCGGGAACACCCTCGAATTGGCACCCGAACTGATGTGGTCGGCTGTCTCGCATCCGACGATCCTCGGATTTGTGGAAAAGGTGATGGGACCGTTTGTACAATTGGATAACCTCACGCTCGCCGCATTCCCGTCAATCGAAAAAGAGAAAGCGGAAGACCGCGTCTCCGGTTGGCATCGCGACCGATGGGCACACGTCCCCTTCACCGACGCGTATCACCGTCCGAACGCCATCAATGCCATCTCCTACTTGCAAGACCTGACCGACGAATTCGGACCCCTCCGCGTCATTGTCGGTTCGCACCGGAAACCGGTTACGATGGAGGACGCACAACGTGGGGTCCCGCACCCGGACGAGACACTGATCCACATGGGAGCCGGTGATGTCGTCATCACGCACAACGGTCTCATTCACTCCGGCACACCGAATACCTCCGGACAGTTACGCTATTTCTTCAGCATCTACTATAACCTCACATGGCTGAAACATACCGATCACCACACCGGTCCGAACACCCAAAAGTTGTTGGAAACAGCGAAGGCTGCCAATAACCACCAACACATGCGACTCCTCGGTGTTGATGAACAACTTCAACCGCGATGCAACTCCGGCTTCCTCCGTTCCGATGAGGAACGCTGGGAAGAGTGGGCAACCGCTGACCGCGAGGCAATCAAGGAGGGGTAACCGATGGCAAGTCCAAGCGTAGTCCCAGCAACACTCAACGTCGAACTCGATCACCAATTGCAACAAGAGGTCAACTTCTTCCTCAATTGGGGGTATCTCGTCGTTGATAACGCCGCGACACCCGAACAAATTGAGTCGCTCCGAGAAGCACTCGATGAAAGCTACGAACGCCACAATAAGAACCAATTCATCGGCGAACTGCTTGAGGAAGACGACCGCTTCGCGTTCCTGTTAGACAATCCGCCCGTCCTAAAACGGATGGAAGCCATATTAGGCACTTGTAATTCACGGATACTCTGATTTATCCGCAAGGAAAGTTTAAAAAATGAATATTGCTTACATTGTTATTGACACACTCCGCTACGACTACATCGGCGCAAACGGTAACGACTGGATAGAAACGCCGAATATTGACCGATTTGCCGCCAAAGCTTGGGCTTATGACCGCGCTTTCTGCGCCAGTTTCCCAACCATCCCCTACCGAACCGATGTCATCACCGGGCAATACGGTGCACCCTTCCACGCATGGAAACCGCTCCGGCACGAGCGGCAAACCCTACCGTGGACCCTCGCACAAAACGGATACGCCACACAACTCATCCACGATACACCGCACCTCGTTAACGGCGGACACAACTTCGATTGGCCCTTCCACGCGTGGACATTCGTCCGCGGCGCAGAGGTCGATCGAGATTGGATCATGGATACCGACCCCTGGCCCGATAACTGGACCCGACAATCGCTTTTTGATGCCATTGATGACCAGGCAGCAAAATCCGGGATGCTCCGCAGCTACGCACGCGCAAACCGAAACCGCAAGAAACCGGAAGACTGGAACTGCGCAAAACTTTTCAGCACGGCTGCCCAATTCCTCAAAGACAATGCCAAGCGAGACAACTTCTTCCTCTGGATAGACTGCTTCGACCCACATGAACCATGGGACTCACCTCCTGAGTTTATGAAAAAATACGACAAGCGACCCGGCTACGACGGACGCGTCGATCCACGGAGCCTCGGTGCACGCGGCAACGCGCAGCTTTCAGATGAAGCGAAACAACACATTAAAGACCAATACGCCGCGAAAACGACATGGATGGACCACTGCTTCGGACAGTTCCTCGATGCCCTCGAATCCACTGGACTCGACAAAAACACCGCTGTCATCTTCACCGCTGACCACGGCACAAATGTCGGTGAACGCGGTAGGTTCGGCAAAGGACAACCTGTACGTGAACAAGAAGCACACGTCCCGCTCTTCATCCGTCTCCCGGAAGGCGATACCGGACGGAGCAACGTCATCGTCCAACCTCAGGACTTCTTCCCAACGATTCTCAACATCTTGGGCGAAGCGCGCCCCGATGGACTTGAAGGACACGACATCCTGACACCCGCACGCGACAGAAACTCCGGGGACAGAGAACTTGCCCTCTCAGGTGGAAGTATCGAACGCTGGCAGCAAGCATCGCAAAACGAGAACGCCATCCTCTTCACCGCATTCAGCCAAGAGTGGAGCTTAGAAGTCGCCGCGAAACCCGAAAATTCAAAACTCGTCGGGCTCGGTGAGTTAGAATACGTGCAGGACAAGCACCCCGACATCGTCGCAAAACTCCACGCCGCTGCCGTCGATGAAATTGAACGCCGGGGCACAGACCCAGCACTCATAACATGGCTCCGAAGCGGCGGCGAAAACGCATTCCCCGCCGATGCCAATTACTGGGACGGCTTCCCCGGACCCGAAGGCTACCGCCCCTATTTCGGAAAACTCTACACCGGTGAGTAACTTTCAGCACTGACCCAAACCCCTCGGCAGGCGAGGTTTGCAACTGAACCGGATTCTACGCAGAAACCTTTGACTGAAAACCTGGGGTACGGTATAATTGCTAACAAATCTGATTAGGCAGGTTATTAACTATGAGTGAAAACAGTTGGTTAGACAGAACTATACCGAAAGAGGCTCAGTTATCTATCCTTTTAGTTTTCAAAGTAGCATTGCTTATTTTTTTCACAACTATGTTGAGTTCCCTGACTATTCATTGGACTCGACGCAAAACATGCCATATGTGCCAGTACTAGGAATGTTTATACATTCAGTCGTTGTGACTGTCGTTATGATTACTTTTAATTTATTTCTAATGATTGCAATCGTTGTCAATGTTCTTGCTATTTGTAGAATCGTGAAACAGAACTAAGCATGAAAACACTAACAATTGTTAAACAGATTATTAGTGTTACCCAAAACTTCTTTTAGGAGTCATTTTACACCTCACCATCAAGCAATTAACAAACGAAATGCTGGTGGTTTAGACTAATTGATTAATGGTAAATTAAAATCAACGTCAACTTAGCCATCACCTGCATTGTGCCGACTCTGTATCTCCACTTTCAAAAGTGGAGTTTTAGAGTCGGAAGACTAATGATAAGCGTGTCGTTGTTTGCTCGGATGCACTATCACTCCTTAGCAGAACAGTGTCCGAGTAAACAACATTTTCGGTAGAACCGAACGGTATCTGATCTTTACCACTCAACCCAATCTATATCTACCCTCACAAACGCCACCGGGATAGATTGTGAGAAGGATTACTTTTCCCAAGCCACTCCTCGGCCCATTTGAATCGGTGAGGTGCGAGGATTTCCAGCTTCGGGTGATGTGCCATCTTTCTTGGAAGGAATTCTGTGATGAAGAATGAAAAACTGCAAAAACAAGCCATGATGTTAATCGAGCGACTCCCAAACAAAAAACTCAAAGCTGCCATAGATTATATGACTTACCTCTATGACAAGGAAGCATGGGAAGCAACTTATGAATTGGCATGCAATCCTGAAATTGCCAAAGACCTAGAAGAAGCTGAAGCCGATATGAAGGCTGGGCGGCTTAAAAGTTGGGATGATGTTAAGCGTGACGTTTGAAATACAATTCACCAACAAGGCACAAACACAGTATAACGGCCTTGATGCGAATATGACACGCCGAATCAACAGGGCAATCCATCAGTTAGGCCAGAACCCTTTCTTTGGACCTAATATCGCCAAACTCACGGGGACCAACACGAGACGATATCGCTATCGTGTTGGAAGTTACAGGATCATCTATGAAGTGGATACACAACATCAAAAATGCTTTGTCATAAGTATCTCCACGCGTGGAAAATCATATCGTTCCTAATTCAATGAGGGTGTTTCATTATTTCAAACGTTAGGATATGCGACCACCGTAGGGGCGAGGTTCCCTCGTCCTCCGGCAGACCTGCTATCCTTTCATCGGACGGGTTGGGAAACCCAACCCCTACGAGAAATATTTATGCAACACCCTCAATTCAATACCGTAGGATCCGAAGCATAGACCTAAACTTTTTAGAGGCATCATGTCAAAAAGATGCAATTATTAGCATACCGTGCTCTCAAAACATCTCTCAACTTTCAAACCTCCGGTCCATAAAGGAGAAAACCATGCCACGCACATACAAAGCCTGTCTCATCGGGTGTGGACGGATGGGCGCGACCATCGACGATGAAGTCGCAGGACGACCCGATAGTTTTATCTGGCAACCCTTCTCACACGCCGCTGCAGCCGTCGCCTGTGAACGAACCGACCTCGTCGCTGTCTCCGATGTCTTTGAGGAGAAAGCCGAAACCATCAGACAACGCTACGGTGCCGAACGCGCCTATACAGACTACCAAGAGATGATCGAAAAAGAGAAACCCGACATCGTCTGTATCGCCACGCGTCCGGGACCACACGCCGACATCACCGTCTTCGCCGCCGAGAACAACGTCAAAGGTATCTACTGCGAAAAACCGCTCTGCTGCTCCATGGAAGAGGCAGACATCATGGTAGACATCGTCGAAAAGCACGGTGTCAAATTCAACTACGGCACACAACGCCGTTTCATGCCGATCTACCGCAAAATACGTGAACTCGTCGATGCAGGCGAAATCGGGGATGTCCAATGCACCATCGCACAATACGGCGCAAGCTCCGCACTCTGGGGATTAACCCACGCTGCCGACATGCTCCTCTTCCTCGCAGGCGACCCAGAGGTCGATTTCGTACAAGGCACCATTAACTGTAAAGATTCCGACTGGGACGGCAACCGCCTTAACATTGACCCTGCCATCACCAGTGGCTACATCCGATACGCCAACGGTGTCCACGGCTATAACACCGCCGGCACCGGTCCCGAATACGAGGTCTGCGGCACCCGTGGCAAGATCCGTGTGCAAAACAACAGCAGGGAAATCCAATTCCGGAAAAAGGACGGCACCTTCTATGAAGAAATCCCGTTCCCAGAAACATCTCGCGCCACAGGCACCGTGATGGGCATCACAGATGTCGCAGAGGCACTCGACGAAGATCGAGAGACAAAGGGACCCGTCCACCTCGCACGCCGGAGTCAAGAGACACTCATGGGCATCATCGAATCCCACCGACTCGATGGCAGACGCGTCTCACTCCCGATGGAAAACCGATCGCTCTACGTCAGCAGAGATAACTGGTAAAATTTCGCACACCCGCCATCCCTTACTATAGGCGAGGTTTGTAACCTCGCCCAACAAAATATGAACATAGACACACAAATCCATCAATTCCGTGAAACCTTTTACAACGTCAAAGCCGAGGTCCAGAAACGTATCGTCGGTCAAGATGCCATCATCGAAGGCGTACTTTTCTGTCTACTCGCCAACGGACACGCACTCCTCGAAGGGATCCCCGGCTTAGGCAAAACGCAACTGATCCACACACTCAGCGAAGCACTCAACCTCGAATTCAAGCGCATCCAATTCACACCCGATATGATGCCTTCCGATGTCACAGGCACAACGCTCCTTATCGAAGACGAACACGGCGGAAGGCAGCTCCAATTCCAACAGGGACCCATCTTCGCACAACTCATCCTCGCGGATGAGATCAACCGTGCCACACCGCGCACACAATCCGCGCTCCTTGAAGCGATGCAAGAACGCACCGTCACCGTCGGACGCACCAGCCATAAGTTAGAAGAACCGTTCTGCGTCTTAGCAACCCAAAACCCACTGGAAATGGAAGGCACATACCCGCTCCCAGAAGCGCAACTCGATCGGTTCCTCTTCAAACTCCTCATCGACTTTCCGAGCGAAGACGAGATCGTCGAAATCCTACGCCGCACAACATCCGGTGCCGACATCACCATCGGCAAAATTGCGAACGCCGAGACACTCAACGAGATGCGCCGACTCGTCCCGCAAGTCCCCATCGCCGAGCATGTCGAACGCCACATCATCCGACTCGTCCGTGCCACGCACCCAGATTCCGACGACGCACCTGATATTGTAAAACGCTACGTCCACCTCGGCGCGGGTATACGGAGCGTCCAGGCGATAGCCCTCACCGCTAAAATCAGTGCCCTCCTTGATGAACGCTACAACGTCGCCTTTTCGGACATAGATACCGTGCTGTGCCCCGCACTCCGTCACCGCATCCTCCTCAACTTCGAGGGACAAGGCGAAGGCATCGAACCCGACACCATCGTCACCGAAGTCCAAAACACCATAACCCCCACGCCCTAATTTCCACCTCAAACCCAGACCCGGTAGGTTCGGTTTCCCAACCGAACCGGATCCTAAACAGAAACCTTGAAACTTTCAAAAACCTCTTCAGTCGCGTAACGACGGAATGTTTGTAGCAGCTGAGCGGTTCTGTGCAGAACAAATTAATCCCTTGACATCTCCTTGAACCCACGCTATAATATGATTGGATTATCAAAAAATGGGAAAAATGAAAACACAAATTTGCCGTTTTCAAAAAGAGGCGAAAACAGTAATATGAAAGACTTTACAGCAGGCGTGTACCGACAGCAGCGAGAATACAAAAGTTTTAGTCCATCCTTCATCAACGCTCCTTTTGCTTGGGAGAACCGACAAATAGATCAGTTGGTTGAACAAGCCGCTAATCTTTTGGGAGAACTCAAGGCTTATGCCGAAATCCTACCAGATGTCGATTTTTCGATGCCAATGAGCATTGCGAAGGAAGCGATAGACTCTAATCTCATTGAAGGCACAAAAACTGAGATTGATGAGGTTGTTCTGCCACAAACAGAGATTCCGCCAATCAGACAAGATGATTGGCACGAGGTCCAAAATTACATTGAAGCAATCAATTTCGCAATAGCCGAACTCCCAAGAATCCCGATTTCAATACGACTTCTCAAGGATGCACATAAAATACTACTTTCCGGTGTTCGTGGAAAACACAAGGCACCCGGCGAAATTCGCAGAAGTCAAAACTGGATCGGTGGTTCGTCGCTCGCCGACGCGCTTTTCGTCCCGCCTTCCCCAGAAGAACTTCCAGACCTCCTAAGTGATTTAGAAAAATTTTGGCACAACACATCACTCCAATTGCCATATCTTATCAAGATCGCTATCACACACTATCAGTTTGAAACCATCCACCCTTTTCTGGACGGAAACGGCAGGTGCGGCAGGCTTTTAATTGTTTTACAACTCATTGACGCACAATTACTTAACAAGCCTACCTTTTACATTTCCACCTTTTTTGAAAAAAACAAGGTTTCATACTACAATTCGCTCGATCGGGTTCGCACCGCAAACGACTTGGAACAGTGGATCGTATTTTTCCTAATCGGAATCGTCGAGACTACCCAGCACGCGCTTAAGACATTCAAAGCAATCATTGCCCTCCCCCAAGAATATGATGTCAAAATCCTAACACTCGGCTCCCGAGCAAAAAACGCACACAAGCTGCTTCAACGTATGTATGCAACCCCCATTGTTAACGCGAGATCCGTTGAAAAGGAATTGGACATAAGTTTCTCAAGCGCGAACCGACTCCTAAAATCCTTAACAGAACTCGGAATACTCAGAGAAACTACAGGTCACTCCCGTAACCGCCTCTTCGTATTGGAAAAATACCTGAACCTCTTTAGAAGTTAGCGAATCCCACACAAAAATGAGGAAATTAGGACAATGAGGACATCCGAAGCATATTACACACCGGAAGAATACATCGCTTTAGAACGCAAGGCAATCCCTGACGCTGAGATAGTTAGAAGTGAATACATGAACGGCAAAATAATTGGAAGATCCAGTTCTAACTGGGCACACAATGTTATTACAGGCAACATTGTCGCTGGACTTTACACCCGTTTGAGAAACAGTGGATGCTTCGTATTTGCCCACGAAATGCGTGTCAGTATTCCAGCAGCAAATTCCTATTTTTATCCTGATATCGGCGTTGTCTGTGATGAACCGCGCTTTGAAGACGATGTTTTTGATACACTCCTCAACCCCATAGTTATCGTAGAGGTGCTCTCACCGTCAACAGAGGCTTACGACAGAGGCGACAAATTCGCACACTACCGACAACTCCAATCCTTACAAGAATACGTCCTCGTCTCCCAAGACAAGGTACACGTCGATCACTACGTCCGCCAAGCAACACAATGGATTCTCACCGACTTCCAAACACTTGACCAGCAACTCCCACTCACCTCAATCGAATGTGAATTGCCCCTGCAAGAAATATACGAAAACGTTCCATTCCCTGAATAGCACCAATATCCCCTGCCCCGTTGACAAAACTTCCGAATCCTGCCTGTTTTGATCCATAAACAATATTCAATAATAATCTCTTGATTTTTTTGGGTGAATGCTGAGGCCAACCTCGTAGGGGGTTTTTGCTGGGGTGTTTCTTTAAGGGTTTCCCAGCCCATCATCAACATTACCCATCCGCGTTTTCCAAATAAGTATCGCGACCTCTTCAACCAAACCCGGGAACAGCACTTCAACAAATATCGCGGCGAAAACCTCGGCACCTCCGAAAATATACGCAAAGAATTAGAAACGCTGCACGGCTATGTCAAACAAGCCATCTTTCAGGAACAAGACCCGAAAGAAGCGATGAAGCACATAAACTTAGCACACCAAATCCTAAAAACCCTCGTCGCCTGCAACGCCATCAACGCAGACCAAGACATAGTAAACATCACACCCCAAGACACAAAAGCACTGGAGGAAAAAAAATAACCCTCGCGAATCCCAGAACTGTACTAACTGTCAATTTTAGAAAAACAACCACCTCGGCCCCAGGCCCGGTAGGTTCGGTTTGCAACCGAACCGGATTCTACACAGAAACATTGAAGTTTCCTTCAAACACCTCTTCAGTCGCGTAGCGACGAAATGTTTATAGCAGCGCATGCCCGAAAAACCTAAGCCCCGTAGGGGCGGTATGTTTATAGCAGCGTAGCTGTAGGTATAATTTTTTCTTGACATCACCAGCAAAATTTGCTACAATTAATGAATAATCTAAGCCTTCATTTCAAATACTAAACTTTGGACAATTTTAAAATAGCCAAGGTTTCTGAGCGGACATCCTCTTTTGTAGCATAGGCTGTTAGCCTGTGTGCCGAGATCAAGCCCTCCGTTCCTTTTCAGCAAGTTCTGGGCAGTCTAAAACTTGTAGAAAAATTTCTTGACCTTTGAGAATCCAACCCAAATGTGGGTCGAATTGTCCAAACTTTAGTTCAAATAACGAAATCAGAGAAATATGCAAGAATCCTTAGAAAAATTACAAGATCTACTCCAGAAGCTCTTCCGTGCAGATGCCGCCGACCTCGACTTCGGCATCTACCGCATTATCAACTACAGACGCGACCAACTCCAAAACTTCATTGACGAGGAGCTTCCCACTATTGTTCAAAAGGCACTTGACGCAAACACCGAAGCAGAATCCGTACACGAGGAACTTGAAGATTTAAAAAAGCGAGTCAAAGATGCCTTTGGCGAGGATGTATTAGATGCTGACGGGAATCTCATTGACGAAACCATAAAAGATCGCCCACTGGTTAAACAATACCTTGAAGCCCAAGAACAACTCGGCTCTCCACCAACGCGAGACCAACGCGAAGATACGGTTTATAACCACCTCTACACCTTCTTCTCCCGCTACTACGATAGTGGCGATTTCATTCCACGCAGACGCTATTCCCAAACCGAACGCTTCGCCGTTCCATACAACGGCGAAGAGGTATATCTCCATTGGGCAAACAAAGATCAGTACTACGTCAAAAGCGGCGAGCATTTCTCCACCTACAGATTCAAATCACAAGGTATCACCGTCACCTTTGACCTCCAAAATGTAGATGTTGAGAAAGACAACGTCAAAGGCGTAAAACGCTTCTTTATACCTTAGGACTTACGCACATCGCTCTTTTGTACCACAATCTGTTAGATTGTGACACCAGAACGCTGTGTTTTCAGAAGAATTTCATCTAACAGAGCCACCTATAGCCAAAAGTGCGTAAGTCCTGAGATTTATATTGTGTTGAAAGGGTGTATTAACACCCTTTCAACATCACCCTGGCTAGCCAAGATAATCTTGGAAATTAATTACTATCTTTCTCAAATACAACTCTCATTGTGTAGGTTAATCTTATACCCGATCGAAGTTCAAATACATATACATATCGATCTGTATTTGTAAAGTCAAAAGTTCTGCCATCAACCATATCCAACCTAACTGTATTGCCGTCTGGAGGTCCGGTTGTACTGCCATCGGTTTTTTAGACCACTGTCTAAACCAACTATAGTTTGGACAATTTTAAGAATTAAGATGACAATAAACAGAAAAAAGGGTATCCTTTCATAATAAATCATAAACCTTGAAAGGACATATCTAATGACCCCTCTTTCCTGCTTAGAAGACATGTTATCAGACTTTAG
>JAJDXV010000176.1 GCA_022823085.1 Candidatus Poribacteria bacterium
AAGCAGTCGTTTCTAACACAATAGAGACCCAAAAACAGGTTTAGAAGCCAATCCTAACATCTGTTCGGGAGCTCTAACGGGAGAACACTGCCAACTTTTCATAACTCCTAAACTTAGCAAACTGTCCAAACTATAGTATATATAACTCCTAACTTCTCCAAATTTAGATTTGCATACAAACTTTGGAAAATGATATAATCTGTCTATCAAAAAGTTTTTGAAGGTAGATTCCATAAAGGCCCATCACGCAGACATAATCTTACCACTCAATTCTCGCGTATTCAAAGGAGCAATTACCATGAAAAGGGCACTTTACCTTCTGACGATTGCCCTAATTATCACCGTATTTCCCCATAACGGATATACGGAGACGGTTGTAACAGACGGGCTTGTAAGTTATTGGACATTTGATCAACAAGACATTGTTGGCAACAAAGCCAAGGATGTCTGGGGCAAAAATCATGGAACAATTGTAGGAAATCCCAGGCCTGTTGCCGGTCGAGTGAACGGCGCCTTGGAATTTGATGGCTTTAACGATTATGTGAACCTCACGAACCTCGGTGATTTTGGGAGTCAAGTCAGTACGTCTACTTTTGAAGCTTGGATCAAAACCAGTTTGAGGAAAAAACGCTGGACAACGCTCTTTAAAGTCCGAGATGCAGATTGTGCTATGGGGTGGGGAATTGATCTCAACGGATGGGCGGAACGCGCTAACCTTGTGGTGAAAGGCGAGAAATTTATTGATCCCTTTTTAAGACTTGGGCCAGATTTTGATTTTGATGAGAACATTAATTTTACTAAGGATGTCATCCGCTTTTATCTTACCAATAAAGTGCAGCTTAAACCGGAGGTACCTATATGCCTGCATTTAACCTATGGCGTGAGGTTCCCGATTTCAGATGGAGAATGGCATCATCTTGTTTATGTCAATGGACCTCTTTATGTAGGTGAAGACGGATACGAGTGGCGAGAAAGAACTATCTTTATAAACGGTAAACGGAAAATGCACAGTAGGGGCAGAGGACAACCCTTCATTTCTGTTCCGTTCACGGAACCTGTCTATCTTGGGGCGGGGAACAATCGTGGTAAGGCAGAAGCGTTCTTCAACGGCATCATTGATGAAGTCCGTATCTACAACCGACCCCTCACCGCTGATGAAGTAACCCAAAACTTTAAATCCAAAATCGGACTGTCCGTTCAGGCAGCCGAGAAGTTACCTATCGTTTGGAGCAACCTGAAAACAGCACAGTAAAAGGTATTTAATGCTCACACCTCACGAAAAATGGTTCTTTGACCACCACGGATTCATTATCCTCCGAAAAGTCGTACCACCCGAGGACATCCAACGAATGATTGAACTCGGCAACCAGTGGCACGACATGCCCCTTGACCAATTGCCACCACCGCTGACCTCTACATCGCGGACAGGCAAGACTTCATCCACAATTGCCCACTGGATCAACCATATCCAATACGGCGATCCGGTGTTTCAAAGACTTGTCCTCAACCAAGAGATTATGCGGGTGATTATCGCACTAACGCGCGGAACCCCATGTCTCGTTGACTGCGCTTTAACCAAGAACTATAAAACCTCCGATGACATCCATCTCCATGCCGCCGGTCAGGATTATAGCGTGGACGAATCGGGACCTCGCGCCGGTTTCCTCAATGCGGGTATCTCGTTAGTTGATGTCCCAGAAGGAACAGGTTTCGTCTGTCTACTCGGCAGCCATAAACGCAACTTTGATCCACCCGATAACCTCTCAATTTACGACGGACCGCCTACGGTTATCAACGTCCCTGTCAACGCTGGCGACTGCGTTATCTTTACGGAAGCACTCTATCACGGCGCAAGACGCTGGACAGAAGACTACCCGCGCTTTACCATCTTCAACCGCTACATCGACAAAGGATCCCACAATGCCCTCCCCATTGAAACCCATAAACATCTGATTTCGGATGAAGTCTACGAATTAGAACAACCCGCAGTTCAGGGACAGCGAAAACAGATCGTTGAACGGATCCTAAGCGAAGTAGAAGCACGCTGAGGTGTTACAAATGCAGACACACCAGACATATCCGATTGGCAAGTCAGTCAACTGCTTTTCTGATGTAGGAGCGGGTGTTTCTTGTGCTCGCGATATTCACTTCCTATTTCAAATCTTCTCACTTTAACTATAGAATTTTCCTAAATCTTGCATTTTATGCAACCCTCCACCCTGCAGCACGTCTCTTAATATTATAAGAGACAACATGTTTTTGGGGTGACGTATGCAGAACAACGATGCTAAATTGATTCAACAGACCTTAGAAGGCGACCAACATGCTTTCAGCGCACTCGTGGAAAGTACCAAAAGCCGCTCCACGCGCTTGTATGGCGCAAAATTGGCGATTTTCACATTGCCGAAGAGATTACACAAGATATCTTCCTTAACGTTTACAAAAAACTACAAACGCTAAAAAATCCGAACCTGTTTGCCGGATGGCTTTACGTGATTGCCACCCGTCGTTGATCGTGGTATTTTCTACATCGGCACGCGGCATCGCGGTGTCCTCCGCTTACAACTTAACCAACCGGACAATTAATCTTGACAGAGGTATTTCATGAAACATCTAAAAGAAACATGCGTGCTGATTATCTTGATGCTGCCATTAACGCTCTTCGCGGCACCACATGAACCCTCACCTGCCGGAGGCGGTTGGCTCGAACTGAATCCCGAATTACCCCTTGTACAAACCGAAAAACCGTGGTTTCCGGATTATCCCGGTCCGCTAACGATTGAAGCGTGGGTATACATAGACAAACCACCGAGCGTTCGAGATATAGTATCACTCACTGCTGGATCCCGTGCTGCCTTTTCCATAGTCGGCCAAACAGACCGCTTTACCTGTGCTATTGTTGGTGACGGATATAAAGCCAGTCCGGCTATCGTTACACGGGGAGTCGGAGGTGGATCCGGAAAAATATGAGGGACACTACCCACCGGGCGGTGGGTCTACTACGTTGCAATAATTGACGGCGGCTCTACTGTCGGATGCGGAGGCTCTATTTCTGGGCTAAGCCCAGGCGGACATCTAACATCTGTGAGTCAACCGCTCCTTGTCGGCGGCGTTCCCGTTCTGAAGGAGAGTGGACTGAAAGCCGTTCCCGCCTCTGGCATGTATATAGACGAACTGAGAATCAGCCGAATTGTCCGGTATAACGTTGGCGCATACAACGTACCAGCAAGCGCATTTACTGCAGATGACCACACATTGGGACTTTACCATTTTGATGGAAAATCAACTGAACGCTATGAAGATGCCTCCCTACATCGAATTCCGTTAATCCGTACCAAGAAAAAGACCAAGTCCGGCTCAAATTAGTTACTTTTTTCGCAAAATGCACGTTTTCTACTGCAAAGCGGAGTGCTACGTCTATAGAAACCGGTGGATTCAAATGCCTGCACTCCAGCGGAGTGCTATGTAAATTAAAAGGGACTTTTGTTTATGATGTTGCGATGCCGTCTCATTGCCTTTGTTTTCCTTTTCATAATCGCACTCCCTGGGTGTGATATTATCAATAAAGACGAGCACATGTTGGTCAGAGAACTTGATGCCATTCTCCTAACGGCGGACGATTTACCTACTACCATGGAACTGGATGTTTCATCTACCTTCCCTATCAGCGGTCGCATGAGGGAACCGTCTGTTGTAGACGGATTTACACAATTATGGAACGGGACCCAACCCCAAGGACCTATGGGTGTTAGCTACTGGTTATTTCAGAACGTTGCCGAGGCACAAAAAGCCTCCAGTCACTGGCGAGGTGTCTATCAACCCGAGCCAAATGCCGAGGATGTCGTTGGAGATGCCACATGGCGCGTCGAAAATAACCCATCCATCTGGTTTGTGAAAAACAATGTCGTCGTTTACATCATGATAAGAAGAAAACCCTTGGTTGATCAACTGACGTTCACAAGAGCCGTCGCCCGAAAGATTGAAGCCAAAATTGACGCAGCATTAAAGAAAAATTGAACACGAAGTTCCCAAGAAACTTGGTGCGCTTAAAAACGGTTCTATCCAGAAACCTACTATCACACCCTACTTCCTTTCTTTAACCCGCCTGAAAAATACTGAATCTATCTGCTTTCAGAGGTACTTCCTGACAGCTAATAGAACCATTTTACTGACAATCATTCCTCAATTTAAATCCTTTCTCAAAAACACCAGATATGGTATAATAATATATACTATAGTTTGGACAATTTTAAGAATTAAGATGACAATAAACAGAAAAAAGGGTATCCTTTCATAATAAATCATAAACCTTGAAAGGACATATCTAATGACCCCTCTTTCCTGCTTAGAAGACATGTTATCAGACTTTAGC
>JAJDXV010000146.1 GCA_022823085.1 Candidatus Poribacteria bacterium
GCTCCGGTCAGAGGCAGAAGCTTGGCAGAAGCATCGCAATCAGACGGCGAACAAGGTGGATTGGCGTTGGACCACGAAGGACGCACGCATCAAACTAAAAAGACTATACCCACAAAATCAAAGCGGATAGACTACTAGACCCTCTACCTTCAATGACTTTTGCCCCACATGAGATTAAGAGAGACTCTATTTGCCGCCATTTTAACGTTGCCGGTACCGGTGTTCTGAAAATAGCGTCTAAAATTCTCCGGTGTCGTTTATTCATTACAATTGCATAACAACAAAAATCTATCACCAATTACAAATCATCTCATAGTAAAAGAGACAATCTGATTTTCTAATACCGCGTAATCGTCTCATGCAGGTTCAATATGACCCGTGCGACGGAAGTCCATGCGGCGAGTTCGTCGGAGTCAACATCTTCTGTTACAGGTGCTTCACCCGTTGCGATCAACGCACCTGCAGCATCAGGATTGCTCGTGTACTCGGTTTTGTGTTTTTCGTAGAGACGCGTCATAACCTCCAATTCCTTCGGCTGTGGTAGACGAGACAATACCGATTGGTACGCCCAGTTGATGCGGTCTTCGACGGAATCCCCGCCTTCCCCGATCATCCGTGCCGCAAAGACACGCGCCGCCTCAACGTAAGTCGGATCGTTGAGTAAGGTGAGTGCCTGCATGGGTGTATTGGAGGTCGCGCGCTCGGCGGTGCATTCCTGACGGCTCGGCGCATCAAACGCCATCATACTCGGATGCAAGAAAGTCCGCTGCCAGTGCGTATAGAGACCGCGGCGATACTGATCCGCTCCCTTGTCGGGCACGTAGGTACGTTTCGGGAAGTTCAAGTTAGCGTAGTACCCTTTCGGCTGGTAGGGTTTCACACTCGGTCCACCGATTTCGGGAACGAGGAGCCCACTCAATAGCAGCATATTATCGCGGATCGTCTCGGCATCGAGTCGCCAGCGAGATTGACGTGCGATCAAACGGTTGTAAGGGTCTTTTTCCTGCAGAACTTCCGACGGCTTCGAGGATTGACGGTAAGCACTTGAGGTAACCATAAGTTTCACGATATGCTTGACGTTCCAACCGCTCTCCATAAATTCCACCGCGAGCCAGTCGAGTAACTCAGGATGTACAGGTGCTTCACCTTGTGCGCCGAGGTCATCCAAGACGCGGGAGAGCCCTGTTCCGAAGTAGCGTGCCCAGAGTCGGTTCACAAAGGTACGTGCGGTCAACGGATTCTCCTTTGAGACGACCCATCGTGCGAAGTCCAATCGGGTTGGACGGCGGTTCTTTATATTTAGGTCGCCAAGGAAACTCGGTATCATCGGTTCGACGATCTCACCCGAATCGTCCATCCAGTTGCCGCGTGGTAGCACACGTGTCGTACGCGGCTGTGTGGATACCGTGGTGAGTGAATATGGAACCTCTTGTTCGATCTCAGTTCTCTGTTTCCGTAGCTCCGCCATCTGGTTTCGGATACCGTCAAGCGCAGGCGTGATACGGCGATACGCCGCAGCGATCCGTTCGCGCTGGCTTGCCGTTCTGATCGTGGGGTCGATATGAATTGCGTCAATAACCTCTGATGTATGCGTATATTTCACTGCAGCGGCACGCGTCGTCGCGATGCCTGCGACATCCCAATAAGCTGTACCGCCGAACTGAACGAACGCGATGCCATTCAAAACCGTTTCAGGTTTCAAACCGACGACTTCGGGATCCACTTCCAGCCGCACCCACTGCCCTGTTTCCGGTAGCGGTCCCATCGGTCTGTGATCCGGCGCATCTGTTCCGATTTCACCGAAGTTAATTTTGTCTTCACCCCAAAACGCCCGCTGGTTCCAATCCCCGTCGTTCCACTGGAGCATGACTGTCTCCGGCGGGGTTTCGGGATCAAGCCAGACATAAGCGAACAGTTTATCGCCTTCGGCGAGCGTGAAGGTACGCTTCGCAGCGTGGAAATAGTGTTGAACCGTTTTCTCCGGTTCTGCTATCTGTTGACGTGAGAACTGCTTGCTGAAAACAGGTGCTTCGTTTCGACCGACGAATTTCCACGTGCCTTCGGTTCTACCACCGTTTGATTGTACGTCGTCCACCCACGCGAAATCGGTCGGTTCTGTTGACACGAGCTGCGAACGGATCTCGTTTTCCCATTCCGCTTGTTCCGCTTCCAAGCCGGGAGACGATGCCTTAAATACGCGATCCAACTGTGCCAATTCGTCGTCAATCTCTTGTAGGGCTGATTCTTGTGAGGATGTCGGCAACATGACGACAGGTTCCCACTTACTTCTGCCGGGGTACACACCCGGTCCCTGAACATCGGCGAAAAATGCGGCGAAACTGTAGAAATCTTTCGCAGTATACGGATCAAATTTATGGTCGTGGCACTGTGCGCAGCCGACAGTCGCGCCTAACCAGACGGATGCGGTCGTTCGGACGCGATCTGCAGCATAAATCGAGAGATACTCTTTCGCTTGCGCGCCACCCTCCGAGGTTGTCTGATTCAGGCGGTTATAGCCAGAAGCGACCTTCTGTTCGAGTGTGGCGTTTGGTAGCAGATCACCCGCAAGGTTTTCGAGTGTAAACTGATCAAATGGCATGTTGTCGTTAAACGCTTTTATCACATAATCACGATAGGGCCAGATACTCACATTTTCGTCGGCGTGGTAACCACTCGTATCCGCATAGCGCACGAGATCGAGCCAGTACATTGCCAACTGTTCACCGTACTGCGGTTTAGAGAGCAGTCTGTTGACGAGCACCTCGTAGGCATCGGGGCTCTCATCTCTCAAGAAGTGTTCCACCTCAGCCGGTGTCGGTAGGAGTCCGGTCAGGTCGAAGTTCAAACGCCGGATGAGCGTCCGTTTGTCCGCTTCCGGTGCCGGCGTGAGTCCTTCGGTTTGTAATCTACCGAGTATAAACGCGTCAATCGGGTTGTGGACCCGTGCTGCGTTTTCGACGGTCGGTGGATCAACCCGTTCAGGCAGTTTGTAGACCCAGTGTTCTTCCCATTCCGCACCCTCAGCGATCCACTGGATAAGCGTATCAATGTCTTGTTGCGTCGGTTGTCGATTTGCGATCTGCGGCGGCATCCGCTGATCAATATTTTCGTGTGTTATCCGCAGCACCAGTTCGCTATTTTCGGGTTCACCAGGGACGATAATCGGGTAACCGCTCGGTGCGGAGAACGCCCCCTCTTTGGTATCAAGTCGCAGCCCGGCTTGCCGGACCGCCGGATCAGGACCGTGGCACGCAAAGCATTTATCCGACAAGATCGGTCGGATATCTCGATCAAACTGGAGTTTCTCGGCATCGGCGGGGTGCAACAGCGTTGTCAGTCCGAAGAGGACGACTACGAGCCCCATACAACCGATGCGAATCCATACTGAAGCATCTAAACGTGATAGCTGAGTCGGTAACATTACAGGATATTCCCTCCATAACGTGAGTTTGATAATACTTGGGATGGACACATTTTCTCTTAAAGTCCCCCTGATAAGGGGGATTTAGGGGGTTAAATTACTAAAATTGTGCCTTTTTTTTTAACCAATTTACACCTATTCCGACTTCTATAGTAGATCCTGTAATTACTTATACACTTAGCATCGGTGCGGTTAGGAAACCGCACCTACCGGGGGGTTGAAAGTGTGTATTTATTTTTAGAATTTACTATAATACTTTTTTCAAGCTCACGTTACTATATCATTTACAACGGAATGTGTGCAAGAAAAATTGCAGAAAAATGCTCAAGGAAATAGCAGTAAGTCTATCCGGCCCCCTGTTCGGACAGTCGCTATGCGCCGCGGGGATCCCAATATTCATGTGCGAGTGGGGCACGGTTGAGCTGGTCTCTGTAAGTGCGCCATTGCGGTAGGAAACTATCCATCAACTCACGAAAATGATCGTTATGCTTACGCTCCAGTAGATGCACCATCTCATGCACCAAAATATATACGAGGCATGATTCCGGCTTCTTTGCGAGTTCAAGATTTAGCCAGATACGTTTCGCTTCGACGTTGCAAGACCCCCAGAGTGTTTTCATCCTCTTAATCCGTACCTCATTGACAGATACGCCGAGTTTTGGTTCCCACTCTTCAAGGAGTGACGGGAGCTGCGCCCGGAGATGCTCGCGATACCAACGAGGCACAACCGCAATCGTTGCTGAACGGATGTTCCCAGTCAACGAGTTTGACGGTGATGCGGTGTTCACCGGTGCTGGGTTGGACATTGACACCGTAGCGCAACAGTTCATAGACCTCTCGGTTCGTGTCGATAAGGGATCTATTGCTACCGAGCGCGGACGCTTTGTCGAGTTCATACAGCACTTTGGTGATAATCTCGTCGTCGCACTGTCTGCTCCTGAGCCAATCGGTCAGCAAGTCTTTTTCAACGTTGCTATTACTTTGACGCGCGTGCCAATTGCCGAGGTAACTATACCCCAAGGTTTTTTGGAGGAATGTGATGACGCGTTCTTGTGTCCGTATTTCGGTTTCGCCAACGGAGCTCATCATAATAGTTCTCAGTTGCCGGTTCTCAGTATTGAGTTGTCAGTTTCTACCCACGCCATTGCCTTAAAATTCCCAGTAGGTTATTCACGAGTGGCTGAATGTCGCTCGCTTGGCGATCCGCCTCTAAGCGCGCCACAATCCGACAGATTTCCGATGGTTCCCTATGCAGACTGTCGGACAAACTCCGGAATTTGCTTTTCGCAATTTCTGAGGGGCTTTCGGATGCCAAAGCATAGGTAGCATCCAAACTGTTCATTAGATTGGACAGATCCCCCGTATCAATCTCAAGTCTTGAGGCGTGGACCTCAAGATGTTGATGCAACCTTTCCAACACCCAACTTTCCGGCGTTCCGCTGCCCGGAAGGAACAATATTGAGATATTCGCACCGCGTCCGGCGGCATCTTGTATTCTGCCTTCTACTTCTCCACCGCGCTGATCCCCATCAAGGATGAAGACGGTGCCTTGAATCTGACCGAATTTTGCCAGAGAACGCGCGTGCATTGGGAATTCACTTGCCCCCGTGTCGCGCCCGATATGAACCGATTCCCACTTGATTCGTTCTTGGGGGAGCAGAAAATCAAAGATGCCTTCTAAGATCCCCTCGGCGATGTCGTCTTCACAGAGCAGTTTGAGCATATCATTGGAGCGTCCGTAAAGGGCATTTTGAATTAAGTCGCGGTATGGAGGACGCACCATCACTTTACCAGATGTGTCATCTCGGTCCAGGAAAATTTTACCGTTGAGAGGTACAGCGTCGAGAACGACCGGACTGTGAGATGTTACAATAATCTGGAGATCGTTGCGGAGTGCTAATTGTTGTAAATGCAGCATAAGGAGCTGCTGCACCCAAGGATGTAGCCCGGCTTCCACTTCGTCAATGAGTACAAGTGCCCCATTGAGTTGTGTGATTTCCTGCGACAGTCGTAGGATTGCGCGTTCCCCAGCTGCCATGTGTAATTCGGAATATACCGCACCCCCTTCTTGAGCAGCAAAGAGCAGATTTTTATTCCCGCTGATTATATCTACCACCTCCGAATACCTAAAAGGCAGCATCTGGTGTGCAAACTCAATCTGTGCGGCTGTCAGTGGCGTTTCTTCCGGTTCAGATTTCAGGCGCGACATGTTAAGCACACTACGCACCTCAGCCGGATTATTCAGATTGCTGAGCGTTCTGAGATAGACCTCTCGTTCCGGCTGACTGGCGTTTTTACGACCGAAGAAACTCCGATTCCAACCTTTGGCACGCCGCCAACGCATAGAACGCGGTCCTTCAAGTGTCAGATAATTGAACTCTATTGTGACCTCTTCCCGCATATCTTGGCGTTCACCAAGTTTAGGACGGTAATCTGGAAAAAGTGTGGACGGTACGAAGGTTTTAACGCCGGCACCTGGCACCTTATAGGCACAGGCAGCGGCGAAAAGCACCGTTGACTTACCGGTGGTATTGCCACCCGCGATGACGCTAACAGGATAATCAAACACCACCCGCAAATTCTTGAATCCACGGATACCGTCTAAGCGGATTTCTGATAGGAAATGCGGTAGATGCGGCTTCTTACCTTGCAAATTTCGCCAGAGTTCTTCTAAGCGTCTTTCAAGCATGAATGGCTACCTCCAGTTTTTTAACGTTACTATTGCCTAAGCATTCTCTGGATGTTCGCCCCCAGATAGTCCACAATTTCTTGCCGATTTACTTCAAGATTGGAAAATTGCACAGGGCATACATCATCAAAACGGGCAACCACCTGACCATTGGCAGCTTCTCTATCTTGGAAAATTCCCAAAGGACGAAATGGAATCTCCCATTGCATCACTTTTTGTATCTTGATTGTGGCATCTCGGATTCTATCATTATTGGCAAGGGCGTATACAAAAAACGGTTCAGGCATTCCATTAATTCGACAATCAACTATGTATTTTTTCCCTTCATCGCGTTCTGGATCATGCCAACGGAAGGTCCTGTCCGCTTCTGGAATAACTTCATGGAACAGTGCCTCAAAATCTGTCATGAATGTGGATTGTGGACGTTTTTTTGATAAACACAACACGTCACCCATCTTCACAAGTGCTTGAGCAAAGGCGTATAACGCATCACCAAAGCGCGCGTCTTTGACTTCAAGAATTAGTTCCCCAAAACGGTCTTCAACTTTAAACGTAGACAGCGCATTTGAAATAATTTTCCCGCGTGTACCACTAAATAATTTCCCCTCATCAATATCGTAGGTAAGGTGCATATAGGTATGCCCTCCATCTGAGAGCAACCAACGTCCCTGTTCTTTTTTGAGAACAATAACTATGTGGTCACCATCGTCAAACCGGAAAGGGGTAAACACGCGAAAACGGTCTCTGCCATCAGGTAAAACCCGGACCTTTGCTGAAACTTTATCAATAAAGTCTTGCTCTATAGATTTTATCGACATTGCTTAGCCCTCCTAAAATAAGGTGTCCTGTAACGCATTAGGGTCTTCAAAATTTGCATCCGCAAAAAGACATTTCAAGGCACCGTTGACATCAGTATAACGCTGTGTTGGTTCGGCATAATCTTCTTCTCTTACGCTATTCACCTGATATCGTTCTGTTGCGGTATGAATGTGAAAACCGCTTATCATTTCATCTTCGATTGTGTTGAAATGTTCATGATTACCATTGTAGCGTTTAAGCCGAAAAACTTTCTTTGGCGGTGGAACTTTAACCCCCAAGACAACTGAAAAATTCAATTCGTCGGAAACGCTCATTCTAACAATAACTCGAAATTTGTTCCCCTCTTCTCCGGTTATATTCAGGAGATATTCATTGCTTCCGCGATTCATTCTTTTTTTTAATTTGCTACTCCAATTGTCTGGCAATACCTTGCGTTCTTCTATTAATGCTGTGATTTCCTGATCTGAAAAAAGAAGTTCCATAGATTATTCCATATCATTCCGAGTGAGTTTATAAAAGGGCCTAAACATCCATAGAAAGTTTATCGCATTTTTGAAAGAAAATCAACGGGGAATATGAGGCGTTGCGTAAGTTGAATACTATGGTTTGGACAATTTATATGCGAAAAAGCATATTTAGGTTTCCCAACGCAGACATTTGGACATAGCACTCCGCTGGAGTGCAGCCCGTTGGCAATCCACATTCTATAGACATATTGCTCCGCTGGAGCAAAGAGACCGATTTTCGGACATCCATTTTCAACACTTCGCGCCTATAGGTTACATGTCCGTTCAGAAGTTTCCCTTCCTCACGCCAGAGGCGTGATATGTCTATAGAAAGCGGTTGCGGACCTTCTTGCACTCCAGCGGAGTGCTATGTCTATAGAATCAGACAAAAGCTGCGACAAACACCAAGTGTTTCTAATCCGCGTCATCCGCGTCATCCGTGCAAATCCGCGATTCAGACAACCGCACGCGCCCCGTAAGCAACTGCTGCATCATCCCCTGTTTGATGGCACGCGTCTTGTCCCGACGCTGCTCTAACGCGATAATCTCGGCATCCATATCGTAGAGGACAGTAGCGATGGCGCGTTGTTCTGCAATATCCGTTGGTATAGAAAAAGAAAAAGTCTGGAAGGTCGGCAGACGTAGCGAATCAACTGTTGCCTTTACCGTGTTTTGCATAGCGTGTTTGCCGAATTGTAAAACCATGATATAGTAGATTAATTTTCCAAACACACCTTCAACGAATCGATTGATCATGTAAACACGCTGATGACAGTCGAAACGACCATTGATATAGTGAAAGATGTTTTCAATGCCGCCCTCACCGGGTACAAGAATCGCTTCACCGTCAAAGCAATAGCTGTTAATCCGTTCAACAATTGCCGAACGAACGAATAATGGATATTGCCCATTTTCGTCTTTGTCTTCGTTGTTTTTACTACCTGTTTTTATGGTAGCAATATCTCCTAACTGTTTTGTCTCCCATTCACCACTGAACCCCGGCAGGCGGGTCTTACCGGTCAGCAGTTGCTGCATGACGGCTTGCTTAATCGCTTGCTTCTTGGCAATGAGTGCGTCCAACGCGTTGAGCAACCCATCCACATCTGATAATACCTCGGCGATGGCGTTCTGTTCTATGATAGGTGGAAGTTCTATCTGCACCTGAGCCAAGTTATTGATATAGATATGAACAACTGCGTCCCCTTGTCCTAAACGAGCCTTCTGTACCGACACTATTGGAGAATTCATCAAATGACCAAGATAAATGGAGTTTTGACCTGATGGAGTCAATACGATAACATCTCCACCAGCGTATGCTTGTTCTTCACCAAGATATGCCGCACAGCGACCGATTTCCTCTGCAGTTTCGCCTGATCCTGCAAATAAAAGATCTCCTTTTTTAATTCGCAGTGCTGTTGCAGCGACACTCGGTGGTATTCGCGATGCTACCTTCAAAATGTAGTCTTGGTATCGTGTATATAGTTCTCCATAGCGAATACATGGCAGCCCTTCGTCAGAAACGTCATCGCGCTTTATTCCACGCCCCTTGGAAAACGAACCGAGTTCCTTTAACTGTTTTGTTTCCCATTCATCATTAAACCTTTGTAGCGTTTGTATATTCGATGCTGCGTTGCTCATTCCCAATCAACCCCCATCTTCTGCAAATGCGCCTCCACTCTCGCGCTAAACACCTCAACCTCTTGTGCCAGATCCGGCAAGGTCTGCGCATAGCGTTCTTCTAATTCCTTCCCCCGCTCCGTCAACGTCTGGATCACTCGCTCGACTTCACTTTCAATTGCCGATTGGATGCTCGCCATCCATTTATCGTTGATTACAAGTTCTTTGATCTCGGCTTCGGTGAGCGTGGCATAGTGTGTCAATACCCGTTCATCTAAATCAAGTTGGACATCTTTCACGGCTTTGTCCGCTTTCGATTTTTCATCAAATAATGACAGACACTTCTTAAGGGCACTGTTTTCGGACATGAGGTCTCGCGGGGTGCTGCGGAGTAGCAGCAACTGCGGTTTAAGTGAATTGCGGCGTGCTTTCACACTGCTGGCGGTGATGGTGCCTTTATCGTTGAAAGCATCAGCGAGCAGTCCGTCCTCACCGCTGTGTTCCTCAATGTATTCTTCTAACGCACTCACAACGGGTGCCTGCCTTGCCGTTAATATCTCAACAACTTCCTGTATATTGGCGTAATAGCGTGCAACGATCAATTTTGGCGGAATCAGGTCCATCTTGTATTTACGTTTTTTGATGACGAGATCGGGAACCTCCTTAACCTGTCTGCTTTGGATGACCTCGCGCGGTTCTGCAGCTTTGACCCATCCGTCCGATGCGATGAGATAAACATCGTCCTGCATCACCTCGTCCCAATAGTCCATCAGTTCCTGATAGACATCATACCGATCCAGGAGTTGTAGATCGTTGAAACGGGAGAGTAGATCCTCCGATAATGTTTGGATGACTTCCAGCGGATACGTGCCGACATCAATACCGATCAGACGTTGTTTGTGTGCCTCGCGCCATGCCTGAAAGACTGCCGAGACCTGCTGTTGATAAGCATTAAATTCGGGATGCGTGAGGATTGTCGTTTTGACGTGCTGCGTTTCGACGAGCGGATCGCTGTATCCGGGCCTACCGTTGGAAACCTTGAACAGGGCATTACGGAGTGTCGGAAAAACATGCCAATAGTCGCCGAGGGCATCGATATCGGTGTCCGGGATGCCGCCGTTGAGGTGTGCATCCAAGTCGTGCAGGTCTTCCGGTTCGCTGTTGTCAATATAGCGCGGGATATTGAGGTTATAATCATTTGCTGGGTCGGCGATTTCAGAGAGCGGGACCCTGCGCGCGTAACGCGGTAGTTCCGTCTGCTCATTGAATACAGACACGATTTTATGGATGTCTTGGGCACGGAGCCGGTTTTTGTTGCCATCCTTGAGGAAGCCCTTACTGGCATCAATCATGAAGATACCGGTGCGATGTGCGGCATTCTCTTTATCAATTACGAGGATACAGGCGGGAATCCCGGTACCATAGAATAGGTTGGCAGGTAGCCCGATGATGCCTTTGATATAACCGCGTCGGATAATCTCTCTACGGATGTCTGCCTCCCTGTTACCGCGGAACAGCACACCGTGCGGCAAGATGATTGCGCCTTTGCCGCTGCTCTTAATCGATGTGATGAAGTGTAACAAGAAAGCGTAGTCGCCATTTCCAGCGGGTGGGACACCGTATTCAAATCGGTCGTAAACGTCGTTATCCGGGTCGAGTCCGTTGGTCCAGGCTTTGTCAGAGAAAGGTGGATTCGCGACAGCGAAATCGAAGGTTTTGAGTCTATCATTGTCTGTAAAATAAGGTGCAGCGAGCGTGTTGCCGGGCTGTAGGTCAGCGTCGGCGTTATCGTGGAGGATCATGTTCATACGGGCGAGTGCATGGGTGGCGTTGTCATTTTCCTGTCCATAGATACTCAACCCGCGGGGTGCCTCATCCGCAGCCCTGAGCAGGAGTGAACCGGAACCGCAAGTCGGGTCGTAGATCGTCTCATCCTGCGCGGTGTCGGGACCGATTTCGATCACCTGTGCCATAATACGGGAGACTTCAGCCGGTGTGTAGAATTGTCCCTTACTTTTCCCCGATTCGGTAGCAAAGTGCCGCATAAGGTATTCATAAGCATCTCCCAATAAGTCGTCGCCCTCGGCTCGGTTCGCGCTTAAGTCGAGATCATTGAAGATAGCGACGAGTTTAGAGAGTTTGTCCTGCTTCTCTTTACCGCTGCCAAGTTTATCACTGTTGTCAAAATCTGCCAGATCAATGACACCGTTGAGATCGTTTTCTCTGGCGAAGGCACTGATAATTACGTTAATCTTTTCACCGATATCTCGGCTACCTATCAGTGCCACCATATCTGAGAAGCTTCCACCTTCGGGAACCGTAACGTCGGCGTAAGGGTCATTGGCGGCTTTATCGGAGACGTATTTCATGAAAAGAAGCGTCAGGATGTAGTCTTTATATTGTGAGGCATCCATCCCACCGCGGAGTGCGTCGCAGCTTTTCCAGAGCGACGCATAGAGTTGTGATTTCTTTATCGCCATATCTAAATCCTTTCTTGTGATATGAGTATGAGCATACCACAAATGTACGGATGTGTCAATAGTTATTAATTGTCAAAACAGAACGATTTATTTTTAAGGAATTATTGGATTTTAGGTCTTTTTTTACAGATCCGGTTCGGTTAGGAAACCGAACCTACCGGGCCCGGGGTCCGAAATTTTGGTAAGAAAATGAAAAAGTAAATAACCCTGATTGTCAAAACCAAATAATGTTTTGACACTGTTACTGATTTATGTTAGAATTGCTTTCGTTAAAATATTCAAGGAGGAATTAAAATGCTTAGAGGTTTATTTCTGTTAGGGCTTATGGCGATTTGTGTATTCGCTGTTACGCCCTCTTATGCAGTCGAGGCAGAGGATATCGTTGTCTATTATTCTTTCGATAAGTTGAGCGGCGATACATTCACAGATGATTCCGGGAACGGAAACGATGCTAAGTTGGTGGGGAAAGGTTCGCTCGTTGATGGCGCGTTCAAACAAGGCGTCCGTCTCAACGGCGGGATCGTGCAGATGGATGCCAACGATTTCGTTGTCCCGATCGGCAAAAACGGTGAAATCACGATGGAAGCGTGGTTCTATCTTAACGAGCACAACGCCTACGATGGCATCATCTCAATTGAGGCTGTTGACGCTGGGTGTTGCGAGTTCCGGACGATGGTGAACCCGAACTTTAATCCGTTCTGGGATGCAGGGCATCACGCTGACAAGAGTCTCGGGAACTTCCAATTTGAATTAGATGAGTGGTACCACTACGTGTTAGTCGCCGATGGCAAGGACGGTAAGATTTATGTCAACGGCGAATTTATCGGTGAACAGGTAGAGAATTTCGAGTGGCCCGAGTTCAAAGAGGCAGCGATCTACATCGGTGCAGGCGAGAACCCGAACGTCCACAGAGTCGAAGACGCGATTATTGATGAAGTCGTCATTTACGCCAAAGCGTTGACAGAAGAAGAAGTCCAAGAATCCATGGAGCTGAGTGTTCCGGGGGTCCTTGCAGTCGAGGCGCGTGATAAATTGGCGGTGACATGGGGCGAACTGAAAACCGATTTCTAACAATATAATGTATTGGGTGAGACGAACATCTCACCCAATACCTATGCGGAGACCTTATGAAATTTGGATTTATATCAAAAATTTTTGAGGGTGCGTTAAGCATCGAAAAAACATACAACCAATGCGATAAGGCACTTGGGCAATTGAAAGCCTATAACGAGAAACGTAAACAACCCGATTTTCGTATGTCAGATGAGGAACAGGCTGCGCTGGATGCCGTTGTCGATACCGCGCTTAAGAATGCGAACCGTATCGTTGACAAAGAGGGTGAACGGAACTGGCCCGGCGTGTTCCGAGAAATGCACAAAAATTTGGCGAGCATCTATATGGAACTTGACGAACACGATAAGGTTCGCGCAGCGTGTGAACGGCTCCAAGACTACGGCGAAGTCGGTAAGTTGGATGCCGAAGAGGTCCTCGAAAGCCTAAAAGAAAAAGAAGAGTCTTAATGTTCCTCGCGGTTCGATAAGGTCGGCTGGAAACCTACGAGCTGCGCCAAAACCGCGGGGAGGCAAAAATGCAGTTCCTGAATCCTGCCGCGTTTTACCTACTCGGTGTCATCCCGATTGTGGTGGCACTCCATTTTCTGAAGCTGCGCCGCCACACATATCGCGTTCCGAGTATCATGCTCTGGCTCGCCACCGCCGAGGACCGGCGAGCGAACGTCCCGTTCCAACGGCTTCGTAACCTACTGCTCCCGATACTACAGGTCCTTTTTCTCTTACTTGTGACCTTCAGTGCAGCGCGTCCGGCGCTGCGTAGACCCGGATTTATACCGGGACGCGCAATCCTTATCGTCGATAATTCTGCAAGTATGTCGTCAACAGAGACCGGAAAAACACGTCTCAATTTGGCAAAACAGGCGGCACGCAAGCAGATAGAAGAAGTCTCCGCTGGCGGCGGGATGATGCTCATGGTGACGAGTGCTACCGAATCTGATACCTATATCCGAGAAGCCTTCACGACAGATACAGCGAAACTCCGCAGCGGCATAGAAAATATCCCACAAAGCCATCTCCCACACAATCTCCGTCCTGTCTTTGATGCAGCCTCGCGCTATGTAGAGTCCGCCCAAGACAAAGTTTTCCTGATTAGCCATAATTTTGAAAATTTACCGGAGACCTCGCGCTCTGTCCATAAAATCGGTGTCGGCACGGATGCTGAGAACATCGGCATCGTCCGTTTCAGCGTCGAAATCGTCGGCGATCGGTATGAGGTGTTGGTCGGTGTCCAGAATTTCACGGATACCGTTAGAGAAGTAGCGGTCGAACTGGCGGTTGAAAACGCCACTTTCGATAGCCAAACGGTAACTATCCCGTCAAACGAGACGAAACCTGTCCTGTTTGAAGGTGATCCGGCAGGTTTAGTCGGGCGGGTTCTTCGCGTCCATCTTCCGGTAGAAGATGATTTTATGCTGGATAACAGTACCGCTGCCGTCTTGTCTGGCGTATCGCGACTCCGAATCCTGCTCGTCAGTGAAAACCAAAACTCTCTGCTCCCCGCACTTTTAGAGGCGGACGCTGAACATGTAGACCTCCATCAGGTTGTCCCCGCAGATTATCTCGGTACCGGCGATTCCGATATAGCTATTTTCGATGGCGGTACACCCGCCGGACGCGAGGCGTTGGCGCGTGCTGCTGATGCCGCGCCCGGAACACATCTGATTTTCATCAATCCAGGGAACGACTTGCCGTTCATCGGAGAAGCGGAGGGTGTCGTTACAGAAGTTCCAACACCGGTGCGCGTTATCAACACGGCTGAGACACACCCGCTCATGACAAATGTATCGCTACAAGGTGTACAGGTACTTAAATCAACTTCCCGAACCTTGCCCATTTTCGGACGTTCACTCGTTGAAACGGAGGCAGGTGTATTAATATGGGTTGCGCAAGCGTCGGGTCGCCAATTCCTCGTCTTTGAGTTCGATGCGTTTAACCCAGAGGTCTCTAACTTCGCGATGACTGTTCCCGATGCCCCACTGTTTGTCTATCAATCTTTGGCGCGGTTTGCGTCGGGAACGGCAATGTTTCGACCCCTCGAATTTGAAGACGGACGCACGCGACATGCATTCCACACCGGCGAACCCGTCAGGATTACATCCATCGCCGAAGGTGCCGCCCTTCACATCGAGAAACCCGATGAAAAGACGGTTAAAGTGGAAGATGCATTGTTCACCGAGACGGATCAGGTCGGGGTCTATACCCTCTATACCGATGATAACCCGATTGAAAGCTTCACGGTTAATTTGCTCGACGCTGACACGTCAGCACTCTCACATTCGGTAGCGACAACCGAGACAGACACGTCGGCATCCGTAGAAAACGGGTTACAGCCGATGACACAAGAGGTATGGCGGTTCCCTGCACTGCTCGCATGTCTTCTGCTACTATTGGAGTGGTGGTTTTATCATCGGGAGGGTGTGTCTGTTCGGCGCGGACTTGATGGCGCGACTGCGTAAGTCCTGAATTTATTCGGTTTCGTCGATTTCCAAAATTCCGAGGATACGTTCCGCCAAAGCGGTAATCGGCAGTGTCCCGACAAACGCCCCCGCAATCTCTCCGTCCCTGAATACGATATAGGTCGGTGTTCCGCGAATGTTATACTCGCCTGTTTTCTGGGGTTGCGTGTTGACATCCAACTTGGCGAAGGTGAAGGTATCCCGATATTCTAAGGCGACAGCTGTGACCACAGGCTTCATCAATATACAGTATATTCAGCGTTCGGATTTAAATTCGACAACGATCGGGAGTTCGGAACCGAGAACGATGGCGTCAAAAGTTTCGTCGGTAACTTCAAACGGGATACCGGACGTTTGACCGAAATAGTTTGCCACAAGCGTCAAGTCAAGAATATCGACGATGTCGTCCCTGTTGATGTCCGGGTTGGGGAACTGATCCGCGGTAGGCATCTCGCCAAAGTGTGAGGCGATGAATGTGAGGTCGAGGATGTTCACAAAGCCGTCGGTGTTGACATCAGCGACACGCCGAGCATCGAAACTCTCATCTTCGGCGTACCCCGTTGTCCAAAAACCGAACACAAGGCTAAGTGTTAGCAACGAAAGAACCAATTTTTTCATAATAAGATTAGGACTTACGCATGCTTCTCTTTTGTAGCATAGACTGTTAGTCTGTGCCCCAAGAACGCTGTGTTTTCCGAGAAATATCCGCGAAAAAAACTGGCTATCGTCAAAATTGCGTAAGTCCTGAAGATAAGTAATGCGGGCGGGATTTGGAACCCCGCCCCCAACGAAATTTGGATCGCTTATTTTATCGCATCAAGGACATTCTGGACGAAAGCGGCTTTCGGTGTCTCGCCTCCAAAACGTCCCACTTCCTCTCCATCTTTGAATATGATGTAAATAGGTTGATATCTAATCCCAAACTTTCCGACTGTTTCCCGATTTTCATCATTGTTCAACTTCGCTACGATAAATGTGTCCTTGTTCTCTAACGCAATTTCGGTGACAACTGGCACCATTCTTTGGCAAAACGGTCACCAGTCCGTATAAAATTCGACCACGATAGGAACCTTGGATCCAAGTACGACGGTATCAAAGTTCGCATCGGTGACTTCAATCGGGATGCCGTCATAAGCACTCGCAGTGGTAAAGGTGATGTTAATCTCGGTCCCGTTGTTGGCAGCGTCTCTAACTTTTCCAGTAATGACATAAGGGGTCTCTGGGGCGAGTTCTTTGCCAGCAACCGGTGTAAGCATCACTCTGTTACCTTCAAAAGTGGTAATCCATCCGACATTATCGTCTGATTCGGTTCGCAGTGTGACGAGACCACGGACATCTTCACTGAACTCAATTTCAATTGTTGTGCTCGCGTCAACGTCTGTATCGCCATCACTGACAGTTCCACCGGTGATTGAGGGGGCTTCGGTATCCAGTTCGATGACAGTGTATGAGAGTGTTTCGGTTCCATCTGCCCAAGTGATCGTCAATTCGAGAGCACCGGGGGTGAAGGGACCTGTAATCTTGACACTGTTTCCATCAGTCATGGCAACACCAGTGCTAACGGTAACGTCTGTTGGCGGATTGTCGAAAGTCAGTGTGATACTATCTTCAGTCGTAATTTCTACGTCGTTCTCCGGGGCTGCGCTAACGAATGCGGCAGGTGGTCTGACGGTATAGGAAAAGGTTTCGGTGCCATCTCCCCAAGTGACCGTCAATTCGAGATCGCCGGGGGTGAAGGGACCTGTAATCGTGACACTGTTTCCATCAGTCATGGCAACACCAGTGCTAACGGTAACATCTGTTGGCGGATTGTCAAAGGTGAGTGTGATGGTCCCGTCTATGTCGAGTTCGGAACCGATGTCTGGAGCCACGGTAACGAACGCCACCGGGGGTCTGACAGTTTCACCAAGACGGTTCGCGACGAGTACGAGGTCAAGAACGTTAACACTGCCATCGCCGTTGACATCCGGGTTAGGGGTTTGCGCGTCAACAAGTGGATCGCCGAAATGTGAGGCGATCAGCACCAGATCGAGGACGTTTATTACGCCATCGGCGTTGACATCGGCTGCCCGCAAGATCTCGATATCCGTCTCTGCTTGAGCGTAGCTTGCTGTCGATGCGAGGAGTGCTAAACTGAGTATTAGCAACGAGCAAGTCAAGGTTTTCATAAGGTTTTCCTTGTTAGGCGTTATGGAAGTTATGTTGCTTCTGTTCGTATTTTTTCTTTGTGCCAACCCTGAACGGCTTCCGGGATGGCTTGGAGGTTTTCGATTGTCGTCTGAAGTGGGATAGCGCACTCCGGTCCTATCAACGGAACGCCCGCCTCCAAGTTTTTTAACACTTCTGTTTTAACGTCTTCAGGTGCTTTGGAGAATAGGGTTTCAGGGTTGTTAATATTTCCGACGAGTGCGATCCGTTTTTGCACGATGTCCATAGATTCTTTCGGTTCGTTTTTCGAGTCGTAGTGGAAGGCTGCCATCCCGGTCTGTGCAATGTATTCCATCCGGTCAACGGTGCGTCCACAGATATGGAGTATGAGTGGGATCGGGATACGATCGACGAATTCGATGTGAAGGTCCCGGAGGTAGCGTTCGTAGTATTCGCCGCTAACAAGATCACCTGTAGCGTGGTCGGGGAGCGTCAGTGCGTCTGCACCCGCTTCAATCTGTGCGACCCCGAATTGCACAGTCGCCTCCTTCATCCGGTCGAGTGCAAGTTTCGTTTTGCCCGGATCGTCAAGCGACAGTAAAAGGAACGGTTCGACACCGAAGCAGTGGTAGCCGAGCGACCACGGCCCCATCGTCTTTCCGATGATAGCGACTTCGTCGCCGTATTCTTTCTTCAAGATTTTAATCGCTTCGAGGACACATTGGGTATCTGGATGTGTTAAGAAATCTTTCGGAATAACGATGTCATCGACATCCTCCCAGATCGGCTCCCGCATCTTGACGGTGGGCCAGTTATCCTTCTGTTCCCACTGGATTTTGCATCCGAGTGCGCTGGATTCTTGGATAATCGTGAAGACCGGCATGATGGTATCAAATCCGAGTTCGGTATATCCGGTAGCGGCGAGACGCGCCATCAATTCCGGTTCGCGGTTGGCTTGCGGGAAAGGCGCGTCCACAAGATCCATCAGTTCGACAGTAGCGACGGAGGTCGGGTTGCAGACAGGCGTGCGATCGGTCGGTTCGTTGCGGAGGGCGGCGAGTACACGTTCACGGCTCGTCATTGCGTTTGGCATCTTCGGTCTCCTCTATGTCTGTTGGCTCGGTGCGCTGAGTACACCGCGTCCGGCTCCCATCTCTTCTTCACGCAAGACGATTCTGACGTTCGGTGCCCGCGTCAGCAGGAGTCCGACGAGTGCGTCGTGGGATTCTCCACAAGCAAAAGCGACGGTGTCTCTGTTATCGGTTTCGACAGTCTCCATTTCACCCAATTTCGCCAAGCCACCGGCAATCGCTGAGACACGCCGCGCTGCGCCTCGCCTTTCACCTTCAGCCGACACCCGATAGACACCTTCCCCTATGGAGTCAACTGTAATCGTGAGTTTCGATTTCTTATCGAGGATATTTAACGGACGCGGTTCGGCAGGTGTATCGGATGCAAGTTTACACGCTTCCAAGAAGACGCGCCGACACGCCGCTTCGTGTAAACTGTTACACGGGAAATGCAGCAGACCGTCACCATTTTTTAGCAGACCGCCAAGCACTTGCATCGCTTCCACCACGGCTTCGATTCGCTCGGCGGCACCGGAGATACGACTGTAGGTATGCACCAGAAAGACGGGCGTGTCGTGCCCGTGATTCGTATTCTGACGGTAGAGTCCGATACTGATGTCATTGAAGTGCGGGTCCATCGGGACGAGTTCAATGCGTCTGCCGATGTCAACAACGCGTCGCATAAGTGTTCCTTAACTGACTAATTACGCCGTGTGAGCCTACCGCCGTAAAGATTTTCGTAGATGTACTTATAAGCCTTTTCGGAGAGTCGGCGTAAGATATTGGCACGCCGGTTCTTCCAATCGTGAAAGGATTGCCACCGGTTCCTACGGTCTGTTTTCGTTCTATCCTCCATCAGTCCGATAAAGATGTAGGGGCGCGGTCTACCTTGCGGGTCTTTCAGCACCAAGACACCGCCGTCTCCTACCAACCCGTAGACGGTTCCGGTTTTGTTGTAAACCTCTACATAAGCGGGGATATAGGTCTGTTTGAAGATGTAGTCCCCGTTTTTAAGATTGAAGTACCACTTCATTTTATCGGAATGCGGGAGTCTATTCTGCCACAACCGCAAGAAAAAGGTGTTTAGGTCGCTAGCAGAGGTCATATTTTTGTACGTCCGTCCGCTCGGCGGGATGTATTCGACGATCCGAGTGTGTTTGAAGGACGGATAATTGGTTTTCAATATTCGGTTCACGCGTGCCGGGCCACCGAGCAAGCGGATGAAGTAGTTCGTAGACGGGTTTGAACTTTTCCAGATCATCGCCCTGAGGCGCCCTCTGTTATGATCGGTGTGCCGCTGCCGCCCATACTTGACTTCGTGGAAATACGCGAGCATAACAAAGTTCTTAATAATCGATGCCGCCATCATCTGCCGATCTTCGTTAATGGACACCAACTTTCTATTTTTTGAAATATCGTAGACGACGAAACTGGTGCGGTCAGATGCCGAAAGACGTTTCCGCCTGCGTTGGCTTTTGATATAGTGTTCAAAATCTGCTTCGAGTTGCGAATCTATCGTACTCTGGTACTTACTGGGGATGTTACGATAGGTCGCCGCTGACGAACTATATATTGGCAGCAACAGTACGATACTACAAAATATGAAGAATGTAAATAACTTTGATGTGCCCCTTAACATCTTATTGTCCTTTCCGTTTCTGATTTTTTTATTTCCAAGGATGCAGAGGGAATACTGAATAAAATTGCGAAATTATTGCGGAAGATCGGATCCTTCCGTTCCATTATCGGTTTCTGCGTTGCGTGTTGGCAGTTGATAACATACCGCTTCACTACTATTACGGAGAAGTAAGTAATCACCGGCGAGCGCAGGGGTGTTCCATGTTTTACCCGTTAATGCCGTAAAGCGTGCATGTTCGATATGCCGTTCTGGATTCGGTTCAATGAGCACAACATCACCGGATTCGGTGGTCACCAACAGAATATCCGAGATTAGCAGTGTCTGACCGTGTCCGTATCTGCCACGTTTCCATTGACGTGTGCCATCGTTTGGATTTATGCAAACGAAAATCCCGTCGTCAAGCCCGTACAGATAACCTTCGTAATAGATGATATTGGTGAATTTAGCCTTAAGATTGATCGTTTCCCATACAATGGAAACGTCAAATTCACCCATCGGGTTACGCGAGAGTTGATAAAGTTTAGCACCTGCACCGTACCCGGTTGAGACGAGGAGTGTGGCATCAGAGATCGGGACAGGTTGTGCGACGCATTCCGCATAAGATTCTACCCACGGCTGTTTCCACAGAAGTTCACCGGTGCGCGGTTCATGTGCTGTGATTAACCCTTGGTTGAAAAGAACGATCTGTTCGGTACCTAAGAGCGTCGTCACGAGCGGTGAACTATAACCGCTTTGGGTTCGGTGCCCGGTCCATACGATCTCGCCTGTCTCCTTGTGGTATGCGACGGCGCCACCGGCACTAACGATAACGAGTTCATCGAAAACGAGCGGCGAAATACTGATCCCCCAAGGCGGCGGTTCTCCTTCGTTCTGTGTGAAGGTGTCCGCTGTCCAGAGCTGATCGCCCGTTTCAAAATCTAAACAGTTAAGTATCCCGGTGCCTCCGACGGTGTAGACCCGGTTCTCGGAGACCGTCGGTGTCGCGCGCGGTCCGAGGCCCGCTGGCGGCGAGTTATATCGCGCGCTATCTTTATGACTCCACTTGACTTCGCCGGTGTACAGGTCGTAACAGACCACTTTCTCCCAGTCGCCTTCCTGTTCTTGCGTGATCGCAGAATCGCCGACGACTGCAAAACCGGACCATCCCGCGCCAATAGGTTGCCGCCAGACGAGTTTCGGCGGATAGGTGTCCCAATCACGGTTTAATTGGATACCCGTCACAACACCGTTTCGGCGCTGTCCGAGGAATTGCGGGTAGTCGGTAGGCGTAGACATCTCATCGATAGCCTGTCGGAAGGTGGTCGGTTCGCCGCGCCACCGCCATTCAAACATCGGGATGAGGTCGCCGCTGAACCCTTTGAAACGGAATGCGACACCAGTGAGGGCACCCACACCGATGACAGCGGCAAGTGTGATTAACTTCAGCCGCCAAGCTAAACGTGAGAACGCCAATAGCCACAAAACTCCCAGACCGGTTGTGATAATAACAACCAGGGTTGTCCAGAGTACCTTGTCTTGGCGATGCCCCGCGTCCAAAAACAGAATAATAAGAAAACTTATGAGAGCAAGCGCAATGATAACGAACAGGAGCCACCAGCGAATCGGTTTTTGTACTCGCGCCACTGTGCGAATTCCTTTCTTTAAATAAAAAAATAAGAACCCATTAAATTACGAGCGTTTTACACCACTTCCATAACTATAATAGTCATTTTTACGGTAATTTGTCAAGTAAATTTTCAATTTTTGATCGCGAGGTGTCCTCATCTGGGTATAGGCATCGCGAGCAGAGTCCCTTCCTGCCAAATCAAATTGAGAGATACAATGAAGATTTTTTAGCCGAGATGTATCTAAAACTATGGTTTGGACAATTTTAAGAATTAAGATGACAATAAACAGAAAAAAGGGTATCCTTTCATAATAAATCATAAACCTTGAAAGGACATATCTAATGACCCCTCTTTCCTGCTTAGAAGACATGTTATCAGACTTTAG
>JAJDXV010000027.1 GCA_022823085.1 Candidatus Poribacteria bacterium
TGCGATGGAGCACACCCGGGATAAATGCCATACTCTTTTGGCGATGTTTGCAAAAGAATGACGCAGCCGATACTTATTGGGATACACAAACTATGCCAAACGCAGCATAAATACGCTGCCAAAAACTTTACACACCCCCTCATAGATCAGAAAAACTTAAGGAACAAGCTTAAACGCTGTTTCGATTTTTCGTCCGTTTCTGGTTTGATTCGGTTCACAGGTAGTGAGAACAATGAGATGAAAGTTGGGCTGAAAATCCTCGCGAAAAACCAAATTCTCTGGTCTTTTGATATGAGTGATTCCGGAAACGGGCTCACTACAAAGGGGCGTGTCAATCAGGACATGGTTCTTCGTGAAAACGGTGAATCTATATTCTCAAAAATACCTGATGTTAAATCTCTTATCCAACTTCTGCGCGTTCCTCAAGACCAGAGAGCAAGTTTCTATTACTTACCTGCTGCTCGGAGTGCTATCATGCAAATCCACGGGGTGATTGCAAGTTCTCTCATAGATCGGGCTACCCCTACTGATTCGGCACGTTTTCCTGAAGCATTTACATTTTCGGGGATGATAGCGGACTTCTTACAACAAATTATTCACTACAAGAAACGGAACGGATCTATGGATCAGGTGAACCGCATCGCTAAAGCATTAGAGGATGACATACTACGTGGGCAGGTAGAGGTCAAACGCCCTGTACCGGGGGGATATCCAGAATTCCTGTATCGCCCTCAGCAGACAGAACAAGTTTTGCGGATGAGTCAAGTTTCGGCAATGGTATCTGAACTGACACCTTTAGTTCTCTTTCTGCGCGGTGTCATTCGCCCAGGGGACACGCTCATTATTGAAGAACCTGAGGCACATTTGCATCCCCATGCTCAAACCAAAATTGCTCTCACTTTCGCTCGATTGGTTCGATCCGGAGTTCGCGTGATTGTTACTACACACAGTGAGTGGTTCATCCAGCAGATCGGAAATCTGATTCGCGAAGGCGAATTGAAAAAACAGGATGCGGATACAAGAGAATCAAGAGATTGGCTATTGAAGGAAGATGTTGGGGCGTGGTGATTCCACACCGATAAGCCTGTAGTAGAGATCCCTTTTGACCGCATTGATGGTATAGAGCCACAGGATTATTACGATGTCGCTGATAAACTCTATAATAGTTTCGTCAGACTTGAGCAACAATTCCTGGACGAGGAAGCAGCCGGTGCAATTGGGTAAAGTTCTTGACGAAATCCGTGAGCGGGTGGGTATAGAAAACCTGACAGATTCGTGTAGCGGTCGCGGCTGTCGCGTGGACATGACTGATGTCCCGCGCGACCGGATTGTGGTAGATATGGATTTGGCATTCAAAGCACACCAAAGAACCGGGAAACACTGTGACAGAATTCTCTTCTACGTGGACACCGCCGAAAATAGACTCGTTGGGGTTTTAAATATGATGCTTGGAACAAACGGAGATAGAAAATAATGTTAACCGATATACAAGCTACCCAAAACGTATTATCTCTATTAGCACCTTTCGTCCCCGTGGATCCCGATATGCCCGCCCCCCAAAAGCAAGATCCTTTTGTAACACCACAGACTCTACTTCAGCAAACTGTGAAGGTTGCTCCTTATTCAGAAAGTGATTATCGTTGGCTCGCCGGTGCCCTGGAATTATTAATCGATATCGGGAAGCGGGAAGAAACCCTCAGTTTCAATACAATATCAAGAAGCGACTACCGTCACCTTTCACCCTTACTTGAAGAATTAGTTGACACAGTCGATGAAAATGTACACCATCCTGCTACCTCTCTGATGATGTTCGTTGGGTTTCTTATTGAAAGGTATGAGAAAGAAAACGTTCCAAAGTTATCGGATCTCCCTACAGAGTCGGTGGGGGAAGCAGAAGAGGCAGCAGAAGCATCGGTCGAATGGGACGACGAATGGGAGATCTTGGAGATAAGGGACCTCACTCCCGAAGAGATGAAGGAACTAGAGAAAGAACATCCTCCGGCTGCTATCTTAGAATGGACTGAAACAGAGGTGACAATTCATGCCTTTTTCTCTATCGGTAATATTCTTTCAGAGGGGGGATGGATACGAGAAGCCGTTTCTGCCTACGACATGGTGCTGCGCTTGAAACCAGATTTCGCTGAAGCCTATTACAATCGTGGAACGGCGAAAACATTCATTGCTGAATATGCGGCTGCCATCGCTGATTTTGATGAAGCCATACACCTGAAACCGGATTTCGCCGCAGCTTATTACAATCGTGGTGCAGTAGAACTCGCTTTTAACCAGATCAAGGCGGCAACCTCCGATTTCCGAACCGCACTAAAGTTGGTGGAACAACAAGGCTGTAAGAATATTAAAACTGATGTGGCGGAGCGTCTTAAAGAACTCAACGACATAGAATAACAGTCTGTCGGAAATTTTTGCGTTATTTTTTCTCCTTAGGCGACCTTATAGACAAAACCTCTAACTCCACAACCTATCGTGTGAGCGTTCTGAATCCCATTCTGTCGTCGGTGCGAAGTATGCCGTTTCGTCCCGATGCAGATGCTCTCGGATGACCTCTTCGTTCAGGTCGATGCCTAAGCCGGGTGTGTCTGGGACATTGATGTAACCGTCTTGGATAATCGGATTCGGTAAGCCTGTCACCATTTCGTCCCACCACGGATTGTCAACAGAGTGGTTTTCTAACACCATAAAGTTTGATGTCGCTGCGGCGCAGTGGACGCTTGCCATTGCACAAACGGGTGTGCCTGCCATGTGGAGTGCCATTGCAATGCCGTGGTCTTCTGCGAGATCACCTATCTTTTTCGTTTCCAAAATCCCACCGGAAGTCGCAATATCGGGGTGCGCTACGGCGATGCCTCGACTTTCAAACAGCGGCATAAAGTCCTCTTTACAGTAGATGTCCTCGCCTGTGCAGATGGGAGTGGCACATGAATTCGAGAGCCGCACATACTGGTCGGTATACTGCCATGGGACCATATCCTCTAACCATGCGAGGTTGTATTTTTCCAGTGCTCTTGCAAGGCGGATACAGTCCTCAACGCCGATGTGCCCGAAATGATCGACTGCAAGGGGTATCTCATAGCCGATGATGTCTCGCACGATTTCTACGTATTCGCAGAGCATGGTAATCCCTTTTTCGGTGAGGCGGATACCGGTGAAAGGGTGCATCAGGTCGCGTGTGTCCAAGTTTCCCTGCGGTGCGGAGAGTGTACCGGGGATACCTCGCAGCAGTCCGACACCGACATCCATCTTTAAGAAGGTGAACCCTCTGTCGATACGTTCTTGGAGTTTGTTTCCCATATCGGTAGCGTCTCTAAGGGATGGTGTATCGCTGTAACATCGGATTTTGTCTCGGAACTTGCCGCCTGCGAGTTGATAGCAGGGAACACCGTAAGCCTTACCCGCCAGGTCCATCAGAGCCATTTCGATGCCACAGATGCCGCCGCCCTGTCGTGCGTGGTGGCCGAACTGTTTAATCTGTCGAAAGATTTTATCAACATTACACGGATTTTCGCCTAAGATTCGGCTTTTGAGCATCAGTGCGTACGTCGGGCTTGCGCCATCTCGGACTTCACCGAGGCCGTAGATGTCTTGGTTGGTGTCGAGTTTCAAGATGGGACCCCCTACTTGGGTCCGAACGATACGCATATCGGTGATTTTCAATTCTGAAGGCTGAGATGCAGTATTGACATTTGATAGGACTTGTTGATCTTCCATTTTTTAATTTTTCCTTGCGGTTAATGAATTTAATTTTTCCTTGCGGTTAATGAAGCGGGTTTTATGTTTGGTGTGCCTTTCTCTTGATCCGCCCGCGCCGTTGTTGCGGGCTACGTTCTTCAGTTAATTTTCGGATCTGAGATAATGTCGAGTGCAGTATCCAGTATTGTTAGATGGAGTGCGACACGTTGTTCAAGTTGCCAAACGGTAGGTGTCTCAGAGATGATAACATGTTTACTGTGAAAATGCAATAGATAAGGTGCCAAACCTTGGGTGCCCCATTCGGTGGCGACTTTGTAGACCCCTTCGACGAGGTTTGGTGCGTCTTCGCCTGGGTCTTCGGGGTCTACGGGGCCGATTGCTTTTGCGGCTGTGGCGAGTTCGGGACCGATATATTTCTCGTCGCGCCTGCCTTCGTAGAGGTAGAACCCTGTCGCGTCGTAGTCTTCGTGGAAGTCGATCGCGAATGAGAATTGGGTTTGTCCGAGGACCTTTTTGACGATAGCCGCTTCAGCGACGCTATCTGTTTCAAATGAACGGTTGATGTCTATGTCATCATGGGTCTCACGTGTGTTGTGGACATAACCGTACGGGTTGACACACGGGATTATTGTAAAGGAGAATTGTTTCAGGAATTCGGTGTTGTCGCGTTCGAGGAACTGTAAGGCTGCTTCAACGCCTGCCGGTTCATCGCCGTGTACGCCACCTGTGATGAGAACGGATTGCGGCGTGTCCCTGGACGATGCTAAGTGAATTTGATGTATCGGCCAATTAAGATTTTCTTTGGCGTGGACGTTGCCGATACATTCTATTGGCAGTTCTAAATTTATGAGGCGTTCGGTGATTTCAGTATAGTCGCGCAAGTTTCGGTGCTCCTCAACAGGATTCGCGAAAGTTTTATCTATAGCATACCGTAACACAGTTTGGTGTGCAACCGATTTTGAGAATTATTTTGTGTTTGACATTTAAGGTTCTTTCTGATAGACTTTTTCCAAATTCTGATCCTAAAGGAAATAAAAAATGGCGACCGAAACAGAACTTTACGACGCTGCGCTCACGCATTTTGCGGAAAACGATCTTGAGGCGGCTGTTGACGCTTTCAAAGAATTAATTGATACCTATCCAAAGTATATTGAAGGGTTTCTTGGGTTGGGACATGCTTATGAACGGTTGAGTCGCTACGATGAAGCGATTGAAGCGATTCAGAAGGCAATTGAGATTAATCCGAAGGATCCGCTTGCATATACGAGTCTATCTATCTGTTACCAGCGAAAAGGGATGATCCAAGAGGCGGAGGATGCGATGGCGAAGTCGCAGCAGCTGCAGATGGAGTCGTCCGTTTCGTCTGTGTGATGTCTGAAGGCGTAGACGAGGTTACAAACCTCGCCTGCAAAGGAATACTTAAGATTGGTGGGATACAAACCTCACCAGTAAAGGGATATAGGGATTCTATAATGCCACATACGACTTTACTTGATCCGACTTCTCAAGGCGATGTATCTGCGAAATTTCTTGCACCGCGACTTGATAGTCTTAATGGAAAAGTGATGGGTTTGCTTAACATCACAAAAAACGGGAGTGATATTTTTTTGGATCGTGTTGCTGAGTTAATGCAGGAACGGTTTGATTTTGCTGAAGTGATCCATGTTAAGAAACCGACATTTACGCGTCCTGCGCCGACTGAACTGCTCGTTGAACTGGCGGAGCAGGCAGACTTTGTTATCGAAGGACTTGCGGACTGAGGGTCGTGTATATCGTGCAGTATGCACGATGGAAGTGCTTTAGAGGAGCGTGGCGTGCCGAGTGTTGCGGTCTGTACGGAGGTTTTCTTCGCTGCTGGCAAGGTACAGGCACGTGTCTTGGGGCATAGTGACTTGGAACCGCTCACTGTGCCTCACCCGATTCAGAGTTTGACACCGGATCAGATTCGTGAACGTGCGGAGGGCGCAGTTGACGAAATTGTTGCACGGTTGACGAAGAACAACGCGTCGTAATTTAACTATGGTTTGGACAATTTTAAGAATTAAGATGACAATAAACAGAAAAAAGGGTATCCTTTCATAATAAATCATAAACCTTGAAAGGACATATCTAATGACCCCTCTTTCCTGCTTAGAAGACATGTTATCAGACTTTAG
>JAJDXV010000044.1 GCA_022823085.1 Candidatus Poribacteria bacterium
AAGCCCGCTGATATATTGTGTTAATAAAAACCTAAAAGGACAACATTTTTCCTAAACGTTTTTGTTTCTAAATCGTCTAAACATATAAAGGCAAGTCGGAAGTGTCTGCCTTATGGGACACGTTGATTATATCCGTGTCCAAGTAACTCGAAGACTTTAGGACGCTCGTTCTACTTCCGAAGTCGGAAGCGTCTGAGGTTCTATCCGGGAAGCGTAGAGTAATCTTCCTAAACGCCCGCTTGGGGCGTGCAGTGGCGGATAGGTAAAGTTACGAGCCAAGACTGCGGAACAGCAAAGCGAAAAAAGGTTGGGCAACTCTTAACAGCCCAATGCTTTAGCTTTGGGTACTTGACTATCGTGTAAGTCCTAATATTTACACTGTGTATGTTTAGTCCATTTCTGCAAGTCCAAAACGACTTATTCCCTACAAAAAAGGCTTGAGTGTTTATTTGAAAATAGCGACGGCAATGGAGATAAGTAACGCACCAATAGCACATGCGGCCGTTATCCAGTTTCGCATTCCCGAAATCGCTTGTTGCTTACCCGTGAGTTCCGATATACCGTTCTCAACAGTGCGGAGTCGGGCATCCATTTCATCTAACCGAGTATCCACCCTATCCAGACGCTGATTGACTTCATTAAAACGCTGGCTGATTTCATTAAAACGCTGGCTGATTTGATCAAAACCGTCTTTCATCAATTGGTAGAGTTCGTCATTTGTCATTTCTTCTGTTTGTTCTCCTTTGGCTTTTTGATAAAAATCATACCACATTTCCTATTTTGTGTCACCTTCTTTTTTTACTTTTCTTCTCGCCCGCCAATAGGCGAATTGACGGAGATAGTAACCGACATTTTTCCGAATCTCCTCAAACTCTGGCACAAACGGACACCTTCCACCGAGAACGACAAGTTCCCTCTTGGCACGCGTCATTGCGACGTAGAAGACCCGACGCTCCTCTGTCAGTGTGCTATCGCGACGCGGAAACCGACGTTCCAATGTGTTATGGACGAGGATAACCTTCTCCCATTCTCGCCCTTTCGCTTTGTGAATTGTTGTTATTTCAGGGGCCGCTGGATGGTTGGCGAGCATCGCTTGAATCTGATCAGTTTCGTAGTTGGTGCGCGCTAAAACGGCAGTCTCTTCCGACGATTCCAACTCACGTGATAATGTGGCTGCGACCGTTTCAGGTGTCGTTTCGACGATCTTGATATGCTGTTTGACCGGATTGTAGGCGCGGAGGTCTTTGTGGATTCGGGGTGCGTTGCGTTCAATCAACGCTCTGGCGTGTTCAACAATCGTTGATGTCGAACGGTAATTGCGTGTGATCTCATATTTTGTTACCGCCTCCCTATCCGTGAATGCCAGCATAATCTCTGAGTTGCCACCGCGGAACCCATAGATCGCCTGATCGTCGTCACCGACAGCGAAAAGGTTCTCGGATAGGCGTGAAATCAGTCGGAAATCGGCGGGAGCAATATCTTGGAATTCGTCAACGAGTACGTACGGATATTTATCGCAGTAGGTTTGACGGAGGTCAGGGTTCGTCTCAAGTAGGTTTGCGGCGTGGATGATCATATCCTCGAAATCGACAGCGTTCGCTTCCGTTTTCAGGTTTTCGTATTTGATAGCAAATGCTCGCGCGACGGGATCGTTAAGCCTTGTGGGATCGAACAGTCCCGTGGTGACCTGTCTCTTCGCTCGCATGACAGTCTCTTTTATTCCGTCGAAACGGTCGCGGAGGTTCTCGAAATCGGGGTGTGTATCAAAATGCACTTCATAAGGGATACCAAAATGTTGGCAGAACATCTCAAGGACGATCTGATTGCTATACTGCACCCGTAGCGGGTCTGCGCGGTTGAACACACCGGCGCTTTCTCTATAATGCGCGATCCAGTGTGCTTCCCGACGATTCGCTTCTCGCCCCGGCACACGTTCAATTACCTCAAAACTGAATTGCGTCACACCTTCGGATCGGATCGCCTGTCGGAGCCTGTCGTTTGATGCGTGCGTGAAATGCTCCTTTTTCCGCCGTTCCGGGTTCGTGGTCTGCCCGATGTAGCATTTACCGGTCTTTTTGTTCTCGATTTTATAGATAGCAACATCGGTTGTGGCGGCTTCACGTTCAATCTGTCTCTGTTCCTCCGCGATGATTTGCTCAATCTGTCCTGCCCAGATGTCTGGGATTCGGTTGAACCCTGCGCGTTGGTGGTTTTCGGTGATAATGTCTTTACCGAAGGCGTGGAGTGTACGGATGACAGGTTTGCTGGATGCGGTGTAATTTGATGCTGTGAGTGCGCGTCCGATACGGGTTTCCATCTCTTCAACGGCTTTTCTGTTGAAAGCGATGGCAAGAATATGTGAAGGTGGGATATTATGCGTCTGGATGAGATTCAGAATTCGTGCCGTAACGACTGTCGTTTTACCGCTGCCGGGTCCCGCGATGACGATTGCGGGTCCTGTAACGTGGTTGACGGCTTTCTCTTGGTTTCTATCAAGGTTCATGTTCTCTCACGATACCACATTCTGATAAACACGTCAAATCTAAATTTAACTCACTTCGGGATGCGGCGGACCCACAGCATCAGTGCCACATTCATCGCACCGATAAAGCCGAAGACGTAGGATTGGATGCCAACCAACATATCAAGTGAGCGGATGAGGAAAGGACAGAAGATCGGTAAACCGAGCGCCACACAGGTGTACATGGTAAGAAGTTTCGCACCTTTCGCGTCCCAGAAGGTTATCTGCCGTTTTAAAACCTTTAAATACGATTGTTGCCACAACCGAGATGTCCACTTCCCCTGCATAAACCCTAAACCGATCCCTAACCCGTAGCCGAGACTCGACCAACGTAAATCAATGCGTACATCATAAGAGAGCGCGACGACCCAAAGGAGTTGTCCAAGCACTGAAATCACTATAAACGCCCAAAAGATAGGCATCTTCATATAAAATGGAAGGAGGCGACGTGATAATTTGTTTGACATGTTTTTAACTATTGCGGTGCGTTCGCTTTCGCCGAGACCAAAACGGGTTACGCCTTAACTCGGAAATTGTCTGGAGATTACGGTAGAAAAAGCAGATAAAAAAGCGTGAGGGCAGTTTACGCCTACAAGAGATTCAGTTTGGCGTAATTAACAGCGTTTTTGAAGATAGCGAGTCCGTCGCCCTCCTCCGAGGCAGTGTCTTGTGCTTGTGCGAATCGGGTCCAGCGTGGGTGATTCCATATCGTTAGGAACCGCTCCGGGTGTGGCATCATCCCGAAAATCCGACCCGTTGTGTCACAGATACCAGCGATGTCGGCATCCGAACCGTTCGGATTCTTCGGATACGCACTGTCGGCATACCGAAACACGACTTGCTTGTTCGCCTCTAATTCAGTCAACACATCTACAGGTGCGGTGAACCGTCCCTCAGCATGTGCAACAGGGAGATAGACGCTCGATTTGATGTCTTTTGTAAAGACACACCGACTCTCTTGGGTCTCTAAATCTACCCACCGACACTCAAACTTTGCAGAGGTATTCATGGCGAGCGTCGCGCGCTGTGCCATCTCCGAAGTACCGTTGTTAGATGTGGACACACCGGGTAACAAACCCGTCCGAACAAGCACTTGGAACCCGTTGCATATACCGATAACCAATTTACCATCTGCGACAAACTGGTTGAGCGCGTCTGTTAGTTTGTGTTTCATCTCGACTGCCAACAGAATACCTGCAGAAATATCGTCGCCGTAGGAGAAACCACCCGGAATGGCGAGGATCTGATAGTCGGATAGATTAACTTTACCGGATATGAGGTTTTGGATATGGACTAACGCGGTCTCCGCACCGGAACGTTGGAACGCCGTATCCGTTTCTGCGTCGCAGTTAGTCCCCGCAGTTCGTAAGATGAGTACTTTAGGGTTCGTCATTTTTACCTCCTATGAATAGAACACACAACTTGCTTAAAAGTTACGTAGGACTTACGAACGCTTCTTAAAGTCCCCCTGATAAGGGGGATTTAGGGGGTTTAAAATATGGAAAATACTGTTTGTTTGCGTCCAAATGTCGGATATTTGCTCAGTTTGCGTAAGTCCTATTACGAATGCAAAGGCGTTTGCCATGCAGACTTCAGGACATCAATTGAGGTTTCGATGATCGGATGCCCCGCTTTTCCTACGATGACGAATTCCGGTGCCTCCGTGACGGTGCCGAGGTAGCCTATCGGTACGCCTGCCATACAATTTTCGTAAGCGTCTCGGTGTTGCGGCTCGACCTCCACAATAAAACGGCTGTTCGACTCCGAAAACAGAAGAGAGTCGTCAGCCTCGGTCCCGTCGCCTGTCGGAACGTTATCAAGATTCAACGTCATTCCGTATCCGCCTGCGAATGCCATCTCCGCTGCTGCCACACCGATACCCCCCTCGGAGCAGTCGTGACAAGAACGCACCAATCCACTGTTGATAGCACTGCTGAGCCGATCCATTGTCCGTTTAGCCGCATCCGGTCGGACGACAGGCGCGTTGTTCCCGATAAACCCGTGGATACCGAAGTAGTGTGAACCGCCTAATTCGGCGTAGGTGTCGCCGACGACATAGATGAGATTACCGGGTGCTTTTACATCCATTGTAACGGCGTTACGGATGTCAGGGATGACACAAATCGCCGATATAAGCAGCGTTGACGGAATCGCGCGTTGTTCGCCGGTGGTTGTATCTCGATATTCATTATAGAGGCTATCTTTCCCGGAGATGAAGGGTGTACCGTAGGCAGTTGCGATGTCATAACACGCCTTCGCCGCTCGGACCAACTCGCCGAGCCGGTCCGGTTTGTCCGGATTGCCCCAACAAAAGTTGTCGAGTAACGCTGTCTTTTCGACCGTTCCACCGACAGCGACGATGTTGCGTAAAGCCTCATCAATCGCCGATGCCGCGCTGAGATACGGGTCCACGTCGCTGTATTTTGGGTTGATACCGTTGGCAATGATAACGCCTTTCCGACTCCATAAAACTGGGGTGATAACGCACGCATCACCGGGGCCATCGTTCTCTACACCGACGAGCGGATTGATAACCACACCGCCTTGCACACCGTGGTCGTATTGGCGAATGACGGATTCTTTACTGGCGATGTTCGGACTTGCGAGCAGTCGTTTGAGATCGTCCGTGTAGAAGGGGTTTCCAACCCCGATGCCTTCGTCGCGGGACGGCATCTCTGGGTGCTTCGGTGGCTGCCAAACCGCCGCTTTCACAGGTTTCGGAAGCCCGTTATGCAGGAATTCCATCTCTAAATCGGCGACAATCGCGCCTTCATAGAAAACTTGCAACCTGTGTGTATCCGTGAAAGTTCCGAGGACAGTCGCTTCAACGAATTCAGCCTCACAAATAGCCACAAGTTCCGATAGGTTTTCGGGTGGCACGGCGATGACCATCCGCTCTTGTGCCTCGGAGAGCCAGATTTCCCACGGTGCGAGACCTTCATATTTCAGGGAGACGCGTTCGAGGTGTACCTCCGCCCCTATATGTTCCCCCATCTCACCGACAGCGGACGAGAACCCACCTGCACCACAATCGGTAATCGAACGATAGAGGTTGCGGTCGCGCGCCTGTAGCAACGCATCGACAATCTTTTTCTCCATAATCGGGTTGCCGATCTGTACGACGCTACCGAGGCTTTCGGAGGTATCATCGAGTTCAGCGGAGGAGAAAGTCGCGCCGTGAATGCCGTCGCGTCCGGTTTGTCCACCGACAGCCACCACCAGATCGCCGGGTTCAACCGATTTCTCGCATCTGTTTCTCGGTATCAGACCGACGTTTCCACAGAAGACGAGCGGATTGGCGGTATAGCGGGCATCAAAAAGGATCGCACCGTTCGCAGTCGGGATCCCCATCCGGTTGCCGTAGTCTCGCACCCCGGAGACTACACCTTTAAAGACGCGTTTCGGGTGGAGTGTGCCTTTCGGCAGTGCCGCGTATGGCATATCCGGCATTCCAAAACAGAAGACATCCGTATTCAGGATCGGTTTTGCACCCAGTCCTGTGCCGAGAGAATCGCGGATGACACCACCGATACCAGTACCTGCACCGCCGTAAGGCTCAATCGCTGAGGGGTGGTTGTGGGTCTCGACTTTGAAAACGAGGTTAAATGTCTCATCAAATTCGATGATACCTGCATTGTCCGAAAAGACCGAGACGCACCACGGTTTGTCAATATCTTCAGTGGCGCGTTGAATGTAGGTCGGGAACAACCCATCAATCTGTTCGGTTTCTTTGCCGTCTTCAGAATAACGGATGATGCTCTTGAACGTTTTGTGGACGCAGTGTTCCGACCATGTTTGCGCGATGGTCTCAATCTCTACATCGGTTGGGTTGCGTCCCAACGCGCCAAAATGCGTCTGGATCGTCTTCATCTCGTTCAGATTCAGCGACAATGTTCCCTCTCGACTGATACGCATCAGTTCTGCATCGTCCGCATTTAGAATGTTTATTTCGTTAACCGTATTGGACATCACTTCCTCCGCAATTTATGGTGAATTATAAAAATAAGTTGACATTTATCTATAACCCTGTCCTTCGCAAAGTCTTCAAAGTCCCCCTGATAAGGGGGATTTAGGGGGGTTGACTTGGCATTCAGAGTGTATAAGCAATTCTAAAATTTACCATAGTTGTTGTCTTCTTGAAGAGATTTTGCTGCAAATATTGTCAAGCATAATTCTTCGTTAAAGAGTTCATAGATAGGTGTTTTTCCACTCAGTTGTTCGCTTTCGTTCAGAATGATTCCCACACCTTCACCACGTCGTTCTAAAAAGTGTCTCCGTTTCACCTGTCTCCCATCCCCATCGTCTAAAGCAATTTCCGAAAGTAGACGAGATAAGAGTTCATTACGCGTGGCTTGGCTATACAGTCGTGCTAACTGTTCTGTTGACATCTCTTTTTTGCATTTTTCTTTACGTGTGAAATAACCGTTAGGAGATTTATGAACAAAAAAACTGCGCGATACGGCAATTTTCAGTAGGTTTTTACCATCAAACCGTAGCTTCTCTGTGAAGATGGAAACGGTAGGTTCAATGCTGTCTTCGCATATTTCAACAACCGTTTTTTCTACGCTATCCAATTCCTGCAGTTCAAGACCGACAATTTCACTATAATCGTCAACACCGATAAGAAATACACCACCTTCGCCGTTTGCAAAAGCAGCGATTTCGTCTGCCATGCTGTCTCTGTGAGGCATCTCTCTTTTGAATTCAATCGTTGCGTCTTCGCCAAGCCTAATTTTTTCTATGAGTTCGGTTAGACTGTAAAGCATGACTCATCTCCACTTATGACTTTCCTTGTCCGCAGCATAAGCAAAGCAAGCACGAATATCTATTTCGGTTAACTCGGGAAAATGTAAAAACGAAGCAAGCCTGCAAAGATTGGTCCACGGCAGCGGGATTACAAGAAGATGTCCAGATTAACTCACTGATCATCTATTAGTTCATCATGTAATTCATAAACATACCTTTTTATACGCATGCAAACTTCTTCTCTGCCCGGCATAGCCTTTGGATTTGCCCCGCTTCCAGGATGACCATATACACGCTTATCTTTGAGAGTGCTTTCTATTCTCAAAAGCACCTCACTTAAGAAACCTGTTGCAGGTCTAAGGGTCTGAAAGTCGCTGCTGGATTCTTCCACTATGCACATAGTTTTATATCGGTTCACATCTATACTTTCCACCCCATTTTTTAGAAATTTAAGTGCCTCTATAGCACCTAAATTAGCATGATGTCTCGCTTCATCGTATGGAGCCGCTTGAACATTGTCTCCTTTCTCTTGGTATTCAGACAACAAGGTGTTAATTTCTGTAATAACTTGCAATTTTACGTCCATTAATTTTTCCTCCGTAAGTATCCTTAATGTAAATAGGATTTATGAGAGTGCGTTAATAACCGGAAGCACATCTTCTTCTGGCATTGACCTTAGATTCATGTGTTCATACATCATCGCACCAGTAGGTAGAGAGTCCATTGTATTGGGAATAAGGTATCTCAAGACCTCTAATTCTATTCTGGGTGTACTTGAAAAACTAAACATAATAGACTCTATAATGATTTAATTTCGTGTTGATTTTTTCGCGTTTATTAGAACATTTTGGATTAAAATGCGGAAAAATGCCTCTACGAGAGTAGTTAAAAGACTATAATGTAAATTAATAAAATACTGAAAATTAATTTTTAGGACTTACGCATTTTTGGATGTAAACTGTTCTGTGAGATGAAAGTTTTCTGAAAACACAGCGTTCCTGTGACACAATCTAACAGATTGTGGTACAAAAGAGCATCATGCGTAAGTCCTAATTTTAACAACGAGTTTTTAAATCGCTATAATGTCTAATGTCTATTATATAATTTTACTCCGCAGTTATCTCAGCAGGCAGATTGTCAATAATCCGCGCCGACTCAACACTCACATAAACGATGCGCTTAATTGCCGTGACTAAATCGCGCGGATCCGCAAACCAATCGTTCGGATCATTGGCAATTTGCCGTAGCATAGGAGACTGTTGGCCTCCTATGCCGATGTTCAATAACCACTGTTATTTTTTGCTAAGTTCCGAGATGTGTGAAACTTGTATGAAAAAACGGACAAAAACTGTCCAAACTATTGTATTACCACGCCGATTAGGAAAAATCAACTTTTCATACCCTGTCCAATTGATGACTTCACAATCTGAACCTCTGCGTCCGTTAGCCTATACAAATCATAGACTCGCTTATCAATCCTTCTTTCGTCCACAGAACAATCAGCCTGAGGATTTTCCGCTTTCGCTGCCATGATCCGTTTCGCGAGATCAACAATAGGTTGCTGTTCCTCTGGTGTTACAATAGGTATAGGAATCTTGCCAACATAATAGTCGTAAAGATCCATACTTCTAATAGCGGAAGAAAAAATAAATTTGTGGGCATACCAGTTTATCAACTCCGAATTCAGAAGAGCCGAGACAAAAATCGGAGAGATGTTTTCTGTGGTAAGAACAGTATTTGTCACCGTATTTACGTTCAATATATCGCCTGTCTGATCTGCTGTTGCCATAATTTTGATATGTGGCTTTGGGGCTGTGATATACGCTACGATCCTCTGCAACATCACCTTGGGTTGCTGTAAAAATTCAACTTTCTCATTAGAATTTTCCAAATTTTCGGAGTCTATAAAACCTTTGATACCATTAGTGCCATAACGAACTATGTTGTCTCCTCCAATCATCGGAATGTTTCCAGATTCCCTTAGCAGCTTCTGCCAAGGTAATCCTGGTTTTGTTTCAGAAATATCCCGCATAAACATCCGAATTTGATTTAATTTTAAACCGAGTCGAATCTCTTCATTGGAAACATCGCATATCCACGCTTGAAACCGATCTGGATAGGAACGGGAGATGTGCGTTTTTCTAACAGGACTTACGCACTTTTGGCTATAGGTGGCTCTGTTAGATGAAATTCTTCTGAAAACACAGCGTTTTTGCGTCACAATCTAACAGATTGTGGTACAAAAGAGCGATATGCGTAAGTCCTATCTAACCCAGGTCTCATCGATAAATTTACGCGCCGTATAAAAATTTTTCGTGTAACAGGTATCGTAGACAAAAATCGCCTGCTCCAGTCTAACATTTTTGAAAGAGGCTTCAACATCGACCAAAATACGCGTTTTTCCCAGCAATGCGCACAACAAACTATGCCAGTTTTCAACAAATAACAAGGACTTGGGGACGATAAAAGCAAGCACGCCATCTGATTTCATCAAACGATTCTTAGCAGTATCTATGAAGAATGCAGCACTGGTCCAATTTTTCGTTTCTTTTGCTTGTGTTTTTAGCCATTTTTTCTCACTTGCGTCAAACTTTGCACCATACGGTGGATTGCCAACAATTGCGTCAAAGCCTGGATTTTCCAACTCATTTCCAAACTCGTCTCGAAATACCTCTGGAAATTCAATCTCCCAATGAAAATAACGGTAGTGTTCTGCTAACCTTTGTGCTTCCCGATAACTCGATAAACTGGTAGAGATATTTACATTTGTCTGCCAGGACCCCAATGCTTTTAGTGCTTTGTGATAATTACTGCGTGCAACGTTATTTCCAAAATGGACACTCAACCAGAGATCCGCAATTTCTTTGTGCTTGCTCAGAGTTTGCTGCGCCTGCTCTAATTTCTCGTCCTTCACATAAATATCGTCAGCAGTTTGACTCTCCATCTGCTCAATAACAAGGTAGTGTCCAACAGCCTCCGAAACAGTATCGGTAAATCCAAAATCCATATTAAGTGCCGGTTGAATTTCTTCGTTAATCCGAGGAGATTTCTTCAATACTGGCAGGTTGGCAAGATCCGCAATGTTTGCACCAATAAGCGAGTTTCCACATCGGATATGGTGATCCAAAAACGAAAGCGGTTTGCCTTTCGCTACTGTATGAAGCCACAGAGATACTTTTGCTAATTCTACCGCCATCGGATTAATGTCCACACCATAGATGCAGTTTTCAACAACGCGTCTACGCCAATACGCGATTTCTGTGTCGGCATCTCCCGTCGTCATAGCTGGAGCATCGGGATGCGTTGCCAGTTCCAACGCGAGGTGATCAATAATACTAACGAGGAAATGACCGCTGCCCATTGCTGGATCCAATACTTTAAGCCGGAGAATCTCTTCAAATGTCTTGCGTTCACAAAGCGGCCCGAGTGTATCCTCAACCATCAAACGCACAATTGCATCGGAGGTGTAATAACTCCCGCTCGCCTTCCGTTTGCTTCTGTTTTTTGTTAATTCAACCCTCTCAGAAGAACTTTGCACAGTCGGTTCATATTCAAGCAGTCCTTCATAAATATTGCCCAAGTGCTGAATTGCCAAATCTTGGTAAGTGATACGTTCTCGTTCGGTAGTTCTGGTGGTCAATATATTGATGACGTTGGCAAGGACATCGTTGCTGATCTTTTTCTCTACCAGAAATCCGTGGCGTGTTGCGTTGAAAAGCCCCCCATTATATTGAGGAATATGTTCTGCCCATCCTTTATCAATGAGGATAAACAAGTCTTGGAGCCGGGTCCAATAGTCACTCCGCAACTCAGGAATGACAGCATCTCTATCTAATCTACCATGTACTTCGGTGGCAAGCGCGTCCAAACTGTATTGAGACTGATATACAGCATTTTCAAGAGGCAGCAGCCCTCGACTTTCGGCGTATAGAATAAACAGCAAACGATAAAGCAGGATCAGACAATTTTCGTGAATGGTCTTTGCATCCGAGGTGTCCAAGTCGTTAGCTGGATAGGTTAAAAATCCGTTGATAAGCTCCTCTAACGCTAAATAGATCTTGTCCCCGAGATCATCCGACACTGAGACGGTATAGCGGATACTGCCTGACAACACATCATCCAGAAAAGAACGGTTAGAGGTATCGGGTACGAATGCATCACTCCGAAAGAGATAGTAAAAATAACGAAACGCGTCTGTATCCTCATTGATCAGTATCTTTTCAAGATCAACTTCGTAAAAACAATCCAACTTATAACTTGTATCGCGATGATAAAGTCGCCACAATTTTCCACTGGTGAGAATCCCCCACGTGAGGTCTGACGCACGAATATAACAATCAATCTGATAGTTGGGATTACTATTAGAAAATGGATCTCCGCTTCGGGTATCTAATTTCTTGTCAAGGTTTCTACTCCATGCTTTAGCATCACCAACAGCAGTTGCTGCGTTGAAAAAAGCGTTGGAATTAATTTGAGGATGTGCTCGTTCCAATGCTTCTTGATCAGCAAAAAAGGCATAATCTGGATGCTTTGTGCCTTGCGAGGTACGTAGCGCCGGCTCTACTCCAAAAGTGTGCCCAAGAACTTTTAGTACAGGACGGATAAATTGTTCTTCTGTTTGTGGTTCCTTCAGATTATCAGCAAATTCAGCAATGGAAGCATAGCGTTGTTTAATCTGTTCATAGATAGATTCCAATTCATCTGATGTTTTCTCCATTATTACTTTTTCGAGATGATTAGTAGAAAAAAGTCCCTGATTATTGTAAGTTGATTCTGGCATCTCCATTGTCCCTTCATTTTCAATTTATTATATTAACCCAAGTTGCCACCTATTTACTCACATAGCACTCCGCTGGAGTGCAAGACGTTAAATACGCCATTTCTATAGACATATCACCCCTCTGGGGTGAGGAAAGTGTTTAAAAATCTCATTGAAACGCCGAAAATATGTTAGTAGCAACTTAGGTTATATTACTCCAACTTGCTACCCATGTGGTTTTAGACTCGCGAACACCGTTTTTCAGCAAAAAGTGCCTCTTTTTTCAAAAAATTTGGAGAGTTCTGCGTCATTTTCGGCACTTTCGGCACAAAGAGCACAACCGAACAAGTGATGCTACAAAGTGGCGACTTGGGTTATTATATCACAACCTTGATTTAGACAGTGGCCCGATTTTCCGATGGCAGTACACCTTTGAAACCACTGAAAATATCACCGAGTTTTATCGCTATATCGCTAATTGTGCCTTCAGCACCAAGACTAAGCCTATCTATATCTTTAGTTGCTGTATCAGCGATTTTGTAGTAAATACAATATGTGAAACGATAAGAACGGAACCAACTGTCTATATTCTGCTCTGGAATTTTCCCTTTGAATCCTAAAACCACCATTTTAACCATTTTTTCATCCGAAGGGGGTTTTAAGTGCGTTAATAGCAATTCCTCGTAAAGAACCCAGTTAATTTCTACCAATGACCAATCTATAGAAAATTCTTTTGCTTCTTCTTTTAGAATTTGTTCAAATTTTTTGTCAACAACAACATTGATAGTTTCCATTATAAACCTCCACCATTGATAAGTTCGTCTGAAGTAGGGGCATCTAAAAGTGTTGATGGTCTAACATCAAAATTAAACGGAATTAGTCAGATAGTACTTGTAGTACTTGCAGAGATTTTTAATCGGACGTGGTTAAATTGGGTTTCACGATATTTCGGGCTTGAATTATTTGTCTTTAAGGAATAATGCCCATATAGCAATCCATATAGCAATAATACCATTGATTATAGCGACACTTTTCCATACGACATTTATTGGGGGTTCTTGTTTCATAAATCTTTTCCATAGATTAGAGAATTTGGTTTTAACCTTTATCTTCCATTGCTGTCTTGCTTCTTTTCGACATCGTTTTTTTTCAGATTTACATTTCTGAATGATTTTATTAGCAACGAGTTTGGGGATTTGCATTTTGGTAATAAGATGTTCTACAGACTCGCTTGTAATTTCGTGTGCTTTAAATGTTAATGGGTTGTATATCCATTTATACTTGGAAAAACCCTGATCAATAGTAGAAGGTTTGTAGAAACGATTATTACGATCTTTAGCATAGGCATAGAATTCACAAGTCTGTCCAGTATGAAATCTGTTGTAGTCTACATGTATATGCCTTGAGAATCTCCATGCTGAACGGCTTAGATTTATAAGACCTTCTAAGTTTGATTCCCTCCATACAGGATCATTTTTATCATCTATAGTTGATACTGTATAAAACTTGCAATCTTGAAGATTAAAATAAGAATCCAGGTTTTCGTAATTTTCAGGATGACTTTCCGAAACTCCTCTCCAATACCTTGAAGCAGAATAACTGACATATTTATTCCATATATCAATGTTCATAATTATAGAAATTTCTGCATTAAAAGGGTCATTCACAAGTATCTTTAAAAAGTAGCTTTTATGTTCAAAGTGAGAGCTGCCATCATAATTATGTTCAAGAATAACCCCTTGGATACGCTCTAAATAGTCCTCGTAATTATCCTGCATATTATATCCTATAAATTTTACGGAATAAGTAGTCTTTGGGCTTGGTTAAGTTGAGTTTGAAGGTTTATTACCGCTACAATATTTCAAGTTGTTGGTTATCAAAGTGCCTTTCTGATTTCTTTCATGGTAATCCGATATTGTCTCTCAAAAAAACTTGGATTATCAAAATGCGCATCGTTTATCTGTCAGAAAAGTGTCACCATTTTTGAGTTATGCCCGGTTCGGTTAGGAAACCGAACCTACCGGGCCTGGGTGGATAGTGTATGGTTAATGGAATATAAACCTTTAGAAATGGTATTATTATATCACAATCTTGGTTTAGGGAGTGGCCCTAATTTCCGATGGCAGTACAGTTTGAACCATCCGATCTTCACTTTTTAAACGAAGCCGTTACCCGCGGGATGCTCTCTTCACAGGCAAACCGTTCAATACTGGACGCGCCGACGAAACCAACCGTATCCGTCTTCTCATTAATAAACGCAGCCTCCGGTGCTTTCGAGATGGGACCGCCGTGCGAGAGACAGATGACATTCGGATTCACCGACTGCGCAGCGTCGCAAATCTCTTGCACGCGCACTGCCGCATCCTCAAGCGTAAAAGCCGTTTCTGCACCGATCGTGCCGCCGATGGTCGTCCCCATGTGCGCAATGATGACATCCGCACCGACTTTTGCCATGTTCTCCGACTCTTCAGGGTTGAAGACATAGACAATCGTAAAGAGGTCCATCTCGTGCGCGATGCCGATGGTCTCGACCTCTTTGTAGAACCCCATCCCTGTCTCTTCGAGTGTCACGCGGAAAGTACCGTCAATCACCCCAACAGTCGGGAAGTTATTCACACCGTCAAAGCCGACATCTTTGACCTGTTTAAGAAAGTTGCTCATCCGACGCGTCGGGTCTGTACCGTTGACACCAGCGATAACGGGTGTCTCTTGAACGACGGGCAGCACCTCGCGCTCGCCCATCTCCATGACGATGGCGTTCGCATCACCGTAAGCCAACAGCCCTGCACAAGAGCCGAACCCTGACATCCGGTAGCGACCGGAGTTGTAAATTACGATCAGGTCTGCACCGCCGCGCTCCGCGAATTTCGCTGTGATCCCTGTTCCTGCACCGACAGCAAGCAGATGGTTTCCTTGATCCAATTCTGCCCTGAGTCGTCCTAAAACTTCACTTCGTCTATAATCTGGCATATTTTAACTTTCCTTGCGGTTAAATAACGTGGATTTGGCTTTTGACATGCCTTTCTTGAATCCGCTCTCCATTTTGCGGCGTACTTGAAGAAACGCCCAAGCAAAAACCCCATAAGCGATCTGCTTCATTACGAGCTACGTTTTTGATGCTATGAAAAGCGGATTTTTAACTTTCCTTGCTTAATAGCCGTCAGCCGTCAATGTTAGCAAGTGTGCTAAAGTTTCAAAGTGTGCTAAAGTTGCACAGTCAATAACCTTACGGACTTTAGAAACACTTTACGGACTTCTTTAACTGATAACTGACGACTGATAACCACCCCCTATTTCTCCTCCCGAGATTTCGCCTGTAAACGTGCCGCTTCACCTGGGTTCCCGATATGGAGGGTGTCATACGCCTGTTCGGAGGTCTTGAACGCACCGACACCTTTCTTGCCGTGCCAATCTCCCTGATGCATGATCGGGTTCGCCAATCCTGTCTCCTGCTCTCGCTTGCGGATCCAGTTTTTCATCCGTGTTTCCAAAACGTTGACGATGTCGGGGTGTGTATCAGCGAGGTTGTCGTTCTCATCAGGGTCCTGGATAAGGTTGTAGAGTTCAACGGGCGGCTTGAAATGGAAGTCGGGTTCAAGGGCGACGATGAGTTTCCATTCCGGTGTCCGCCACCCGTGTTTACGCATCCACGTGCATTCCGTGATATAGAACTCGCTGTCATAAGAAGCGATCTCACCGCGAATCATCGGTGTAAGGCTCTGACCGTCAAATTCAATATCGGTCTCAATATCTGCGAGCTCAAGAAGCGTCGGGACGAGGTCCTTGTGTTGGTTGTAACCTGAGACCCGTTTTCCGGCAGGCACGCGACCCGGGTAACGGATAATGAGCGGAACATGCAAGGTGACATCGTAGAGTCCGTGATGGTCGAACCAACATTCGTGGTCATAGAGCGTCTCACCGTGATCACCGTTAATAACGATGATCGTTTCGTCCATCACGCCGCGCGTTTCAAGCGCATTGAAAAGCGTCTGAATACACGCATCCATATAAGCAATAGCACCGTCATATTGTGCGATGACATAATCTTTGTCGGTGATCCCTTCCGGCATCCAAGAGGCGAAATAGTCGCAAAACGGTTTAAACGACATCACCGGCTCCATGGATGTATTGCTCGGATCACACTCATCGCCATGGTAGAACATCCGTTCATAAGGCGCAGGCGGTAAGTAAGGCGAGTGCGGATCCATGTGTCGCAGGAAGAGGAAGAACGGTTTTTCGTCGCTCTGATCAATAAGTCGGTTGAGTTCGGGGAGCGTCGTTCTGTTGAGATTCTCTGCTTTCGGGCTGCGTCCGCTTTCATCAGGTCCCCAGCCAGAGAATTCGAGATAGGTATCGAACCCACGACCACTCGGGCCACCGAACCCCACACAGGTGGTATCGTAACCCGATTCCCGTAGAATTTCCGCCAACGTTTTGACTTCCTCGCGCATCGGGCCCTGGTGGCGCAATGCTACGACTTGTGTGCCGAACGTATCCATCCCTGTCAGCATAGAGGCATAAGCACTCGTTGTCGGGATATGTGCGCTATAAGTTTTCTCAAAGAGGGTCGCACCCTCTGCAAACCGATCGATGTGCGGTGTTGTCAGGCGTTGATACCCGTAGCAACTCATGTGTGTCGCGAGGAGCGAGTCAATGCCCATCAGAACGATATTCGGTTGTTTTGCCATATTACAATTCTCCTTTTTTTGTAGTAACCAGTTACCAGTAACCAGTGGCCAGTTAAGAGGGTGTCTAATGTATTAGGCACTCCTCTTACTGGTAACTCGTAACTGGTAACTGTTAACTGTTAACTATTCCCCTGCTTCCCAATCCTTATGCCAGACGAGCGTATTTTGGACATTATTGTTAAGCACATCACCAATTTCGAGTGCGTTAAAATACGGTTCCGGCAAGATGTTTCTCTTTCCATTAAAGGTGCATCCATCAGGCATAAAACCACAGGTCATCGCTCGGCGATGCGAAAACGTCATGTTCGCACCTGCACCGTGTGCGGTTAACCCGTTATGCCATACCATAGAACCCGCGGGACACGGGGCGGATTGCGGTTCAAGTTCTTTCCATTCCGGGTATACATCGAACAACGCGCCTATGTTTTCGCCGATGCCGACGTTATCAAAGCGTGCAGTTTTATGCGTGCCGGGTAGATACCACATACAACCGTTCGCGAGGGTTGCATCGTCCAACGCGACCCAAAACGAAACCGCGTCGCGTGAGTCAAATGACCAATACGGGACATCGAGGTGCCATGCCGTCGGGTTCCCGGACGGCGGTTTAATCAGCGCCTGGTCGTGCCAGATACGCATGCCATCCGTCCCTGCAAGCAGTGTCGCCATCTTTCCGATTTTTGGGTCATGTACCAGTTTCCGCATACCTGTATGTGAATCCGCTAAGCGCAAGCACTGTGTAAAGACCCGCGCATAAAAGTTAGACGGGTCTAGCTGGTTCGTCATCTGTTCAACGGAGGTGCCGAGCCGTTCCTCAACAGATTCGTCCGTGCAACGTCGCCATTCCTCTAATTCGTCGGCATCCAGAAAGTTCTCAATGACCAGAAATCCGTTTTCCTGATAATCGTTAATTTGCGATTCGGTGAGTTCGTGCTGCAATTCCGCGCCTCCTTATTGTCCAAACTATAGTAAAATTAAATGACCCTGACTTTATATAGAATTGTATCATAGAAACGAGAAATAGACAAAAGAAAAATGGCGTTCGGGTGTGTAAATATGCTAACAGCGTTCCCCTATCGAAGCACTCCAAGACATAGCACTCCGCTGGAGTGCGAGAATATATACAAACCGTTTCTATAGACATATCACGCCTCATGAAGTTTCAGAAAATAAATCGGTAATTCTAATTTACCCCCAGACCCGGTAGGTGCGGTTTTGCGGTGTACTCACCCAAATGCGACCTGCATTCCAACCGAACCGGATCCTAAACAGAAACATTGAAGACTTCAAAAACCTCTTCAGTCGCGTAGCGACGGCATCTCTGTAGAAAAACGCAACCTCACACATCCAAAGCCCCGTAGGGGCGGCATCTCTCTTACATGACGCAGATTCTGACTTATTGCAAATCACATTTCAGAAAGGACAACTGTGCTGTGGTAAAGAATAGGATATTAAAAAGGATTAACAGTCCGACAGGAAAGATCACGCTTTGATAGGACGGACGCTCTTTAAACCGTGGTATAGCATTCGGATCCACCGGTTTTTGAGACAACCCCTCCCGCACAGGGTAGATATGTAAACTCTCTGGATCGTCCCTATCCTCCGTTTTGATGAAATCTATAAAGGTTTGTCTATAACGACGTACCTGTTTAACGAAATCCATATAACGCACAATCCCGGTGTTTGCGAGTCCTTCCATCGCGTATTGGAAGCACACTATCGGAGAGATTTGGGTGAGCTCGCGGGCGAGTCGCACCTGCCGCAATTGTTGGTCTACGTGTTCGTCGGCGATGCGTGTTTTTATCTCGGACCTCCTCGTGAAGTACGTCGCCCATCGGCGTGTCGCTGACGGATTGTTAATCGTTGTAACTTTCCCTATCTGTACCTGTTATTGCACCGATAGCGAAACGGTACGCGTCCGCGAAAGAGAGACGAGAGATGTTTCTACCCAATTGTCTGTTTCTTTCGCCAATATCTTCTCGCCGTTTCAGGAGCTCCTCGGCATCATTTACATAGTCAATGCGAAGCGGTTCTTGGTATCCCAACACTTCCTGAAATTTGGAAACATCCAGAATGTGAATAGGTTTGAATTCATAAAACTCTTGGAACCCGAGTTCCCCTGGTGAGCGCATATTTATTGATAGCATGAGCGGACCATCGGCTATTTGAGAGATCGCGCTTGTTGGATATTTATATCCCCACTTTTTGAGGATATAGGTATCCCGTTCCGCCTTGAAATCTTCCCACAACTGCTCGATCTGTTGTAATGCTTCTTTTTCGGGTTGGCGTTTGTGCGGCGGGAATTTCGCAACTGCAAAGGTTGCTATATTGGAATAAACAATCGTCAGAATCCCCCAGATAAACATTGAGAGGATCAGTGTCGTCGCTGCTTCCTTTGTCCACACGGATAAGAGCATCCCTAAGAGATAGCAGATTGACACGTATAACAGTGAAACAAGAAGTACCATAACAACGCGTAGCAGCGCATCGCCACTGAAATCCGTCGCGGGAGAGGCGTAAGCAATAACGACAAGGTTTGGAGCGACCCTCGCGTAAAGTGCGGGTGACTGATTTGGTGCGGACCTCGCCATGAAACTGACTAAACCGTCTACACGACTTTCAAACCTTGTATTAAACCGGTGCCACGTTTGACCGCCATCCGTTGAGCGATGGATGCCCGTGCTCCCAGCGGTATAAAACGTGTTTGGGGTCAGCGTCAGCGTGCTGCCTACACTGAACTGCATAGGCGCGATACCCGAAGACTCGATATACGTCCAAGTGTCGCCACGATCGGTTGAGCGGACCACCATACCGTTATCTTTTTCAATTACCAAAAGTGTTTTTTCTGAGGCGAGCAGTGCTATCTGCGGCAGAACACGCATGAGGTCTCGCGCCTCCACCGGTGTTATATCTGTCCAAGAATTGCCGCCATCGGCGGATCTGAAGACCCACCACGACAGCTTCTCACCTTTCCATAGTGGCATGAAATTTTCTTGAGGCGTTCCCTCGCCTTCCAGAATATTCACCAGTACCGCCACATAGATATGGTCGTCAGATACGACGAAGGAATTGACACTAACAATGTCATCCACCGGCAATTGTAGGTGTTCCCAAGTTCCGGCGTTAAGTCGATATACCCCGCGATTCGTGCCAGTAAACAGCGTGCTTTGATGCACCCGTAACGAACGGATTCCAGCGTGTTCTGTCAAGCGATACAACTCATCTCACTCAGATAGTGGAGTGCCACCACTGTCCGTTCGCGCGCCGTCAGTTTTTGCAGAAGGTATTCAACGATTTCGCGTTGCTTTTCTGTTGCCGAATTTTCAGTCTGCTCCGTCAGATATTGGGTGTAGAACAGTGCCTCTACCTCTGCCGTATCCATCGCTTCCAGGGATTGCATAGGGACTCTTTTCACCTCAAGCCATGCCAGAGAACAGCGCGTGGCAATCATATACAGCCACCCGGAAAATCGGTTTGGGTCTCTCAGCGTACCGAGTTTTTGGTAGGCTTTAAGAAAAGCGTCTTGCGTAATCTCTTCAGCGACGTGGTAATCCTTGACCCGCCGCTTTATGAATGCGTGTATCTGCTTTTCGTATTTTTTCACGATGGCAGTGAAGGCACTTTCATCGCCTGCTAAGATACGTTCAACCCATTTCGCATCGTCGTTTTTCATGTGGGCCCTCCGATCAATAATATTGACTTGTGATATGTGACAGGTATTATAGGGTAGACGGTTGCAAATTCGTAATTTGTTTTTCCTGTGAGAGTAGAAATGGGTTGTCAATCTTCCTGTCAAGACCGCATGCTTTAGCTTTGGGATGTAGAGAGGCGTTGCGTTTGAAAGTCAAAAAAGATTTGACATTCAGCCAAAATTATGATATTTTTTAGGTGTTTATTACCCCACGCCAAATAAGGTTTTTCGTTTGCTCCGTTATAATGGTAGTAATCACTGTCACACGAGGCATATTCGTTATGAATGTCATATTCATCGTGCAACAGAGGAATATCAAAACGCTAAAGAACGAGAAGATTCTTATGCTGAAAAAACCTCTCGCTATCAAGATGTATTTGGTGCCCTTGGATGTTTAATGGATGACGCTAATTTTCAGGGCAACCCTACACTTTTACAGGAGGTAAAATCATGTCTATTGGGATTATAGAGAAAGATTTTATTGATAGTATTTCAACAGAGATAGAGCTTGTCCCTGAGGGGAAAGACCGTTTTTATGTGTATACGCCGTTCAGATTCAACGACGGGGACCACATCTCTATTATCTTGAAGAAAGAATCTGAAGGGTGGATACTTTCTGATGAAGGGCATACCTACATGCATCTAACATACGACATCAATGAGCAGCAACTCTTTAGAGGCATCCGTCAAGATATTATATCAAGAGCACTTTCTACGTTCGGAGTTAAGGATCGAGACGGTGAATTGATACTTGAGGTTAGGGGCACCAATTATGGAAATGCACTATACGCATTTGCTCAGGCACTGCTGAAGATAACGAGCGTGACATCTATATCTCGGAAAGATACTCACCAAAAAACATTCATGAGTGAGTTTAAAGAGATGATGTATAGCGTCGTTTCAAAAGATCATATTGAATTGGACTGGTTTCATAAAGAACATGACCCTGATGGTAGATATAAAGTAGACTGCCGAATAAATGGAATGAGAACGCCGCTTTTTGTTTACGCCCTGTCCACGGATAGAAAGGTCAATCAAGCAACAATCGCTCTCTACGAATTTAAAGCATGGAGGATTCCTGATTTTCGCTCTGTAGGGATCATACGAGATCGAACAAAAGTCAGTCGGAAGTCAGTAGATTACTTCCGCACCGTCGCCGACGACTGTTATCCGTTAGAAGAAAGTCGTAGTAAAATCAGACAGGTTCTTTCACATTGTAATAAACGGCAGTAGAAGAATTTGAACGACGGTATCGTCCCCCAAAAGAGTACAAGATATAATCTCACCAAGGGTTAGTTGTGTCCATTTCCCATTTGACGATATTTCTGACCGAAATTCATCCTCTTTTGCGAAATAACCACACCTATTTGCTATCAGACTGATTTTGGCATGGTCTCCAACCTACGTAGCAAATTGGAGGCACAATGGGTAAAAAAGTAAAAAACTAAGGAGATACAGACCTTGCACAACGAAAACCACTGCCTCTACCTGTACTCATTGGCGTAAGGCTGCCGCGAGTGGTAACACGCACATCTTGTGCCTTACTGAGCCAGGAACCACCACGCAAGACGCGGGAACCTTTAATTCCTCTATAGTTATCTACTATCCAGTCTATACTGTTCGCACCTGACACCGGATTCCGATTTGGAGAGCGCGTATAGAAATCCGCATCATACTCATCCAGACACCATTCCCACACATTTCCACACATGTCATACAGACCGTAACCATTAGCTGGATACTTACCCACAGCTGTGGTATCTCTAATATGCTCCTTGTAGTTTGCTCTGTTAGAATCTATACTGTTCCCCCACGGATAGTTTAGACCTACTAAACCACCCCGTGCTGCCTTTTCCCACTCCGCTTCAGTGGGCAAACGTTTACCAACCCACTTGGCATAAGCCATCGCACCATACCAACTCACATTCACAACAGGATGATTCTCATATCCTGCCCTCGCGCGATAGACACTATTTATAAGTTCAATGCGTACATACCAATCTTCAATATCCAACCACGTGTCAATAGACTCAGCATGTTTACCCATTGCATTGAGAAATGCTGCATAATCCGCATTCGACACCTCATGCGTATCCATATAAAATGCATCCACATAAACGGTATGAACAGGCTTTTCGTGATCATATCCTTTTTCACGTTTCGTCTGCCGCTGCAGTGGCAGACGCAAGATATCCCGGGTATCGGGATCTTGTTCATGGTGGTCATATCCTTTGTCACGAGGGTTTTGTAAGAGAGATGGCCTTACTACTTCATTATCCATGGGTGGGTCATCCCCTGTTAAAAGATTTTCTGCTCCGTTATTGTTCCTTCCCATTTGAAACTCGCCCGCGGGAATCAACTCCATTCCTGCCGGCGGAGATGTTTCGCAACCTACCGCTGTGACTCCCAGATACAGTAGACACATCACAAAGACTTTTTTCATTTATCAACTCCTCAGCGCGTATTTCCCCATTCTAAAAGAATTATACAGAACTTCTCCCATTAAGACAACACCAAAATTATAAAAATTGAAATTGGTTGTTGATTAAGCGGGGGAACTATGCCATAATAACGCTATTGAGAAATGCTATTGCTTTAGCAGCAATAAGACACACGCCATAGCGAATATGTGTTAATACTGCGGTTAGCAATACCTTATTGACCATAGGAGGAACAGATGGCTAACGAACTGATGACGAATGAAGAGAATTACGCGTTTGACGTGGCAGGCTACCTACACATTCCGGGTGTTCTCACTCAGGAAGAGGTCGCAGCACTCAACGAGGCATTAGACGCATTTGGTGAGAGTGAAACGCTGTTAGGCGGCGACAGTCCGCACCGCGAATTGTTCCGAGATTTACTGGTACATCCGACAATGGTGTGGTATTTGAACCAGATCATCGGACACGGTTTCCGACTCGATCAGGCACCGCGATTGTTGGGGCAGCGGGAAGGTGAAACCGGCCTCACACTCACCGGCGGCGATGAACCGAGAAACCCGTCCCTGGCATACCGCATACAAAAGGATAGGAGAAGCTGCCAAGGCGTGAAAGCGGTCTGGGTGTTGGACGACATCGAAGAAGGCGACGGCGGACTCGTCGTTGTTCAGGCGAGCCACAAAAGCAATGTCGAAACACCGAACGACTTGGCAATCGGCGTTGATGATATGGATGTCGTGGTGCAGCCAGAATTCAAGGCAGGCGACCTATTCTTAATCGCGGAACCGACACTTCAAGGCATTCGTCCGTGGAAAGACGAACCGAAAAGGTTGTTGAGCTACTGGTATGCCGCGCGCGCAGCAATCCAGTCCAACCCAGTCGGCCCTCACTCGGAAACCGAATCTTTACCGGGATGGGCAGACGAAGCAACGCCAGCGCAAAAGGCGGTCCTGTATGTCCCTGGGTACAAAGGTTCAAGTCCACCACCTGTACTCAACACAGACGGCGAAGATACATGGGTAGAGGAAGACTCGACGGTCGTTCATCCATCAATTTATATGCGCGACCCGAATTCAGGCATCGATGAGAAAGAGTTCTATTTTTGGGATCTGAACGGCTATCTCGTGGTGCGCGGTGTGATGGATGAGCAGTGGCTCGCGGAGGCAAATGAAGCGGTCGATAAATTCCAAGATCGCATCGTTGTCGGTAGTGAATTGGCGGGTGGATCGATCAGCCAAGCCGGCACAGGGCGTCCGCTCCTATCGGGTCTATTAAGTCTACCCGATCCGTATAACGATCCCTTCCGTCGCATGATTGCGCATCCTGCTGTGGTGCAGCGACTCAACTGGATGGGCGGTAGCGGCTATCGTACGGGTGGCGCGACCGTGTTCTGTGCCGTTGAAGGCACATCCGGGCACTCACTCCACGACGGAAATGAACCGATGAGTCCATCCCGCGGTTATGATTTCAAAAACGGACGCAGCTATGCCGAGACCGTCACGATTACATGGCAATTGCGCGATGTCGAACCCGGACTCGGCGGTTTCGCATGTGTACCCGGTTCCCACAAGACGCAGTACTCGATGCCACGCGGCATTCGGACATGCGACGACACAATGGGTTTAGTCGTACAACCCGTCATGAAAGCCGGGGATGTCCTCTTCTTTATGGACGGTGGATGCACGCACGGCGCATTGGCGTGGAGGAATCCGATCCCGAGACGCGGCATTCTGATTAAGTATCAGTCGAAAAATGTCAATTGGGGGGGTGGTGTGATTGATCCGCAGGACCGGTGGGGCGATATGGTCGAAGATATGACCGAAGAACAATTCGCTGTCATGCGAGGTCCCGAACGCGATGGTCGCCATCGGACTGTACCGAGACTGGTTGTAGAAGACGGAGAAGTGTTCGTTTCCTACGATCCTGAAGGCGATAGTTATGCATCAAAGCATCGCCGTAAACCCGGTGAAAAACGGTCATAACAGACGAGTGCTTCATCACTTACCGTTCAGGGAGCGAATCCTCGAACGGTAAGTGATAGCGCAAACAATTTTGTGTCGCCCAGGATTGTACTGGCGAGTCCTTCTTTTAGAATTCTAACAGTTTTACCGAAGATTGTCAGAAAAAAATAAATTACGAGTTGGTAATCTGTTGTTTCAGGTTCTCGATTTCTTGGGTGAGGTTTGCAATTTTTCCGTCTTGCTCGCGTATAAGTGCTTCAATTATCCCTCGATCTTTAGGGGTGAGTTCCAGAAAAAGTTCTTGTACCTCTTCACGGGTGAGCTCCTTAACATTTTTTGTTTCTTGTGCGTTGTCTTTTATGCTCCGCCAGCCTATCATAACCGTCAATACCACCAAAGGAATCCCTATGAGTGCCATCAGCCCGACGATAAGGCTTGTAACGAGTGAAAGTCTTTTCTCAACGCTTTCATTTTTCGTATTGATGTATTCTTTTATTCCCTTCTCAAAACTCTCTATTTCCGCGTTGATCTCGTCTTTGACAATCAGACGGATCCTGTTCAGATCGGCATCAGATAACTCACCGAGAGACGGCAGCGCGATTGCACAGAATAGGATTGAGAGGGCGAGTATCGTTTTCATGAAATATCCTTTGTTAAGCAAAAAGCAGACGCGTAACCACGTAACTCCTGTAAACTGGTCTACCCTTGTTTATAGTAAAACCAAAAAATAAAGAGACACTTTCCTCCCCCCGGTAGGTTCGGTTTTGCGGTGTACTCACCCAAATGCGATCTGCATTCCAACCGAACCGGTGCGGAGTGTCCTATTAATTCTGAACTTTACTATAAACCAGTCCTATAGAGCATTAAAACATGCAAATAGTATAGCAGTTTTCCTGCTTTTTGTAAAGAAAAAAGAGTAGATGGAGCAGAGCGATTTAGTTTTACACATTCACTTTATATCTGTGTATAGTCTCTTCTGTAGAAGCACGCTGTGCTCGCGATGTTCCGATCAAAATGCTTAAAAAACCGAAAATTAAATAACTCCAGAATTCTATTCAGAGGTATCATAATGAAGCACAATAAAGTCCAATGGGAACGGATGTTTCCAGACGAATTAGAAGCGGCGTTAGAGGCGTGTCCGATGGTGTATCTACCTTACGGCTTATGCGAACCGCACGGTTGGCACAACGCCGTCGGGATGGATGCGATTCGCGCACACGAATGCTCATGTCAGGCAGCGCAAGCACACGGTGGGATTGTCGCACCACCCTTTTACTGGCACTGCCACGAGATCGGCGGCTACGGGTCATGGGGACACAACCAAGTGAATCAAGAGCGACCGTGGCTAACAGCGATTCCGCCGTGGATGTTTTTGAAGAATATCTGCTATCACATTCGAGCCGTCGATGCACTCGGTTTCCACGGTGCAATCCTGTTTTCGGGGCATTCGGGGCCGCATCGGTTAGATGTACCGGTGGTGATTGAGGTCATGCAGGCACACGTCGGGGTTCGGATGTATTCGACGATGAGCATCGGCGCGGATATCGAACGTTTCGTGGACGGTAAAGGCTTGGGCGGACACGCCGGACGCGGTGAAACATCCGTGCTTTGGGCAGTCGCACCAGATTGTGTGGATATGTCGCGGATGCCGACCGATGACACACGCGCACCCGATTTCGCAATGGGATCCTTCAACGAATCCTCCAGTCGCCGCGTCGGAGAACAGATGGTGGCAGATATTGTGGCGCATTTCGGCGAAAAGACGAAGGAACTGCTCTCGGCATACAAAACGGAAGTGACGAATCACACACCCTTGACGTTTGACGATGTGGAAGGGATTTGGGAAGACGAAATCCGACCAAAGTTGGCTGAGCTCGCTTCTTTGCAACCCCCGGAACCGGCACCCCCTTCCGATTCTCGATGGTATCCCAACGCACAAGCACCCAAAAAAGAGCGGATACTTTAACAACATTAGGACTTACGCATTCCATCTCAAAATCCACCTACCCCCCTGATAAGGGGGATCAAGGGGGGTTACGGATTTAGAGCGTTCATCGGAGTCGGTCAATATGAATTTTAAACACCTCAGTCAATCAATACCCATAAAGAAGATAACTATCTGGGCACTATCCATCGGACTTCTATTTTTCGGGTTTTTATCTAATACATGGCGAGTTGCTGAACAGAATTGGTTTGACAATCATCAGAAAGACACCGAAAGCCACATTATGGGAAGGATGGTCAAATCTCGCCAAGACGGTATCTTCTCAGCGGGCGGGCTGAATGGTTGGGGGACAGCGAAAAGCACGGATGCGGAATGGATACCTCCAACGGAAAGGACCCCTCAATATACAGCCTATCTCCACAATCTCACCTTTGAAAATTTTTCAACGTACAATTCACAACCCGGCGGTCAAGGCATGATTTTTAGTCTATTGGATAGACTGATTCCATTTTCGCAGCAAACCAAATTAACGTTATTCTATGTGCTGACAGCTTTACTTTCCGCAATCGCGCTGGCTTTCATCATCGGCTGGTTCTATGAAGCGTTCGGGGGGTGGGTCGCGATATTCGTCATAGCTTCGGTTGTGCTCTCCCAATGGTTGACAGTCTTCGGTAAGAATCTCTGGTGGAGTCTATGGGCATTCTACTTGCCGATGCTTGTCGTCCTGTACTTCCTCAAACATCATAGAGAAACCTTGGATCGACAACACATCAGGTTCGGCATCCTGATCGCCATCGCGGTCTTCATCAAGTGCTTCATCAACGGTTTCGAGTATATCACCACCACGTTGGTCATGATGCTGGTGCCGTTCGTCTACTATGCCGTTCTCGACAAGTGGAGCGGTCGCGAGTGTCTGAAATGGTCGTTTGTAGCCGGACTCGGTTCAGGCGTAGCAATTTTTTTCACGCTCATCCTGCTCTGTTTCCAGATCGGTGCTGTGAAGGACGGGTTCATGGACGGCGTTGCGCATGTGATCTGGTCTTTCGGTAAACGCACTTATGGAGAAGCGGAAGACTTTCCACCGGTATATGCTGCGAGTCTGAACGCGGGTACGCTAAGTGTGGTTATGACCTATATGAACGGTGTTTTCTTTGACCTCAACAACTATCTATCCATCGAGAACGCTTTCATCTCTAACGTCCTACTGAAGATCCGCTATTATTATCTCATCGTTCTCTTTATAGCGATGTCTGCTTTACTGTTTTGGCGTAGCCATAAAGTGATGCAGACAGAGCGACAACGACACTTCATTGCCTTAATCTGTGCCACATGGTTTTCAATCTTAGCACCGTTATCGTGGTTCGTTATCTTCAAGGCACACTCCTACATCCACACGCACATGAGTTTTCTGCTCTGGCAGATGCCGTTTACACTCTTCGGCTTTGCCGTGTTCGGTACTGCCGTTATCATACGAGCAAAACGATATGCTCACCACGCAACTTAAATATCTCAGCCAATCAGAACGCATAAGGAAGCACGCCTTATGGGGCGTATCAATATTATTCCTATTTTTCGGATTCTATAATAATTTGTGGCGTGTCGCTGAACAGCAGTGGTTCAAAAATCATCAGCGCGGCACTGAAAGCCTTATCATCGGAAGGATGGTCAAATCCCGTCAAGACAGCATCTTTTCTGCAGGCGGATTAACAGGATCCGGAACGGAAAAGAAAGCCCAAGGCGATTGGATCAATTCGGATTGGATTGTCGAGCAATATGCGGCTTATCAGAATATGGGAGCCTTTCCTAATTACTGGGTCTACAAGTCGCAACCGGGTGGACAAGGCATAATTTTCAGTTTCCTTGATAGGCTCATTCCGCTATCCCCTAAGATCAAGTTAGGGTTCTTCTATGTGTTGACAGCACTCCTTTCAGCAATCGCATTGACATATATTATAGGCTGGTTCTACGAAGAATTCGGTCTGTTGGCAGCTACATTCGTGTTGGGGTCAGCAGTGCTCTCCTATTGGTTGACAGGCTTCGGTAAAAACCTCTGGTGGTGTTTGTGGGCATTCTATCTACCGATGATTTTTGTCTTGTCCTTCCTTAAACGCCACAGAGTTGCAGAGAACCGTCAGTTCATCAGATTTGGAATTTTGATCTTCATCGCGGTTTCCGTTAAGTGTTTTATCAACGGTTACGAGTACATCACAACCACGCTGGTCATGATGATGACCCCTTGTATCTATTATGCCGTTCTCGACAAGTGGAGCACGCAGCACTGCTTGAAATGTTCACTTGCAGCGATAACCGGTTCAGGCATAGCAATTTTTCTAAGTCTCATTATGTTATGTTTCCAGATCGGTGCCGTGAAAGGCGGGTTTATGGACGGTGTGGCGCATGTGATCTATTCCTTTGGAAGGCGCACGTACGGCGAAGCGGGAGACTTCCCGGAAAAATACGCTGCCAGCCTCCGAGCAGGCACGATGGATGTGGTCATTACCTACCTGTACGGTGTTTTCCTCGATCTCAACAACTATCTATCCATCAAGAACACCTTCGTCTCTAACGTGCTATTGAAAATCCGCTATTATTATCTGATAATCCTCTTTACAGTGATGTCGGCACTGCTGTTTTGGCGTAGCCATAAAGAGACACTATCAGACCGACGACAGTCCCATATCGCCTTAGTCTGTGCCACATGGTTCTCAATCTTAGCACCGTTATCGTGGTTCGTCATCTTCAAGTCGCACTCCTACATCCATACGCACATGAGCTTTCTGCTCTGGCAGATGCCGTTTACGTTCTTCGGCTTTGCAGTGTTCGGATCCGCTATTGATGCTGAGGTTTAGTTTTCCGATCTCGGTCAACATCATTAGGACTTACGCATGGTGCTCTTTTGTACCACAAACTGCATGAAGTTTAAGAATTTAATTCGGTAATGCATCAACAACCTCTTGGTAGGAGCGAGTGTTTTTGCTGGGGTGTTTCTTAGGCTCGCGATCTTTAACGATTACCGAAATATTTATAGTGACCTCTAAAAATAATAAGACACTTTCATCCCCCGGTAGGTTCGGTTTTGCGGTGTACTCACCCAAATGCGATCTGCATTCCAACCGAACCGACACAGAGTGTCCTATTAATTCTAAACTTTACTATAATCTTCATTTAGTTTGTGACGCAAAAACGCTGTGTTTACAGAAAAATTTCTTCTAACAAAACAGTCTACAGTCAAAATTGCGTACAGGATCATTCAATTCTCGATTTGGATATTAGTTTTGCTTTACGTAAGTGAACGCCTTTAGAAAAGATCGCGAGCACAGCTCGCTCCTACCGGGGAATCATATTCACATAAATAAAGCGAATATGTAAAATTGAATGGCCCTGAAATTGCGTAAGTCCTGTCTTGCTATTGGTATCCAGTTGTGGTATACTTAAATGGCGGACAATATGTCTACCTATTGAGTTGGTTGATAGGAGGAATAAGCACGGTTTTTCTGCACTATCAATCCCAAATAGTATTTATAGTTGACAATTTCCGTATTGGATCGGCGAGAATTGGCATTCCAGTAGAGAATTCCGCAGTGCATTCAGTGTTTTTTCTACGCTTGCTGGTGATCTTCTCGCGCCACGCTTCGCCGCGTCTTCAAGATGGCGCATGCGGTTTGTTGATTCCCTCCGAAATATCTTGCAGCGACAAGTGCTGCGGTCATGACTTCAGCATCTGACATCTTTTTCGATGTTTCGGACGTGCACCGATGCTGATATATTTTTTCTTGACGATTTTTATCAGGTCAGGTAAAATCGTTTTTGGACTGGCAGCCTCGAAAGTTTTTTGGGTGTGCAGAGAGGGAAGTACCCCCAATCCTTCAAAAGAAGCATGACAGAACACTATCGGGATAGAGCACGCCAATCTGAAATCGAATAATCTACAAACGTCAACGCCGAAGAGTTCCATGAAACTCCGAGTTGGCAAAACCTTGGATGTCGTTTGCCGGATGAAGACGACGGCACCCGCAACAAAGGAGAGAATAGATGAAATTCTCATTATCATTATATAGGAAGCAAATAGGTTTTGTGTTGGGTTTGGGCATCACACTTTTGCTAATCGTTTCTCCGTTGCCGATGGCTGCGGATACAACCGAAGAAACAGCGGAAGCAGTTGAGGCGGCAGAACCGAAGAAAAGCCCGATTAAAGTCGGGGGAGCGATGCGCGTAAACTACGCATACAGTACAACCTACGGCGATGACGAAAATCCACATCCCCGCGGCGAAAATATCGGTGATGTGGACCTTGAGATTTTCCGTCTCAATGCGGATCTCGACTATAACAATATTATCAGTCGGCTTGAATACCGGTGGTACGATGGCTACAGTATGATACATACCGCATGGTTAGGGTATCAGCTGAGCGATTCCAGCACCGTTAAAGCCGGGATCGTCCGAGTCCCCTTCGGACCGACCGCCTACGGCGTTTCCACAAGCTGGTTCTTCGACCAGCATTTTTACGTCGGACTCGCTGACGACATGGATTTAGGGATCCGATGGAATGATACCTTTGGGAAACTGACGCTCGATGTCGGCTACTACCCGCTGGCAGATCCGCAACTCATAACGTATGGCAGTCTCGATAGTTCTCGCTACAGTTACGATATTGTCAAATGGGAAGAGAAAGCCGATGCCAAAGGCACCGTCGAGTGGGGCGCAGGTGAAAACGGGTATGATGAACAGCATCAATTTAACATCCGTGCAATCTACGCCCTTGAGAACATTGCAGATGTCGGTGTGTCGGCACAATTTGGACTGCTGAAGGGAACAAATGTAGGTGAAGACGACAGCGGTAACCATTACGCCCTTTCTGCACACATGAAGAATACCGTCTCCGACTTCACGCTCTATTCTCAATTTTCCTATTACGTCCATAATATCGCGGACGAGACTCCCTGGGGCACTGGCGACCTCATTCCGATGGGGGCTTACGACTTCGCCTGGCCCATCGCCTCAGAAGGCTTAATCCCCGCGCTCTCGCTGCGATATGGTGGGATAGATACCTCAAGTATCTCATGGATTGACAGCGTCACGCCTTACGCGGAGTGGAGCACTATCCTCAAAACTGTAGATGACTACAACGCCAGCACACTCGTAACGCTCGGCGCAAGTTGGACAATCTTGGGTGCCTTGTATGTTTATAGCGATTTCGCGCTCTCTGATGGCAACTTTTTTGTCGGCAACACCGGAGATGACTACGGAAACATCCTTACAGGCGTGAACCACGTCGGTGCGAACGGAAATAACGTATGGCATTGGCGACTTAACTTCAACTTTGGTTACTATTTCTAATCGGTTACGTGACCTTCCATTGTAGGCGTGCTTTGTAAGTGCGCCTTGCGCCGTGCGCGGTTAAAAACCGCTAACTCAACTCTAAAAGGAGAATTTTGAAAATGCACGAAGAAGGAAAACAACCACAGAACGAGACCAAGATATTTGGGCTGACCCCTGTATTCCTGATTTCTTCAATCGCCATCGTCATCTTTGTCATTGGGTCCCTCGTGTTCCGTGAAGGAGCAACAAGCCTCTTCGGGGCTACCCGAACATGGCTCACTACGAACTTCGATTGGTGGTTTATGGACATTGTCAACCTCCTTGTCCTGTTCTGCCTATTCCTAATTGTCTCCCCATTGGGCAAAGTACGCCTCGGTGGGCAGGATGCTGTTCCTGAGTACTCTAACCTCACTTGGTTTGCCATGCTCTTTGCAGCGGGCATCGGCATCGGATTGCTGTTCTTCGGAGTTTTGGAACCCGTTCAACACTTTATGAGTCCACCCCTCGGCGGTGAAGCGAAAACCGATCCAGCCATCGGTATCGCGGCGACGACATTTCACTGGGGTTTACACGGCTGGGCGATCTACGGGGTCGTCGGACTTGCCCTTGCATTCTTCGCCTACAACCGAGGCCTACCGCTCACGATCCGATCCGCATTCTATCCCCTCCTTGGTGAACGGATATATGGTTGGGCGGGTCATGTCATCGATATACTCGCGGTCTTTGCCAGTTTGTTCGGTCTTGCGACCTCGCTCGGTTTCGGTGCCCAACAGGTAACAGCGGGCCTGAACTACCTCTTTGAGATTCCCGCGAACAACACCACGATGGTGGTGCTAATCGTCGGAATAACCGCTATCGCACTCGTCTCCGTGCTAACAGGGCTGAATGTGGGTATCAAACGCCTCAGTCAGTTCAATATCATTCTCGCGTTTTTGCTCCTACTCTTCGTCATCGTTGTGGGGCCGAAACTTGCCATCCTCAAAGGCGTATTCACTGGGCTGAGTGCCTATATCTCAAAGATAAGACCGCTCAGCAACTGGGTCGGTCGCGAAGACACCGGATTTCTGCACGGTTGGACAACGTTCTATTGGGCGTGGTGGATCGCATGGGGGCCCTTCGTTGGAACGTTCATCGCCCGAATTTCAAAAGGACGCACCGTTCGCGAATTTATCATCGGTGTGCTACTTTTACCAACGCTGCTGTGTCTAATATGGTTTTCTGCCTTCGGCGGCACCGCCCTTGAGCAGTTCACAGCGGATGGGTACACCGGCGTGACCGAAACTGTCGAAGCGTATAAGCCGGAACTTTCACTGTTCAAAATGCTTGACGAACTACCGATGACGATGTTGATATCCTCCATAGCGATGCTCTTGACAATCATCTTTTTCGTTACCTCGTCTGACTCTGGTTCCCTGGTGATTGATACCATCACAGCAGGCGGCAAGCTTGACGCACCCGTATCTCACCGAGTCTTCTGGTGCACAGCGGAGGGTGCTGTTGCGATTGTGCTGTTACTTGGTGGGGGTCTGAGTTCGTTACAGGCTGCCTCCCTCGTTACGGGGTTTCCGTTCGCGATTGTGCTATTGGGAATGGCGGTTTGCGTCTGGATAGGGCTGCGTAACGAAATAAAGGAATCGCGTTAACACCACTATCCTGTTGGTGCTGTAATGAAGTAGGACTTACGCAATTCCCTGGTAGGTGCGGTTTCCTAACCGCACCTACCGCCTCCGAATAGATGTAATTCCCCAATTTTGCGTAAGTCCTGTAGAAAAAAAGAAGGAGAACTATGCCTACGCAGAAACCTATTATCCTCAACCAAGCAGAACTTGACTGGGAAACTTGGGACGATCCAGACCTCGTCGCCAAAAGTCCGGTGCGTTGGAAAATCCTCATCTCCGGTGAACGCGGACCCAGTGGCCGACTCTCCATGGGAATAGCAGAGATGACTCCGGGGACCCTGCTTCCGCTTCATCATCACGAACCCGAGGAGACGTATTATGTCATCAGCGGTCACGGGCTTATGACAGTAGATGATAGCGAAGCATCACTGGGTCCGGGTGCGTCAGTTTTTATACCCGCGAATGCGAAACATTCGCTGCGTTGTACCGGAACGGAGAACCTTGTTTTTCTATTCACTTTCGCAGCGGATCGGTTCGATGAAATCGTCTACCATTTTGATGCGTAGTATGCTATTATCAAGCGATTTGGGAACGCTACTAAGGTAAATTATGGAGGATAAAATCTTGAAACAGGTTTTTCAATTAATTGGAATCATATCAATCATTGCATTTCTACATGGATGTGATGAAACTAAAACGTCTAAAGACATGATCATGGATGCTATGAATGATCAAGATTCGACCACAGAAAATACCGATATCCAGATTCCAGCATGTAAAGTCGGTGATGTTTTATCGATCGGTCAAGTATGTATGGATGAAGGTACCGATGCAATTTTCTCAGTACTTGATAATGGAATTGCAAGTTATACATCGTCCAGCGGACTATTAAATGAAGCGACTGATGTATTAGATGCTACAGGTCAAACATTAAATGATCAGTCTTACAATTTTATAGCACGCAAACAAGATGATGGGCATTGGAAAATTGAAAGAGTTACATCAACTATGATTGAAGAATAACCAGAAATAGAACAAGACATGTCAGTCATCGAACCGGTTGTCAAAGAAGGCAATCCGCCTGAACCCGAATCGGATCCATATCAGTTCAGCAACAACTTCACGACAGCGCGCGTTGCCATACCGGTAGAAACCCGAATCTCTGCGTCCGGCTGGACCGTGGTGTGCTCGGTGCCGAGGCGGTCCCCGACTTCCACCTCGGGGGTCTTCAGTGCTAACGCTGCCAACGGATGCGGGAATTCGCCCGTAATGTGCTTGAAGATTTCATCATAGTAGTCTATCCGCTTTGATTTTGTGGGTATAGTCTTTTTAGTTTGATGCGTGCGTCCTTCGTGGTCCAACGCCAATCCACCTTGTTCGCCGTCTGATTGCGATGCTTCTGCCAAGCTTCTGCCTCTGACCGGAGCGT
>JAJDXV010000007.1 GCA_022823085.1 Candidatus Poribacteria bacterium
CTAAAGTCTGATAACATGTCTTCTAAGCAGGAAAGAGGGGTCATTAGATATGTCCTTTCAAGGTTTATGATTTATTATGAAAGGATACCCTTTTTTCTGTTTATTGTCATCTTAATTCTTAAAATTGTCCAAACCATAGTAGTCTATATAGACATCGAAAAAATAATTGGACACGCTATAACATGAGACCGCGTCAATTGTTTGACGCGGTCTATTTTTTTCAACATCCATACTTGTATTGCCAATGCCCAAAATCTGTGGCGACAACGCGAAAAGTGCGTGGTATCTGGAAAAAACTTGACAAATTCCGTGAAAATAGTCAAGATAGTCGTAAAACCGCATCTCCATTTGACAAATTGACTTTAGAAATGTATAATATAGGTAAAGTACTATTTTATGTGTATCAATAGGACGTGGCTTGCGGGCTGTATAATTTGGCAAGCCTGAACAAGAACAAGGGAGATTAAAATAGAAATGGCTGATTACGCTAATCCTGATGTTTTGGTGACGACAGACTGGGTGGCTGAACATGGCGGCGATGCTGGGGTTCGGCTCCTTGAAGTAGATGTTGATACGTCGGCTTACGGTGAAGGACATATCGCCGGCGCTGTCGGAGTGAATTGGGAAACGCAACTCTGCGATCAAGTTCGACGCGACATCCTCACGAAAGATCAATTTGAAGCACTTTGCAACGACAGTGGGATCGCGAACGATACGACTATTATCTTCTACGGTGATAATAACAACTGGTTCGCAACTTATGCCTTGTGGCAGTTCCGCTATTACGGACACGATGAGAGTCTCTTGAAAGTGATGAACGGTGGTCGTCAGAAGTGGATTGATGAAGGGAGAGATCTGGTCACTGATGTGCCAGATTACGCCGGTACAGGCTATCAGGCGAAATTTCCTGATGACAACGTTCGTGCTACAGCAGGTAATGTTCGCGAGACACTCGGTGAAGGTACTGTTAACCTTGTTGATGTCCGCTCACCTGCCGAATTCTCTGGTGAAGTCATCGCGCCTCCGGGTATGAGTGAGACGGCGCAACGCGGTGGGCATATCCCGGGTGCTGCGAACATCCCGTGGGCGACTGCGGTTGCTGAGGACGGCACTTTTAAATCACACGACGAATTGCAGGAAATCTATGGCGGTGCAGGTGTCGATGATAGTAAAGAGACAATCGCTTATTGCCGTATTGGTGAACGTTCATCGCATACATGGTTTGTGCTGAAGTATCTACTCGGCTATGAGAAGGTCCGCAACTACGATGGCAGTTGGACGGAATGGGGTAACCTCGTCGGTGCGCCGATCGCACGCGACTAAATTTCTACTTTTGATCCGTAGGGGCGAGGTAACCTCGCCCCTACGACGAACTTATCGCTACGAAAAATATGCCTAAATTTGTTTCTGCCCACGTTATCGCTTGCATGACGCGCCAAGATGTTGCGCGACTGCTGAAGCGTTTCAAGGAAGAAGAAAACGACGACGTTCGTAATATCCGAGTGCTATGTGATACGCTTTCAGGACGGATGGTCTGTGAATGGGAAGCGAGGGACCGTATGGTTCTCATTGAGTGGTTGAAAAAGTGCAACGTCCAAATACGCGGAACAGGCGAATGGGTTATGGCAGTCCAGTATGAATCCATTGACAGTGCGTTGGTTGTACCGGCTCGTGAGTAGAACTGAACGTTTGGAGATGCGTAGGCGGCTGTTAGGTGTCGGTTAAGTGTGTGGTATTCACAACTGATAACGAACAAAGGAGATAGCACGATGCGAAAAAGAATAGGCGCTGCCCCGACACTCGTCTATCCCGACTCAGATGGAGAACCGATGGCAGAAAGTGGAAAACATGTCAGAACCCTCTTGGATATGATAGATGCGATAGACCAGTTTTTTCGGGATGTTCCAGATGTGCATGTAGGGGGGAATATGTTCCTCTATTATGAAGAAGGGAATCCGCGTAAGGTTATCTCGCCCGATGTGTTCATGGTTCGTGGCGTGTCTAAAAAAGACTTGCGAACCTATAAGACGTGGGAACAGCAACCGTATCTCGATTTCGTCCTCGAACTTGCCAGTCCAAGCACGTATACGAAAGATTTCAACGAGAAGAAGGCGATTTATGAGCAGATTCTACGGGTCAAAGAGTATTGCATCTACGATCCATACCATGAGATTGATCCGTCCTTCATCGGATTTCGGCTTGTAGGGGATGCGTATGAAGAAATAGCGTTTGTAGAAGGTAGACTTCCGTGTGAGACGTTGGGTTTAGAGTTAGGTGAGCGCGATGGTGTGTTGCGGCTCTATGATCCTGTCAAGGGGATGTGGTTCGGTCCTGGTCGAGAGCATACAGCTGAAGCGGAGGCCCGCGCCTTTGAAGAAGCCCACGCGCGGCAGAAGGCGGAGGTCCGCGCCTCTGAAGCGGAGGTCCGCGCCTCTGAAGAAACTCGCGCACGCCGAGAGGCAGAAGCCGAACTCGAAAAACTACGCGCAGCACTTCACCGCTTGGAAACAACCGAATAGGAGACAGATCGTGAAAATCGGCAGATACCTACTTACAGTGATCCTAATATGTGTGGGATTAGCGTTTGCAACAGCAGACGCGCAAGAAGACCTCGCACAGGAAGCGTCTGCTATTTTTCAACAAAACTGCTTGACTTGTCATGGATCATCCGGCTCTTTTAAGGAGGCACTTCTGATTGACCGCACCGCGCTTGTTGATACCGAAGTCGTCATTCCAGGGGCCCCTGAAAACTCAGAGTTCTATAAACGCCTACTCGGTCCCACTGAAAACGGCGCACAAATGCCACTCAATCTACCGCCACTCTCACAAGATGCTATCGAAACGATCGCACTTTGGATTGCCGCAGGCGCGCCAGATTGGGAGGTTCGGCACGACATCAATTTCATAACCACCGAGACAATACTTGAGGCTATTCAAGCACATTTGGATGCATTGGACCCGTTTGACCGTCCATCCGCACGCTATTTTACATTGACGCATCTCTATAATGCAGGTGAAAGCTCCGAAACACTCAGGGATTATCGGATTGCACTCTCTAAACTCGTAAATAGCCTCTCGTGGAGATTTGAGATCACAAACCCGACACCGATTGATGCTGCACAAACAATCTTCTATATTGATCTACGGCGTTACGAATGGAATACGACAACCGATGCTTGGACACACATTGAGCAAGTATATCCTTACAACATTGCGTTTGACCCAGAAACACAAGCCAGTCTCCTTGAAAAACTGACCCAACTACAGACGGACACGGGCAGTGTAGTGCCGTTTGTCCATGCCGATTGGTTTCTCGCAACGGCTTCGTTACCACCGCTCTACCACGACATTTTAGGATTGCCAGAAACAGACCGTTCATTAGAGACACAGTTAGAGGTAGATGTGGCGAGCAATATCCGGAACGCCCCGGGGATAAATGTTTGGCGTGCGGGTTTCAACGATTCGGGTGTCTCAACAAACAATCGCGTTGTCGAACGCCACACATCTCGCTACGGCGCGTATTGGAAGAGTTACGACTTCGCTGGCAGCGTAGGATCGCAGAATATCTTTACACACCCACTCGATTTTACACACGATGGTGGCGAAATTGTCTTCAATTTACCCAACGGGTTGCAGGCGTATTTTCTCGTTGATGCCAACGGAAGCCGATTGGACGACGCGCCAATTGACATCGTTTCTAACCCCGCAGCCAGCAATCCGACGGTGCGGAACGGTCTCTCCTGTATCGGGTGTCATACGCAAGGTATGAAGAGGTTTGAAGACAGTGTGCGCGCGGCAATAGAACAGGATGAAACCCCACCGTATAATAAAGAACAAGCATTGCGCCTCTACCCGGAACAGTCGGTTCTCGATGAACTCGTGGAAAAAGATACCATTAGATTCCAGCAGGCGTTAGAAAAAATTGGGGGTCCGTTTGCGGATGAGGCATCGCGACAGCGATTCTTCAAGCGACATGAAAATGAACCGGTCCAACGTTTTCATGAGTTGTTTCAAGCACCGTTAGATGCATCACACGCTGCAGCCGCTGTGGGATTAGAAACAGCCGAATTCCTGACACAGATCCGTGAGAAACAGCACCTAAAAAACTTGGGACTACAAACACTTATAGACGAGAACGGCACCGTGAAACGGGATGCATGGACATCTAACTTTGACGATGTGATTTCTGCGTTGAATACACCTGATAGCACCCCGCCACCGGTTGTGGAACGTCCAGAGCGCATCCCTGGGGCTTCTGTTCACATCCCCGATGCAAACTTGCGCGCGGCAATTGCAGAGGCGCTCGGCAAAGCATCCGGTGATGTAATTACAGCAGAGGATATGGAAACATTGACAGAACTTGATGCCAAGAATATGGGAATCAGTAAGCTGACAGGGCTTGAATTGGCAACAAATCTGCATAGCATCAATCTTTGGGGAAACGAGATCTCCGATATATCACCACTAACAGCATTAATTAACTTGCGGAGTCTCACATTTGTAGATAACTTGATCTCTGATATATCCAGTCTAAAGGGATTAATAAATCTGACCCATCTGAATCTTTGGGATAATCCGGTATCCGACTTGTCTCCCCTTGCAGGATTGACTGAACTCAACGTATTAAGCCTTGCTAACCAGGCAGGCTTTAATTTGGGAGTTGTCGATCTGTCTCCTCTCGCAGGTCTAACTAACCTGATTCGGTTATCGTTTCACAATATCACGGTATCCGACTTGTCTTTCCTAATAGGCTTGATCAATCTGGAGCACATATCGTTTGCCAGCAATGAGGTATCCGATCTGTCACCCTTATCAGGTTTAATCAACTTGAAAAGAATTCACACTTGGGGTAATCCTATATCAGATTTCTCATTTCTAACGAAATTGACAAAATTGGAAAGAGTGGATATTTGTGGTGGAGAGAATGTGTCTGACCTCTCGTCTCTGGCGGGTTTAACAGTTTTGAAGGAACTGTACCTTGTCAAAAATGGGATTTTGGATGTGTCACCCTTGGTGGGTTTAACAGACTTAACACGCCTCAATCTCGCCGAAAACGATGTATCAGATGTATCCCCCTTGGCAGCCTTAACCAATCTGACATGGCTCAAACTCACCGACAATCCAATAACAGACTTTTCACCGTTAGCAGCACTCGCCGAAACGACCAATATACTTACCGGGGAGGTTGCTATCTCTGATCCGAACCTGCGTGCCGCAATTGCAGAAGCACTCGGCAAAGAGAATACGGCGTTTGTCTCAATTACGATGGAGGAGATGGCGACTTTAGAACGTCTTGAGGCGGAAGGCAAAGACATTAGCGATTTGACGGGCCTTGAGTTTGCTATAAATTTAGAGTATTTAAACGCAGTTAACAACCAAATATCCGACCTTTCACCTCTCTCTGAACTCATCAACTTGAGAAGATTAGCTATTTTTCACAATCCAATAGAAAGTTTATCCCCGATCGCGGGGTTATCAAATTTAGAACATATCACGCTTATAGGAGATGGCGGCATCTCGGATCTTTCTCCTCTTGCGGGACTTGTTAAACTCAGACACTTTCTATCATGGGGTAACCCAATCTCGGATCTTTCTCCTCTTGCGGGCTTGACAGAATTGGAAACGATTGATATTTGCGGGGCAGAAGTGTCCGATATCTCACCATTAGCCAACTTAAAAGGGGTTAAAGAATTATATCTTGCCTCAAATAGCATCTCGGATGTATCACCTTTGTCGAGATTAGACAGCTTAATACGTTTGAATCTTGAGTGGAATAAAATATCCGACGTGTCTCCTTTAGCAGCTTTGCAGCAACTGGAATATTTAGGACTTCATCACAATTCTATATCTGACTTCTCGCTTTTAGCAGAATTATCTGAGACAACAGTTATTAGTCGGGCATTTAATCCGGGTGCCCCTATCGGTGGTCCGAAAATAGAAGGCCCCTGGTTATGGGTAACCGTTCCAGGCGAACACCTCAATAGCACAACAGACTTATTGGCGGAAGCCAGTGGAGACGTTGTAACAGAAAAGCAGATTGCGACCTCCGGGGCAATAGAAGGTAAACCTGTTGGAAACAGCACTTGGACAGCAAGCAAAATTTCACCTATAGGAAGTAATAACATTATTGACATGTTGGACGCTCTCGGTATTGAAACAGGTATAGGTAATAACAATCGTATCATCTACGGTTCTATCACGCTCGATTCACCGCGCGCACAGCACACAAATATGTTATTTGGAAGCGATACTGAAACAAAAATATGGCTCAATGGTGAATTGGTCCACCAAAAACTCCTTTGGAGTAACGTTCGCGCCGCTAATTATCATCATTTTTTTCCTGTAACGCTAAAAAAAGGGGCAAATGTTCTGTTAGTTGCAGTTGAACACCATTCTTGGCTAAATTGGTTCGGTTTTTTCGGTTTTGAAGAAGGCACGGAGTATACGACGGTAATACCTCCAAGCGTCGGCTTTACATTTTCTGCCGCTGAAACAAACCTTCTCGCTGGTGATACGTTTACGCTCCATCTCAACGCAGAAAACGTTACCGATTTAGCAGGATGGCAAGCGGATATTACATTTGACCCCGAAGTACTTGAAGCGACTGAAGTCAGCGAAGGCGATTTCCTGAAAACAGATGGCGGCGCGACTTTCTTTCAGGAGGGGACAATTGATAACACGGCAGGGAAAATTAAGACGCTAAGTTCAGCACTGATTTCCGAAAGCGGCGTTAGTGGTACAGGTACACTACTCTCCGTAACATTTATTGCAAAAGCGGGGGGCGAAACCCAAATAGCACTGGAAAACTTTGAATTTGGTTCTATTACCGGTGACATCATTCCTGCTGTTCCACCGAATATTACTATCATTGTGGGGGACTATTCCCCATGGGATGTGAATCAGGATGGACGAGTGAGTGTTTTGGATCTGATTCTCGTGGCACGAGACTTAGGCTCGGACGCGCCTGCCAATTTACGGACTGATGTAAATCGTGATGGCGTTATCAACGTTCAAGACCTTATCATTGTCGCACAACATCTCGGAGAATCAACTGTTTCTGCAGCACCCTCCGTTATCGCAGCAATAGACAACGGAGAATTAACGCCTGCGATGGTCCAAGCATGGATAGAACAAGCGCAGCTTGAAGATGACGGCTCCATCGCTTTCCGACAAGGCATCGCCACTCTTGAACGACTTCTGACACTGTTCATCCCAGACGAAACCGCTCTACTTCACAACTATCCAAACCCGTTCAACCCAGAGACGTGGATACCCTATCAACTCGCTGAACCCGCAGAAGTTACCTTGACGGTTCATGCCGTAAATGGTACGCGGGTCCGGACGTTGACGTTAGGGTATCAACCGGCTGGCATCTACCAAACCCGCAGCCGTGCCGCGTATTGGGATGGCAAAAATGATGTCGGTGAACCCGTTGCAAGTGGTGTCTATTTTTATACATTTACAGCAGACGATTTCAACGCTACGCGAAAAATGCTGATAAGGAAATAGTATCAGGGGTGATTTTTCTTTGACAAGGCGGGTGAAGCGTGTTAGACTCTATGATATAAGTTGGATGCGTGTACCTCCTCAACGTTTAGAGGCAATCGAATAGGAGATTGGCAGTCAAAACCGATGTACTACTTAACCCGTCAAACAGCGTTTGAGGCATCGCATTACAATCGGATTCCTGAATTGAGCGACGCGGAGAATTTTGCGTTGTTCGGTGCCGCTGCGAACCCAAATAGCCACGGTCATAACTACATCCTTGAGGTGATGGTAAAAGGGGAAGTCGATGCAGATGACGGTATGGTTATCAATCTGGTAACACTGGATGCGTTGTTGAAGTCGGAAGTGCTAGCGAATTACGATCACAAACACCTAAACTGTCAACATCCGGTTTTCGCAAAAAAACCGTCCCTACAACCGACGTGTGAAAACATCACCATAGAAATTTGGCAGCGGCTCGTGTCTTCTCTACCAGATGGGATGTTACACAGGGTACGGCTCTACGAAAGCACATCAAATTTTGCCGACTATTATGGGGAAGGATCAATGGTTTATCTGACCAAGGTTTATGAATTCAGTGCAGCGCATCGTTTGCACAGCCACGTACTCAGTGCTGAAGAGAACAGCGAAGTATTTGGGAAGTGCAACAACCCGGCTGGACACGGTCATAATTACGTCCTTGAGGTTACGGTGAAGGGTGATGTTGATGAGAGAACAGGTCTGGTTGCGGGTCTAAGTCTCCTTGATGAAGTCGTTGAGAAACAGGTGTATGCGCGTTTCGATTACAAACATCTGAATGTGGACGCACCTGAATTTGAGACGCTGAATCCGACCTCGGAGAACTTCGTCAAAGTGCTTTGGGATGTATTAGCACCGAATTTACGTCCGGTGGTTTTACATCGCCTACGCTTGAGAGAGACACCGAAAAATCACTTTGATTACTACGGTGCGTAATCTATTTTAGTTTGGAAGTAAGTAAAACAGCGTAAATGGAGAGAAACTTTAAAACGATGAAATCTAAACAGGGACAGGGACCTCCGAGCCCAGAATTAGAAGGTCTTTTCACCCAGATTATTGAGAATTTAGGTGAGGATCCGAGTCGTGAAGGCTTGGTGAGAACGCCGCTCCGGGCGGCTAAAGCGATGGAGTTTCTGACAAGCGGCTACCATCAAAGTGTTGATGAAATCTTAAATAAGGCGATCTTTGAAGAAGATTACGACGAAATGGTGATTGTGAAGGAGATTGAGTTTTACAGTCTCTGCGAGCATCATATCCTCCCGTTTTGGGGGAAATGTCACGTCGGGTATCTCCCTCAGAATCGGATCATAGGTTTGAGTAAGATCCCGCGGATTGTAGATATGTTTGCTCGGCGGTTACAGGTTCAGGAACGTCTGACACGCGAGATTGCCGAAGCACTCGAAACTGCGCTTGAGCCGCGAGGCGTTGCAGTCGTGATAGAAGGGCAACATCTATGTATGATGGCGCGCGGCGTAGAAAAGCAGGCACCAAAAATGATAACGAATGTTATGCGGGGCGCGTTCCGAGAGGACAGTTCAACGCGCGCGGAGTTTTTGCGGTGCGTCCAAATAGCTTGATACGCTTGTATTAGCGACATCTGACAATTCCAAGTGTGAGGTAAAAATGGTTGCTTCCAACCGTCCTAATGAGATAGGCGAACTTGACAGAAAAGTCGTTGTGATTACGGGTGCCTCAAGGGGGATCGGTAAGTCAATAGCGACCGGTTTCGCATCAGTGGGTGCAAAGGTTGTACTTGCCGCACGGACACGTGAAACGCTTGAACAGGTCGCAGCGGAGTTGGAGAAAGGCGGTGCCGACGCACTCGCTGTTCCGACGGATGTCACGGATGCCGACGCTGTACAGCGACTTATTGAACGGACGCTTGATGTCTACAAGCGTGTCGATATCTTGGTCAACAACGCCGGGGTCGGCTATTTCGGTCCGGTTGTCGATTTCGCACCCGATGCTTGGGATACGGTTCTCAATTCCAATTTAAAGGCGGTCTATCTCTGCGCGAAGTTTGCACTTCCACCGATGTTAGCGCAGGGAAGTGGACAGATTATTAACGTGCTTTCGATCGCTGCGAAGATTGCGTTTGAAGCCTCGGCTGCGTATTGTGCAGCGAAAGCAGGGGCGTTGGCACTGACAAAGGTTTTAGCCAGCGAAGTCCGTCAGCAGAATATTCGGGTGACGGCAGTGCTGCCCGGTTCAGTGCATACACCGTTTTGGGATGACGTTCCGATGCATCCTGATTTCGCGCAGATGCTTAAGCCGGAGCATGTAGCCGATACGGTCGTCTCTATTTGCGGACAACCGTCTGGCATGGTAACAGAAGAAGTCGTCGTAATGCCGCCCCTCGGCATTCTCTGATTCTGCTATGGATATCGATGCCGCGCCGTCGCTCGTGTTCAATTTGTGAAACGTCCGATCTTTCGACGGATGCGAACTCTACGGATGGCGCGTTCGTCAGCGTCTGTGACGCGGATGATCGTATTTTTTATATTCAGTTCAGTGCCGATTTCCGGGATCGTCCCGGTGCGATCGAGGATATAACCGGCGACGGTCTCGTAGTCGCCCTCCGGAATCGGGAGTCCGTAGTGTTCTTTGAGCAGATCGACTTCTGCTCTGGCATCGCATTCGAGGATGTGCGGTGCGATGAGATGGACAAGGTCGGGGCCGTCGCGCTCATCGGCGAATTCACCGACGATTTCTTCGACCAAATCTTCGACGGTAACAAGACCCACGGTGCCGCCGTATTCATCGACAGCAAATACCATCGTGTGTCGTGTATTTTGAATCTCTTTGAGGAGCGCGTTGATATTCTTCGATTCAGGGACGAAGTGCAAGTCCGTTCGGATAAACGGTTCGATGGTTGCGCCATCTGTTTGTTCTGCGTTATCGGAGTCGTTATCTGTCTCAGTGTCATTATAGATAACATCTAAGAGATTGACGATCCCGACGATATTGTATATCTTCTCCTCGTAGACAGGGATTCTCGAATAGCCTGATTCGGTGGCGATTCGCAAGAAGGCTTCACGGTCGGTATGTTTTTCGATGGCGACAATATCGACGAGCGGCACCATGACTTGCGCCACGGTACGATCCTGTAGGTTCAGGAGGCTATGAATCATCCGTCGCTGATCGGTGTGTAAGTTTCCGGTGCGTTCACCCATTGTTGCGAGTAGCCTTAACTCCTCACGTTGTGCATCTGGGCTCGGCGCATCTGCGCCTCTGTCTATGATCCTAACAATGAGTTTTGTGAAGGCTTGTACGAGGAAAATCAGAGGTGCTAATATGTACTCGGAAATCCGTAGTGGGTAGGCGTAGCGTAAAGCGAGGTTGTCTGCCTTAACACGGAAGATCGTTTTCGGCAAAATCTCACCGAAGATAAGGAGTAGTGTTGTTACCCAAAGGATAGCGATCGGTTCTTGTAGATTTTTTGCGTTCGGAAAGGTCGTCGAGAGAACCTGCTCAGTAAACCGGTCACCGAATTGTGCAATTAGGATATTCGCTAAGTTTGTCCCGACTAACGTCAGGGCGAGCATTCTATCTGGAGAAGCAACCAAGCGATGGACTATTTTCGCTTTCGGATCGTTAGATTCAACAAGTTGATTGATACGGATTTTATTAACAGATACAAGTGCCGTTTCGGAACCGGAGTAGAACGCGGAAAGCACCAGGCAGATGAGTACCGCGAGCACGAGTGAACCTAACACGATGATCTGCTCAGTGCTATTTGTGCCGATTAAAAAGATGGTTAGTAAAAAGGTTTTCAATTGTTTCGTATCTGGTGTCTGATTTTACACGTCCGTTTCGGTTTCGGGCGTATCGGGTAATTTAATAAACAGACTTGTAATCACATTACCTTCTGTTTCGGTAATCTCAAATTCGATACCGTTTTCATCTGTATAGGATTCACCGACGGAGGGAATTCGTCCGAAGCATCCGAGCGCATAGCCGCCGATAGTGTCCACGTCTTCTTCACTCAGTTTTAAATCAAATTGTTGATTGAGTTCTCGGATGCTCATCCGTCCGGCGGCTTCAAGTACCAGCGGTTTTTCGGAGTGCTGAATGTATTCGGGCGGTGATTCGTCTCTATCGTGCTCGTCAACGATGTCTCCGACGACCTGTTCAATGATATCTTCGGTGGTGACAATACCGGAGATGCCTCCATATTCGTCAAGGAGGGTCGCTATTTTGGTTTTTTCGCGTTTGAGTTGTAATAACAGTGCACCGATCTTTCGGGTTTCTAAGACTAAAATAGGTTCTCGAATCAGGGGCGCGTCGGTTGATGTTTCTAATATCTGATCCCGTTTTTCGAGAAAATCTTCGATTGCAAGCGTACTGATTTCCGTGTGTCGCCAGTGGGCGAAATCTTTGACGTAGAAGATACCGCATATATTATCGATCTGTTCACGATAAACCGGAATCCTTGAGAATCCTGACACTTTTGCTTGTTTGAGTGTTTCTTCAATGGTGTTTGATGTAGGGACGGCGACGACTTCAGTTCGAGGCACCATAATCTCTTTAGCTTCAATATCGCGCAATTGAAGGATATTACTTACGATTTCGCGTTCATCAGATGGGAGTGCTTCCTCGTGGTAAGTGTTGAGGATATCTATCAGGTCTGATGCTGTCAGGTGTTCTGTAACAGGTTGGTGCCCGCCAAATATCGGGACGAGGATGTCGATGATTCTACGTAGCAATCCGCGTAAAGGGGTGATAACGACAGAAAATATCCAGAGCAGTGGTGCCGTCGTTTTCGCGAAGAGTTCGGCGTTCTTAATGGCATGCGTTTTGGGGGTCATCTCACCGAAAATGAGCATGAGGAATACGTTGAGCACCAAGGCGATGACGAAGCGGATGGGTTGAGGATATTGTTCGGGGAGCACTCGCCCAATGAACGAGAGCATAAGGATAGCAAATGCCACGTTAACAAGGTTGTTACCGAGCAGAACAGTGATAAACAACCTACGTGGATTATCCACGAAATTGATAATAGCAGATGTGCTGCCTTTTTCAACGCGGATCCGTTCAATTTGGACTTGGGTGAGTGCGCATAAAGCGGTTTCGGAGCCGGAGAAAAAGCCTGAGAGGACAAGTAAACCTGTCAAGCCAATCAGATAAGGGAGTAGTGGAACAACTTCCATTCTTTTTTAAAAAACGATATTTTGGGTTGCTTGCAAACCAAAATTAATTGCAGTCATCATACTGAATTAGCACGGTTTTTTTTCAAATGAGCGTCTTATTCTGTCTCTTGAGTCCTATCTATCTTTTATAATTATAACACATTGGCAGCGAAATCGCAACAAAAAATATCATCACTTTTACAATTACACGATTTGTAGACCGAGTGTCTTTAGTCTTAAGCACCTGATTGAAGGTTTAGGGGTGCGAATTTTGAGGGTGTCCATGACAAAGTTAGAACAGATGCAGCGAATTGAAGCGTGTGGTATTGTCGCTATCATTCGTGCGAACAGTGCGAACGAGTTAATTGAAACTGCTGCGGCAATCCATGCCGGTGGCGTTAGCGTAATTGAAGTCACGATGACGACCCCGAATGCGTTACAAGTTATTAACGATGTTTCATCGGCGTATGGGGATACGGTTCTTGTCGGTGCCGGTTCGGTGTTGGATGCCGAGACAGCCCGTGCCGTAATGCTGGCAGGCGCGGAGTTCATTGTCAGTCCGGTTACAAAATCCGATATTATTGAAATCTGTAACCGCTATGGGAAAGTGGTTATTCCGGGTGCTTTTACACCAACAGAGATTTTAGCGGCGTGGGAGATGGGCGCGGATTATGTGAAGGTGTTTCCGTCGAGTGGGGTCGGTCCGGCATACATAAAAGACGTGAAAGCACCGCTGCCGCAGATTCCACTGATTCCGACAGGCGGTGTCAACGCCGCCAACGCTGCTGCGTTTATCACTGCCGGCGCGTCTGCTTTGGGTGTTGGGAGTGCGCTTGTTAATAATCAATTGATTCAAGCGAAGGAGTTCGCGCTTCTCACTGAAAGAGCTGAGAAGTTGGTCAAGGCGGTCGAACAGGCGCGTTCAGAGACCAAATCCGCCTAAATCCGCTGAAAATCTGTTTTTCTGTTGACAATTCGTCTGAATTTTGCTAATCTGATTGTTAGGGGTTGTGTTTCTGGTTGTATTTTGTTCGTATTAAGATGCCGTTATGCAGATTGATCAATTGATCTTAGGTAAATATAGGTTGCTGGAATATCTTAGTTCGGGGGGTTTCTCCGCGGTTTTCCGCGCGCGCGAGGAGATGACGAACCGCGAGGTTGCGATTAAAGCCTTAGCAAAGACTGCATACCCTGCAAGCCGAATGAAATTTTTGCTGACAGAATTTCAGGCGATGTCAAAAATTTGGGGGCACCCCAATATCGTCTCTATTCATACCGTTGAACCGGGAGAAGATGACTACGTTGCCTGGATTGTAATGGAATTTGTTGAAGGGAAAAGTCTTCACGAACTTATGCAGGAAGGCGCGCTCGGATTAACAGATACGCTTAATATCGGTTTGGACATCTGTCGCGGCTTAAAGGCGGCACATGCACACAAGATTATGCACCGAGACATCAAACCGCCAAATATCTTACTCACGACTGACAAACAGGCGAAGGTTGCAGACTTTAGCATTGCGCGCATCTTTGGTGAAACAACCGAATTCGCGGAAACTGTGGCAGGCACACGCCGCTACATGGCGCCCGAACAGACTTATGGTGCCTATGATTTTCGGGCCGACCTCTATTCTACAGCACTCATTCTGTATCAAGCCGTAACCGGACGGTTCCCGTTCTCAGGCGGGAATAAGGAGCTAGATAAAAAGAAGGCTGCTGGCGAAATAGAAGAGATTGAGAGATGCCCGGAAATCCTTCGCAATTTTTTACAAAAAGCGCTCCATCGTCAACTCTCGGAACGCCACCAAAGCGCGACGGAGATGTACAACGAACTCGATCGTATTCGACAAGACGAATACATCAAACAGGCTTCTGAGTTAATTGATGCAAGTGCCAATTCCAGCAACCCAAAATTGGTGGAAGCCCTTGAACGCTACCGCAAGACCTTCCGCCTCTCGCTTTCGGATGCCGAACGGATCAATCAAAACCTCTTTTTTCAGCGACGGCAGAAAGAGGAGGGAGCCAAACGCGAAAAACTGTTAACCCAGACCGAAAAATATTATACACTCGCTGTCCGCTATGCGGAGACCCGAAATTATACGAATGCGATCACTGAACTTCACAAAGCGAGTCGCCTCTGGATTGATGATCAAGGCTTATCCAAGGTTGTTGATAACCTATTTCAAAAGCTCAATACGATCAACATCCCACTCTCAGAAAATCCGACTGTCGAAGAAGTCGTCGCGCTTATTCAGAAATTGCCGGACAGTGAGAGTATGGACCTCCGTACCTGGCTTGAGCATCAGAAAATGGGGCCGGAAGAAACGGCGGAGATAACGCCGATCCAACCGCAGGTCAAAGCGGCAGGTAGTTACCGGCATCTCATTGAGGAAGCCTCACCGGAATATCTACTTGATCAAATCCATAGCGATGTACAGTATCCACATGAAGAGGAAGCCCTTCGCATTTTCCAACAGATCCAAATTTATGAACAACAGGGACGGACACGACAGTGGCTTTCGCTTTATAATAAGTTAGGCAGGTTCTATCAGAAACAGGCTGGCGGTTTTCTTAAGAAAGACGATTTAGAACTTGTTGCCAACTGCTACACGCGCGCTCGATTCGCTTACACAGTTGCTGAGAAACAACGGCTCGCGAGAAGTAATGCTAAGAAAGGTGCCAACTACTATACGCGGCTTGCACGCCAGTTTGAGCTCCAGCGTTCATGGGAAGAAGCAGGGAAATGTTATATCCTTGCTGCCTTCAATCACGGCTACGCGAATATGTTATCCCAGGTTGAAGAGTGCCACAGAATGGCGACAGTCTGTTATTTCAACGCTGCTGAAAGTGCGCACCTTAATAATGAATTACAAACTGCTTACGACTTTTACCTATTGATTTTAGCGATTGGTGAAAAGATGTCTGTTCCGACGAAAATGGTTAGCGAAGCACAAAAATTGGTGTCGGAAATCCCGGTTGTGAACTAAAAGGTCGTGCAACGTGAAAATATCTTTACAACGTGGAGAAATTCTTGTTGGGACCTTTGTACTTGAATTCGGTGGGTCGGCGATTGCGACGCTCCTTGCAAGTGCCGGTGCCGACTTTATGATCGCCGATTTGGAGCACAGTTCTTTTTCTATAGAGACTGTCGGACGGATCGTTCGGAACGCTCGCGGCGCGAATCTGCCCTGTATTGTGCGAGTGCCGGCACTTGAACGCTATTTTCTCTCTCGTGTACTTGATGCGGGTGCTACAGGTGTGATGATCCCGCGCGTTGAATCCTGCGAAGATATCGAAAAAATTAGGATGTGGACGAAATACGCACCCGAAGGTGACCGCGGCGTCGCATTCGGTATCGGACATACCGATTATGGTGATTTCACTAAACTGGATACCCGAAAATACGTGCGCGACGCAAATCAAGAAATCCTCACTATCGGACAGGTTGAGACCGTCAAAGCTGTCGAAAATCTAAACGACATCCTCAGCACCGGTGAATTAGATGTTCTGTTCATCGGTCCCTATGATTTATCTACATCTATGGGGATCTCCGGTGAACTTAACCACCCGGACCTTTTAGACGCTATCAGAGAAATTATCAGACGTGCGCAGGCACACAATATCGCTTTAGGCTGTTATGTCAACGATTTCGAGAGCGGTGAACAGTGGTTGCGTTCAGGAGTTCAACTGATTGCCTGCGGGAATGACGCGTTTCTTCTAACCCGTAAATTTGCTGAGGAGCATCAGAAATTCAAAAACGCCGTGGCTTCAAAATGAAAATGTACGATATTCTTACCATCGGACGCAGTTCTATAGATTTATATGCGAACGACATCGGGGCTGCGTTTCCAGACATCAAGAGTTTCGGTGCCTTTGTGGGCGGGTGTCCTACGAATATCAGCGTCGGTGTTCAGCGGTTGGGGCTTCAGGCTGCGTTATTGACGGCTGTCGGTGAGGACCCAGTTGGCGAGTTTCTGCTCAAGTTTTTGAAGGCGGAAGGCGTTGAAACGCGGTTTATACCGTGCAAACCGGAACATCGGACGAGTGCTGTCGTCCTCGGTATTGAACCGCCGGATCGGTTCCCGCTTATCTATTACCGAGACAATTGCGCGGATATTGAACTTACGATTGACGATGTGCTCGCGGCACCTATTGCCGAAAGTCGTGCGGTGTTGATATCGGGGACCGGTTTGAGTAAAGAACCGAGCCGGAGCGCGACGCTCTATGCTGCTGAGAAAGCGCGAGCCATCGGTTGCCGCGTCTTTTTGGACCTCGATTTCCGAGCAGATCAATGGCATGATCCACGTGCATTCGGTGTTGTCGTCCGATCCGCTTTGCGGTATATTGATATCGCTATCGGGACGGAAGAGGAGATCAAGGCGGCTACACTTACGGATTTATCACAACTCACGATTGAACATTCCCAAATCTCGAATCCTACGATTCAAGGAGATATGACGCATGCGATTCAAACGCTTTTAGGTGCTGGTCCGAAAGCGTTGATAGTCAAGCGTGGTATTGAAGGGGCGGATGTCCATCTTGCAAGCGGCGATGTCATTCATGCGGCACCTTTTCCTGTTGAAGTGTACAACACGCTCGGCGCGGGTGATGCCTTTGCGAGCGGTTTTGTCTACGGGAACCTCAGCGGTTGGGGGTGGGAGAAGTCCGCACGTCTTGGCAATGCGACAGGCGCGATTGTGGTAACACGGCACGGTTGTGCTAATTTTATGCCAACAATGCCTGAAGTTGATGAATTTGTCGCAGAACGCGGCGGTTGGCAAACATAACGAACGGAAAGGAGCGTTTTCAGAAAACCCTCCTCAACGAACTGCAAGGAAAATTAAAAGATATGGACACAAAGAAACTTACGATGGGACAAGCCATCGTTGAATTTCTTCAACAACAGTATGTTGAAAGGGATGGAAACGAAGGACAATTTTTCGCCGGGATGTTCGGCATCTTCGGTCATGGGAATGTCGCAGGGATTGGACAAGCACTGCATCAGTACGCCGATTCTTTTCGCTTCTATCAGACACGGAATGAACAGTCGATGGTGCATACCGCTGCTGCATTCGCGAAGATGAACAACCGTTTACGCGCCTTCGCTTGCACGACTTCTATCGGACCGGGTGCGACGAACATGATTACGGGTGCCGCAGGGGCGACTATCAATCGGTTACCTGTGCTCCTGCTACCGGGCGATATTTTCTCTACCCGTTTAGTCGCCCCCGTATTGCAGCAGTTGGAATCTCCGAGCTCACAGGACTATTCGGTGAACGATTGCTTCAAGCCGATTTCACGCTATTGGGACCGGATTAATCGTCCCGAACAGATCATCACAGCCTTACCGGAGGCGATGCGGGTGCTGACTTCGCAAGCCGAGACGGGGACCGTCACGTTGGCACTTCCACAAGACGTACAGGCAGAGGCGTACGATTATCCGTCGCAGCTCTTTGAGAAGCGCGTCTATACAATTCCTCGGACTCGGGCAGACGCAGGGCTGTTGAATCGAGCAGTGGCGTGGATCCGTGAGAGCAAACGTCCGTTAATCATCGCTGGTGGTGGTGTTATCTACAGTGAAGCGACGGCAGAACTTGCTGCGTTTGTCGAGCGTACCGGTATTCCGGTCGGTGAGACCTTCGCTGGTAAAGGGTCCCTGTCGTATAATCACCCACAGAATCTCGGTGCGGTAGGTGTAACGGGTACGCCAGGCGCGAATGTCTCAGCGCGGGAGGCGGACTTGGTTATCGCTATCGGTACACGCTTGAGCGATTTTACGACTGCCTCTAAAACCGCTTTTCAGAACCCGGATGTCCGTTTTATCGGTATCAATGTTACCGAATTTGACGCTTATAAACACGCTGCGCTACCGCTTGTCGCCGACGCACGTGTCACACTTTCGGAACTCGCTACCGCTGTTGCGGACTATCAGGTTGACGCGGCTTATGCTGCACAGATTGAAAAATGTCGTGCGGAATGGGAATCCGAGGTGGATCGGCTTTACCATCTCGGACACGGGCCGCTACCGAGCCAGAGTGAAGTTATTGGTGTCGTCAATGAATTCTCACGTCCTGAAGATGTCATGGTTTGTGCTGCCGGTAGCATGCCGGGAGATTTACATAAATTATGGCGGACCCGTAACCCGAAACAGTACCACTTGGAATACGGTTATTCGTGTATGGGATATGAAATCGCCGGTGGGTTAGGCATCAAGATGGCGGATCCGAGTCGTGATGTCTATGTTATGGTCGGCGATGGTTCGTATCTGATGTTAGCACAGGAGATTATTACATCGATTCAGGAAGGCTATAAACTGATTATTGTCTTGGTCAATAATGACGGACATAGCAGCATCGGTGGTTTATCGCGTGCGACAGGTGTACAGGGGTTTGGCACGCGTTTCCGATACCGTGACGAGGCGAGTGGCGAACTCTCTGGCGAATTTTTGCCGGTGGATCTCGCAGCGAATGCCGCCAGCCTCGGGGCTAAAGTTATTGAAGCGACGACTTTGCAGAGTCTGAAAGCTGCGCTGCATGAAGCGCGCGAAGCACCGCAGACAACAGTTGTAAAGATTGATGTAGATTACGACGAGCAAGTTCCGGGTTATGAATCTTGGTGGGATGTGCCGGTCGCTGAGGTTTCCGAAGTGGACACGGCGCAAGAGGCTTACAGAGAATACGAATCGGATAAACAGAAGGAACGTTACTTCCTATAGATGATTTGTGCTAAACTGTTTGCTAACGAGGATTGAAACTTGTCAACAATTGATGATCAGGAGAGGACCCTATGAAAGCTTCAGAACTTTTAACAAAAGTCAAATCAGGAGGGGTAATCCCTTGCGGCGTGTGTGATGGGCAAATCCCAGCAGACGACATTTTAAGTTTCGCGTTTAAATTGGGGAAACTCGCGCCACGGATGGAGAATGCGAACGTTGGTGCTATTACCTGCGTCCAGTGTCAAGCGGCAGACCCAGACATCAAAATCACCCCGCGTGGACCTGATATTAAGTTTGTCCGTGGTGATTAACCTTAGAGGGCGGATTTTTTTGAATCCGCCCGTTCTTATTTGACGATGTCCAAGTACATTGTTGGTAGAAATCCAGTCATAGAGTGTTTACAGAGCGGGACCCAAGGTGTAGAAAGGCTCTTCATCACCGAGGGGAATAGGCATGCGCGTATCCGTCAAATTGTTGCGATGGCGGAACAGGCTGGGATTCCGATAAAATACTGTGCACGGCGCGAGTTGGATAGACTTGAACCTTCACTACCACACCAAGGCGTTGTTGCGGTCGTTAGACCTGTGCATTATAGCGACCTGTCATCCATACTTTCCGATATACAGCGTAGTGGAGATAGCGCGCTATTGGTGATGTTAGACGGTGTTCAGGACCCAAGGAATTTTGGTGCGATTCTTAGAACTGCTGAAGCGGCGAATGCGGATGCTGTTATCATTCCGAAGGACCGCGCCGTTGGCATCACACCTGCGGTTCATAAAGCGTCGGCGGGTGCCTCCGCGCATATCCCTATCGTCAAGGTAACAAACCTTGCACGGACTTTGGACGCACTTAAAGATGCAGGCATCTGGGTCGCGGGTGCTGCAGGCGAGGCATCGTATCTGTATACGGATGCAGATTTTAGCGTTCCGTTATGTCTGGTTCTCGGGAGTGAAGGGACCGGTATCCGACGGCTTGTCAAACAGAAATGTGACTACCTTGTGCATCTGCCGATGTTGGGCAAGATCGCGTCGTTGAATGTTTCAGTTGCAGCCGGTATCCTGCTATACGAGGTCGTTCGACAGCGTCAGACGAGATGAACCCTGTTTTTTAGATAAAACCTTCCTCTTTTAGACTGACGAAGATCCCGTCTCCGATGACAATGTGGTCCAACACTTTAATCCCGATCTGGTTTCCCGCCTCAATCAATTGCTTCGTTGCCCGGATGTCTTCCTGGCTCGGCTGTGGATCACCGGATGGGTGGTTATGGGCGAGTACGATTGAGTTCGCCGATTCCTCGATGGCGAACCGGAAGATTTCGCGTGGGTGAAAGACACTGGCGTTGAGTGTCCCTTCAAAAACTGTTGCTTCTCCCAACCTTTTGCCCCAAGTCAACGTATCCAAAGCCTCAGCGTTTCCACCGAGACCTTTGGTTGTGACTCCACCCTTGGTATCAAGGCATAAGACGCAGACGATTTCCTGCTGTAGGTAGCGCATTTTGGACATCATGAGGTCTGCAACATCGGAGGGTGAGGTGATTTTATCTCGGTCGGCATGGAAGCGTGCAAGTCGTTTTCCGAGTTCAAACGCTGCAACGATCTGTGCTGCTTTCGCTTCACCGACACCTTTGATCTTCTCAAATTGCTTGGATTTGTAGTCAGCCATCCGTTTGAGATCGCCTTCGAGTGCTATAAGGATCTGTTCACCGAGTTGGATGGCACTCGTTCCTTGGAAGCCACTCTTGAGAATAATCGCTAATAGTTCTGAATCCTTCAGAATCTCTGGCCCGTACTTATGAAGTCGTTCACGCGGACGTTCATTTTCGGGGAGGTCCTTAATTCGCACGGGGCGGTATTCGTTAGACATTGTATCCCTTTCAGTCTATTGGAGAATTTAGTGGCAATTATACCGGATTTTCAAAATAAAAACAAACGAAATTTGATTGCGATGCAATTTGTAGGTTGACAAATAATTTGAAAATAGTGTAAAATAAGGGTAATGAGTTGGTCGTATCTGTTTCCTAACAAATGTAAAGAAGGAGAAAATCATGGCAACTACGATCCGTCAAAGAGATGGCGTTGCGATTTTAGAACCGAGTGGGAAAATAATGGGATCCTCAGTATCAGAGTTACGAGACGCTATCACATCACAGATAGATGCGTCTGAGGCACCCCGGATCCTTATTAATTTTGAGCGTGTTACGATGATGGACAGTTCGGGTCTTGGTACCCTGATGGGCGCGCATGTCGCAGCGACGCGTAAAAAAGGGTCTATTGGTGTTATCCATGTCGGGAAAAATATCAAAAACCTGATTGTCCGCAGCCGCCTCATCAGTATCTTTGAACATTTTGACGACGAAGATGCTGCAGTCGCAGGCTTGGCAAGTAAAAGTCAATAAGTGAGAGAGCGGAACGCGCCTACGATCGAAATCGACTATGGCATTAGGAGTACATTATGGCAATCACCGTGTCTGAGAGAGAAGGGGTCGTTATATTTAAACTGAGCGGTAGAATTATCGCCCCGGGCATCGAAGAAGTCTCCGAAACTATGTCAGAGACACTTGCGGTGCGCGCCTCACCAGCGAAGTTGGTATTTGACTTCAAAGGGGTAACCGCGATGGATAGTTCTGGTCTTGGTGCGCTCATGAAAGTGTATTCTGATATTCACCCGCACGGCGGTGAGATTGCGGTGGTTAACGTGAACAAACATGTGAAAAATCTCATTGTTATGGCACGATTAATCACCGTCTTCAAGAGTTATGAGAGTGAGGATGATGCCGTTGCTGCTTTGCTGCGCCATTCGTAAGTAAGATGAGTTGCTGTACGTTCGAGACGCAGTTCGTTTTTAGTTTAAATGACCACCTATAAGTAAGACTCGACTGTATTGCACCAATAAGGGAAAAGTCTCATGATCAAAAATATCCTCGTCGCTATCGGCGATACGGATTATGAAAAGAACGCCTTTGAATACGCCGGTCAGTTAGCAGTGCTTTTAGGGACGCATCTATCGTGCGTTTTCTTTCAAGACAGCAGCCATGGTGGGAATGCTGATGTCGCAGCGACTGTTCTCCGGCGAACGGAAGCGGAATGCGCCCTCTACGATTTTCTGGACTACCATGTTGAGGCTGTCGCTGGAAACCCGAGACAGATGATTTGCGAAGTCGCTCGCTCCGCGGACCTTGTCGTCGTCGGACTGCCAGAAGATGTCCGAAAACGCCGATTAAAACTTATTCAAAACCAAATAGACGATGTTTTGCAACATATCACAAGACCGATCATCGTGGTCCATGAACAGTGTACACTTCTACGGAAAATACTCGCTGTTCACCACGGTGATATCTATTCCGACCACGCTTTGGGACTTGTTGCCGAAATCGGTGAGTTGACAAAGGCCGGGGTCGTTGGACTTGCACTTTCAAGTACACAACCGGAAGCGACACAGATTAGACAGCAGATGGAAGCGTACTTAAAATACTATGATGTTCAAACGGAATTCCTTACCGCTCGTGGTTTTACGGTCACAAATATCTTAGAAAACGCTGATGAAAGTGATTGCGATCTCATCGCGTTGAGTGCAAGTCATCACGGTAGATTGTACGAACTCGTTTTCCAGAGTACGACACAAACCGTTGTCAAACTCGCGAACCGCGCGGTTCTGGTAACGAGATAGATTTAACGCAATACGCATAGTGTGCCTACCTCGTATTTCCCGGAGGCAGCCATGAAGCCTAATGACGCAACTTTCAAGGAACAGACAGAGGACCGCATCGATTTTCGCGGTGTTTTGGCGATCTCCGCGGATATGTTCGCCTGTATCAGTTGTGACGGCAGCTTCACGCCGCTTAACGCCGCATGGGAAGACGCTCTCGGATTCACCGAATCGGAACTCCGAAACCAACCCTGGCCGGCGTTTGTACACCCAGAAGATAGACAGAAAACGGTTGCCGGAATCGAAGAAGTTGAAGCCGGAGAAGAACACGATGCGACCTTTGAAAGCCGCTTACGGTGCCGAGATGAATCCTACAAATGGTTCAGGTGGCGTGTAACGAAGGTGCCAGAGAAGAGGCACTGTTACATCGTCGCAACCGATATTAGCCGACAGAAGCGACTTGAGGCAAAAGTAAAAGAGGCGGAGATTCGTTTCCAGCAGCTCGTGGTACAACATGTACAAGAAGGCGATCTGTTACATACTTTAATGGATCATACCCCTGACCATATTTATTTTAAAGATCGCGAGAGTCGGTTTATCCGAATTAACCGTTCCTTGGCGGCCCAGTTCGGCTTGGAAAACCCGATAGATGCCGTGAATAAAACGGATTTTGATTTCTTTACACGTGAGCACGCGCAACAGGCATACCAAGACGAACAGGACGTTATCAAGACCGGGAAACCGATGGAAGGGAAACAGGAAAAAGAGACGTGGCCCGATGAACAAGATACCTGGGTGTCAACAACGAAAGTACCGATTCGGGATAGAGAAGGCCGTATTATTGGGACTTGTGGTATCTCTCGCGATATAACTGAGTACTATCGCGCGCAGCAAGCCCTGCGAGATTCTGAGGCGAATTGGCGTTCGCTTGTTGAGAGTGTGCCGGATATTATCTCAACGATCGATCTCGATTATCGGCTTGAGTTTATCAATAGACTTCCGCTAACCCTCGATTTGAAACCTCAAGATATGGTTGGGCAGAGCGTTTTTGATTTCCTCCCGGAAGAACATCACGGACGGCTTAGAGAAGCTTGTGCAAAGGTCATCGCAACGGGTGAGGTGGCTACCTACGAAGTTCAAGGACTGATGAGTGGGTATTGGTATGCTTCCTGCCTCGGTCCGATTCAACAGGACGGCGAATTGATCGGGTTCGTCATGGCATCAACAAATATCACTGACCGCAAACAGGCAGAGATTGAGTTACAACACAGTGAGGAACGGTTTCGTCGGGCAGTCTTGAACGCGCCACTGCCGATTATGATTCATGCCGAGGATGGTGAGGTCCTGCAAATTAGTCGCGCATGGACAGAGTTAACAGGGTACACGCTCGAAGATGTACCTACGATTCCAAATTGGTTGGCACAGACGAACAGTCAAGAACCTGATAGCATCGAATCACATCTCGAACAGTTGTATAGTTCCACCGGTCGCGTCGTAGAAGGTGAATACGAGATTTTTACGAAGTCCGGCAAAAGGCGGATTTGGGAATTTAGTTCGTCGTTACTGGGTGCACTACCTGATAAAAGACAGCTCGGCATTAGTATGGCGCTCGACGTTACAGAGCGAATAAAAACCCAAAAGGTGATGCAGCGAGCCATGGAGACGGCTGAGCAGGCGAGTCGCGCCAAAAGCGATTTTCTTGCAAACATGAGCCATGAACTACGGACACCTTTAAATGCGATTATCGGGTTCGCGGAGATACTGCGCGATGAGCTCGTCGGTACCGTTAACGCCGAACAGAAAGAATGTATCAATGACATCCATATTAGTGGGCAGCATCTCTTGGAGATGATCAACGATATCCTTGACCTTTCAAAGATTGAAGCCGGGAAGATGGTGCTACAATTGGAGGAATTTTCTGTTGTAGAGGCGGTCGAAGAAGTCAACGCTATTATTACCGCACTCGCTGTGAAAAAGAATTTGAAACTTACCCTGACCTACAATTGTGATGATATGATTCAGGCGGATCGCGTCAAGTTTAAACAGATCTTTTACAATTTATTGTCCAATGCGGTAAAATTTACGCCGGAAAGCGGTAAAGTTTCGACGCGGCTCGAAGTCACTGCAACAGAGCTGCGTGCCGAGGTGAGTGATACCGGTATAGGTATTGCGGAAGCGGATCAGGCTAAACTTTTCGCGCCCTTTACACAGATTGACACCTCGAAATCGCGGCGGTATGGTGGGACTGGGCTCGGTTTAGCATTGACGCGCAGGCTTATCATGCTGCACGGCGGAGAAATCAGCGTCAAAAGCGAGGAAGGTAAAGGGAGCAACTTCGCCTTGCGGATGCCGCTACACCAGTCGGAACAGAGCACTCATGGTGATTCTGATGAAGTCGTATAGCGAGTAAAGGCGCGGTGGTTTGACACGACTGCCGGTTTAAAATAGGGGACAGCCCGTGAGAACTGAAAACTCACCTCCAGACGATGGACACACAGAAACACAGAAACGCGTCTTGGTCATTGAAGATCAGGAACTAAACCGGAAGGTTGTACGGATTGTTCTGCAATCAAGAGGCTATACAGTTGTCGAAGCGACTGATGCTATCGAGGCACTTGCAAGTTTGGAGGACGCGATCCCGCATCTGATTCTCATGGATATCGCCTTACCGGGACAAAGCGGTGAGGATCTAACGAGACGGATCAAAGCGAATTTGGCGTGGGTAGATATACCGATTATCGCGTTAACGGCTGCGGCGATGTCCGGCGACAGGGAACGGATCCTCAAATCTGGATGTGATGATTATCTCAGTAAACCGATTGACATTAAGATACTGGTTGAACGTGTAGAAACTCACCTGAGAAGGTCAGAGACATGAGCAATGAAGCAATTTCTCAACGCCAAGAAACCTCGAAGATTCTCGTCGTTGATGATGAGCCACGGAACGTCAAAATCCTCCAGATTCAGCTCAAGGCGCGCGGATATACCGTCTATACCGCTGGAGATGGGCTTGAGGCACTTGAAGTCGTAGAGAAAGAGATGCCGGACCTCATTCTCTTGGATATTAATATGCCGAGGATGGACGGCTTTGAGGTCGTTGAACGGATTCGGGCAGATGAAGCGACTGAATTTATCCCGGTTGTGATGATAACCGCCCTCCGCGATACGCGCGAAAATCGGATTAAGTCGATTGAGGTGGGCGCAGACGATTTTATTGAGAAGCCTTTTGATAGTGTCGAAGTACTCGCACGTGTCCGATCGCTATTGCGGATTAAGGGGTATCAGGATACGCTCGCGGAACATAATTCCCGACTCGAAGAAGAACTTCAAATGGCGCGGAGCATTCAGGAGATACTGATTCCACAGAATGGTGTACAGGAGTTATCAGGATTTCGCATTGCGTCGAGTTGTTGCCCGGAAATGGCAGTTGGCGGAGATTTCTATGATATATGGGAGATCGCACCGAACCGACTCGGTGTTTTTATTTCTGATGTTATGGGACACGGTGTTTCAGCTGCGTTCGTAACCGTTTTCATTAAAACAATCTTAGCGGAATTCCAACAACAGATTAAAGACAATCCGGGATACCTTCTTGAAATACTGAATACCCGTTTCAACGATTTGATTAGTTCACGCTTGTTTATGTTCGCAACGGCGTTCTGTGGGATCATCGATGTCGCTAAAGGTGTGCTTATCTGTGCGAATGCTGGGCACTCATTCCCGCTTTTGTACAATTCCGATGAACAGATGTACGCCGCTATCGGTGATAAACACGCAGGAAACGGTTTGGGAATTTGGCAGGAATCGGTTTATGAGACGATGCAGTATCCGTTCGACCGGTCGAGTCGGCTGCTACTCTATACAGACGGTGTTTATGAAGCGAAGAACTTGCAGGGTGAGGAGTTTACGGCGGAACGGCTCCAAAAATTGGCGTGTGCCTGCGCGAAACAATCGGCTGCCCATCTGATAGCGAGCATCTCTGAGGCGGTTGATACCTTCGCAGGTGCCTGTCCGAAAGAGGATGATCTAACGCTTATTGCGATTGAAGTCGCCGAATGAGAGGCTACGGTTTCGTATCCGCTGGTTTTAGAAGTTGAAAAACGACGCGTACATCGGTCCCGCCTGTTGCGTTGATTTCCATTTTGTAGGTATCCGAGAGCGATTTTGCGATAAAAATACCGTGTCCGCCTTCGTTGCTTGGGGATCGGTTGGTTTCAATTTCTGAGAGTCGTTCGTGTGTTAGCCAGTTTTTTTTACCTTTATGCCGCGAACCGGTGTCCCGCACTAAAATTTCCAGTGCGTGCGCGCTGCTCCTGATTTGTAGTTCAACGCCGACGGTAGCATCAATTGAACCGTGATGTACTGCGTTGCTACAAATTTCATCGATGACCAATTGGATGTCTGCCACGCGTTTTCTGGAGAATCCGAGATTTTTGGCGAGGTTGCCGATAAACGCGCGGACCGGGTCTATATAGAAGACAGCACTCGGTATTTTAAGTTTAATATCTGCGTTTGCCATGTGCGGATGCGACTTCGTGTTAAAATGCGGCGAGGGCGCTATTTTCGGATTCATAGATTTCGACGACACTGGATGCACCGATTAAATTGAACGTGCGCGTTAAGTTGTCTGCAAGCGCGCAAATTTTAAGATCCCCACCGTTTTGGCGGAGCCGTTTCGCGACACCGACAAGCGCACCAACGGCGGTACTGTTGATATGGCTCACCTGACTCAGATTAACGACGACTCTCTCCACTTTCTCTGCTAAGAGATCCTCAAGTACCTTCCGTAAGTCAGATGCTGCGTAGCTGCTCAAGTCTGTTTTAATCTCAAGGATTTTGATGCCAGACTCCTCCCGAAGCTTCATTAATTTTGTCGAATCCATTGTAGTCACCTCTTATAAATTGAAACTGTTTGCGGCTCTGAGAACCTTGTTTAAATCTTACAGAAAAAGTATAAAAAAGTCAATTAAAATTTTCGATTTATACGCGATGGGGTGAGGTTTTGTTCCGGGAAGAGACGTAGGAAAAAAAATAAATTGCGTTGATAAAAAAATCTTGTTGCTTTTCTTTAAACATTTATGGTATACTATTGCGTAACCGATTTGTAAAGTGTTAAAAGCACTTTGAATATAAGGAGGAACTGGCGGATTAACGCTGTCACGCGTTTTTTATGGACCAGGTATCTTGATGAACAACGAACAGGCAAATACAAATGCGTCCACTGTTGAGGTGGAAGAAGAAAAGCACTCAGCTGAAGGATCAGCTGAAATGAATCAGGAAGTAGCGAGCGAGGCAGAGACTCCAGAGGCTGAACAGACAGCTTCAGCAACCGAGGCAGATGTTGAGGTGCAAGGAGAAGGCACGAGCGATGCAGTGGAAACGGCTCCTGACGATGTTGATTCCGAACAGGCTGATGATGACGCGCCATCGGAAGAACCGGTAGCGGAGACTGTTGGCGACGCTGATTCCGAGGAAGAAGCGACACCACCCCCTGATGAATCTGCCCCCGAAGCGGCTGTAGAAACCGTTGTCGCCGAGGCTGACGCGACGGCTGAAGAAGAGGTAGAAACACCTGCCGATGAAACAGCATCTGAGGATGCGTCCGATGCGTCGGAAGAGTCATTGGAACCAATGAGCGCAGAATCTCTTGAGGAAGCGTATGATAATTCAATAAAAGCGTTTACGGACGGAGAGATTGTTAAAGGTGTTGTCGTAGATGTCACCCGTGATGAAGTGATGATTGACATCGGTTTTAAATCGGAGGGGTACATCCCCGCAGCGGAATTTGAACCTGGAGACAATGATCTACCGGGTGTCCAAGTTGGCGATGAAATCGATGTCTATATTGTCCGGCGTGAAGATTCGGAAGGGCAGATCGTTCTTTCTAAGAAGATCGCCGATCAAACACTCATTTGGGACGAGATCGCGGCGGCACATGATTCAGGTGAACCCGTAAAAGGTCGTGTTACTGAACGGATTAAAGGCGGCTTACGGGTGAGCGTCGGGTCTCTACGCGGTTTTTTACCGGCTTCACAAGTTGAGTTGCGCCCTATCCAGAACCTTGAACAGTATGTAGGGCAAACGCTCGATATGAAAGTTATCAGTCTCAGTAAGCGACGGCATAACATCGTTTTATCGCGTCGCGCATGGTTAGAGACCGAACTCGTCAAGAAGCGGGCGGAGATTCTCAGCACGCTTGAGGTCGGGCAACGGATTACAGGTGTCGTGAAAAACATAACCGCTTTCGGGGCGTTTGTCGACCTCGGCGGCGTTGACGGGCTGCTTCATAAGACGGATATGTCTTGGAAGCGAATCCATCATCCCTCTGATGTCGTTTCTGTCAGCGATGAAATTGAAGTCGAAGTCATCGGTATCGGTCAAGACAACGAGAAGATTTCGTTGGGGTTGAAACAGATGACTGAGGATCCGTGGGAAAACGTTGATGAGAAATATCCTGTCGGGTCTACGGTTCAAGGTGTTGTGGTCAACATTGTGAACTACGGTGCGTTTTTACAACTTGAAGAAGGCGTTGAAGGACTGATCCACGTCTCTGAGATGGCATGGACCCGCCGGAACGTCGCGCCCTCCCGAATCGTCAATAAGGGTGATGAAATTGAAGCCGTTGTACTCGAAATTTCGAGGGAAGATAAACGCATATCGCTTGGCCTCAAGCAGTTACAGCAAAACCCTTGGGAACTTTTAGAACAGCGGTCGCCTGAAGGGAGTAAGATTACCGGACGTATCCGAAATATAACCAGTTTCGGGGCGTTCGTCGAAATTGAACCCGGAATTGATGGGTTAATCCATACCTCTGATCTCTCGTGGACCAAGCGTGGTACCGCGGCGAATGAAGCGCTAAAAGAAGGGGACGAGATTGAAGTCGTCGTGCTACAGATTGATGCCGATGAGCGTCGCGTCTCATTGGGACTCAAGCAGACACAGCCTGACCCGTGGGCAGAAGTGCCCGAAAAATATAAGGTCGGCTCTGTCGTGCGTGGTACGATCGTCAATCTTACAAGTTTTGGTGCATTTACCAAGCTTGAAGAAGGTATTGAAGGCCTAATTCACATTTCGGAACTCGCTGAACGTCGCATCGAAAAGCCGGAAGAGGTCGTTTCCGTAGGCGACGAGTTGGACTTAAAGGTTATCAATTTGTCTCCCAAGGATCGGCGTATCGGGTTGAGTTTGAAGGCACTCCTTGCTGAGCAAGCGCGCGCTGCTGCACCAGAGGAGGAGAGACCGCAACGGACGCGTCCTGAGCGTTCTTCCCGCCCGCGGCGCGAACGTGAACCGCGACGACAAATGCCAGCACACGAAGAGACTGTCACAGCATTGGGAGCCTTGCTCAAACAAGAAATGGGTAAGTCAAACGCTGAAAGCACTGAGAACGTTGAAAAGGTTGAAAGTGTTGAGGTCGTCGAAGAGGCTGAAAGCACTGAGAACGTTGAAAGTGTTGAAGTCGTCGAAGAGGCTGAAAGCACTGAAAGTGTTGAGAGTGTTGAGGTCGTCGAAGAGGCTGAAAGCACTGAGAACGTTGAAAGTGTTGAAGTCGTCGAAGAGGCTGAAAGTGCTGAGGATGCTGAGACCACCGAAGATACTGAAAGTGCTGAGGATACTGAAAACGCCGAGGATGCGAAAGATTCCGAAAGTACAGAGGAAGCCGAGAGCGCGAAGGATTCCGAAAATTAGTGTTTTTTGTGCTTTCGTCTCAAATCTATAGTTTCGGAATGACAATTGTACGGGTGGGTCGATGTACCCACCCCTTGCCTCTTTTTATTTCAGCGACTTGGCGATTCGTGTTTTGTCATGCTTATTTTGATGGATTGTAGGTTGGGTTGAACGCAATGAAACCCAACATTTTCAGTCAATTTTGGAGTGGCACAACACTAAAGAGACTTGCCCTATGAAATCATGTGGAAATAGATACGTAAACGAGGAGACGTGGAATTGAGCAGGAATTTTCTGTTTACGTCCGAATCTGTCACTGAGGGACACCCGGACAAGATCGCAGACCAGATCTCTGACGCGGTACTTGATGCCATATTTACGACGGACCCGATGGGCAGAGTGGGTTGTGAAACTTTAGTTACGACAGGCCTTGCCGTTATTACCGGTGAAATTACGACGACGGCAAACTACGATGCGCAACAGATCGCGCGAAAAGTGCTTACCGATATCGGGTACACCGATATTGAATACGGTTTTGATGCTGAGCGAAGTGCTGTACTGAGTATCATTGACAAACAGTCTCCCGATATTGCGATGGGTGTCAACCCTGGCGGTGCGGGGGATCAAGGGTTAATGTTTGGGTACGCATGTACCGAGACACCTGAATTGATGCCACTGCCGATTACCCTCGCCCACCAATTGACACGGCGGTTAGCTAAGGTACGTAAAGAGGGTATCCTTCCCTTTGTCCGTCCGGATGGAAAATCTCAAGTAACAGTTGAATATGTCAACGACAAACCTAAAGCCGTGACGACTGTTGTTATCTCCGCCCAACACGATCCGGATGTTAGCGACACCGAGTTAAGAGAAGCAATTGTTGATGAGGTTATCAAAAAAATAATTCCTGAAAACCTTGAGTCCCCAGATATTAAATATCATATCAATCCAACCGGACGTTTTGTGACGGGTGGCCCGCAAGGAGATGCCGGCCTAACAGGTCGAAAGATTATTGTTGATACTTATGGCGGTATGGGACGGCACGGCGGCGGCGCGTTATCAGGGAAAGACCCGACGAAAGTGGATCGGAGTGCAACTTATGCAGCGCGGCACGTTGCTAAAAATCTCGTCGCTGCTGGACTCGCAGCGCGGTGCGAAATACAGCTCTCCTATGCAATCGGTAGGAGTGAACCGGTTTCTGTTATGGTGGATACGTTTGGCACTGGCGATGCGGAAGCACTCGAAAAACTTGTCAACGCGCATTTCGATTTAACACCGGTAGGTATTATTGAACGGTTGAAGTTACGTCAACCGATCTATCAGAATACCGCTGCGTACGGGCATTTTGGACGCGAGGAACCCGGTTTCACTTGGGAAGAGACCGATTACGTCGAAAAACTCCGGTAGATTATAGTAAAAAGGAAATTGATGAATTACGATATAAAAACAACAGAACTCGCGGCGGTTGGGAAACAACGGATTGACTGGGCGAACCGGTTTATGCCGGTGCTGGATTCTATCCGTGCGAGATTTGAAAATGAGCGTCCTTTAGATGGACTCAGCGTCGCCGCATGTCTGCACGTCACAACTGAAACGGCGAACCTCATGAAAACGTTGAAAGCAGGCGGTGCCGAAGCCGTCCTCTGCGCCTCAAATCCACTCAGCACACAGGATGATGTCGCTGCGTCGCTTGTTGTTGACGAAGGGATCGGTGTATTTGCGATTAACGGTGAAGATACAGAAACCTATTACAAACACATCGATGCCACGCTCGATTTACAACCGACAATTACGATGGATGACGGTGCTGACCTCGTTTCGAGACTCCATTCCGAAGAGACAAACCCTGCTTTGGTTGAGCAAGTTGTGGCGGGAACAGAAGAGACAACGACAGGCGTTATCCGGCTCAAGAGCATGGCAGCCGAAGGTGTCCTAAAATATCCGATTATTGCTGTAAACGATGCACGGACGAAACATTTTTTTGATAATAGATACGGCACGGGACAGAGTACGCTGGACGGTATTATCAGAGCGACGAACCTGTTGATCGCTGGAACGACGGTTGTGGTTGCCGGTTATGGATGGTGTGGCAGAGGTGTCGCAAGCCGCGCACGCGGATTAGGCGCGAACGTTATTGTGACTGAGGTTGACGCTTTGAAAGCACTCGAAGCGGTGATGGATGGGTTCCGAGTGATGCCGATGCAGGAAGCGGTTCAAGAAGCGGGTCTCGTTGTGACACTCACGGGTGATATTCATGTCTTGCGTAAAGAACATTTTGAAGCGATGAAAGATGGCACAATTATTGCGAATTCCGGTCATTTCAATGTTGAAATCGACATCCCTGTGCTTGAAAAATTGAGCGTTGATAAACAACTTGCACGTCCTTATGTGGATGCCTATACGCTTGAGGATGGTCGGAAACTCTACCTCGTCGGTGAAGGTAGACTCGTGAACCTTGCCGCCGCGGAGGGGCATCCAGCAAGCGTTATGGATATGAGTTTTGCGAACCAAGCACTGTCTCTTGAATACATTGCCAAGAACCATGATAATTTTGAGAATCGCGTCTACGATGTTCCTGAATCCATTGACGAGATGGTGGCACAGCTGAAGTTGCAAGCGTTCGGTGTCGAAATCGACACACTCACGGATGAGCAGGTGAAATATCTCAACTCATGGGAAATGGGAACTTAGTGTTCTGTCATGCTTATTTTGATGGGTCGTAGGTTGGGTTGAACGCAGTGAAACCCAACATCTTCAGTCTAAATTGGGGCTTATACCGCCTCCTTTGCAGGCGAGACAGGGCCATTCAATTGTACCTATTCACTTTATATATATGGATACGTCTTCCTCTGTAGGAGCGAGCTGCGCTCGCGATCTTTCCTAAGAACGGGCACATATGTAAAGCAAAACCATGATCCAAATCGTACAATTGAA